>DASVAP010000399.1:0-24909 GCA_036376275.1 Planctomycetota bacterium | reverse complement strand
TGAGACTCATCGCGCCGACGGAGGAAGAGCTCATCCGTCGGATCAACGGTCGACCCGGCCATCCTGAGCGGCAAGCCGATCGTCCGGGGCGGCGGCTCGAGGTGGAGCACGTTCTGGGGATGCTGGCCGCGGGGGACTCCTCCGAGACCCTCCTGAAGAGCTACCCCTGGCTCGAGGAGGCCGACATCCAGGCCTGCCTCGCCTACGCACGCCGCGTCGTCGGGCACGAGCGGATCGATCCGCGGCTGAAGCTCGCCGGCCCGGCGTCCGGGTCGCGGAGGCGGCCCCTACCGGATACCCTGGCACATGTCATGACCGACCTCCTCGCTCGCATCACCATCGATCCCGAGCAGTGCGGCGGCCGCCCGTGCATCCGAGGGCTGCGCGTGAGGGTCACGGACGTGCTGGAGTGGCTGGCTGCCGGGGAGACGAGCGCCGGGATCCTCGCCCAGTACCCGTATCTCGAGGCGGAGGACATCTCGGCGGCGCTTCTCTACGCGGCGAGGCGACTCGATCACCCGACGATCGCCGCCTGAGAACAGGCCGTGGCGGTCTGGATCGATGCCCAGCTACCGCCGGCCCTGGCCGCGGCGCTCCGTGACCGACGCGCGCTCGAAGCTCGGCACGTCCACGAGCTCGGGCTGACCGGGGCCAAGGACGAGCACATCTTCCGGGCGGCCCGCGATGCCGGGGCGACCGTCGTCACCAAGGACTCGGACTTCGTGCGCCTCCTGGAGCGACACGGACCCCCGCCGCGGATCCTGTGGCTCACCGTCGGCAACGTGGGCAACGCCGAGCTCGAGGAGATCGTCCTGCGCCACTGGGATGCAGCCCAGGCGCAGTTCGACTCCGGACAGCCCCTGGTCGAGATCCACCGAGGGCCCTGAGGCGATCGAAACGATCGCGTGTGCCCCACGATGCCGGCTTCCCTCCATCGCCCGCAGTGGAAGACGAGCCTCGCTGCGATCGTCCGCACCAGCTCGCACGGGCCGATGGGGTTGCTCGCCGCCGCCTTCCTGGCCCTGGCCGCGGGCGCCTGCCTCGCGCCCGACTCGTCTCCGCCGCGGGCGCGCAACGTGATCGTCGTCCTGACCGACGACCAGGGCTGGGCCGACCTCGGGTGCCTCGGCACGCCCGGGATCGTGACGCCGCGCCTCGACCGGCTGGCGCGCGAGGGGGCGCGCCTGACGGACTTCTACGTGGCCCAGCCGGTGTGCTCGGCCTCGCGCGCGGCGCTCCTGACGGGCTGCTACCCGCAGCGCATCGGCATCGCGGGCGCGCTCGGGCCAGGCAGCCGGGTCGGGCTCGCGTCCGAGGAGACGACCCTGGCCGAGCTGTGCGCGGCGCGCGGGCTCTCGACGGCGCACTTCGGCAAGTGGCACCTCGGCGACGCGCCGGCCTTCTCGCCGCTGCGGCACGGCTTCCAGCGCTTCCTCGGCCTCCCCTACTCGCACGACATGTGGCCGCACCATCCGGAGTCGCCGGACGCCTGGGGCGACCTGCCGCTCTACGACGACGAGCGCGTCGTCGCCTGGAACGCCGACCCGGCGCGCTACACGCGCGAGTTCTCGGAGCAGGCCCTGGCGTGGATGCGCGGCGAGCTCGCGGCCGGGCGCCCGTTCTTCCTGTACCTCGCACACCCGCTGCCGCACGTGCCGCTGGCGGTGAGCGCGGACTTCCGCGGGCGGACCGGGGCCGGGCTCTACGCCGACGTCCTGGCCGAGATCGACGCCGGGGTGGGCGCCCTGCTGGACGAGCTCGAGCGTCACGACGCCGCGCGCGACACGCTGTTCGTCTTCACCTCCGACAACGGGCCGTGGCTCTCCTACGGCGACCACGCGGGCTCGGCCGGGATCCTGCGCGAGGGCAAGGGCACGACCTTCGAGGGCGGCGTGCGCGTGCCGTGCCTGGTGCGCTGGCCGGGGGTGATCCCGGCCGGGCGCGTGATCCACGCGCCGGCGATGACGATCGACGTCGTGCCGACGGTCGCGAGCGCGCTCGGCACGCCGCTGCCCGCGCTCCCGATCGACGGGCGCGACCTGCTGCCGCTGCTCACGGGCGCCAGCGAGGAGAGCCCGCACCCCGCGCTCTTCTTCTCCTACGGCGAGAACGCGCTCGAGGCCGTGCGCGCCGGGCGCTGGAAGCTGCACTTCCCGCACGGCTACCGCACGCTGCGCGGTCCGCCCGGCCGGGACGGCATCCCCGGCACCTACGAATACGGCGCGCGCATCGGCCTCGAGCTGTTCGACCTGGAGCGCGACCCGGGCGAGCAGCACGACGTCGCCGCGCGGCACCCGGAGGTCGTCGCGCGCCTCTCCGCGCTGGCCGATGCGCACCGCGCGGAGCTCGGCGACTCCCTGGCCGGGGTCGTCGGCCGCGGGAATCGCCCGGCCGGGCGGCCCTGAGGTGTTCGCGGAAGCGCGCCGCGGATGGCCGCGCGGGCTGGCGCTCCTCCGGCCAGCCGGCCCCTGACCCGAATTGCAATTCCCTACCTTGCGGCATCGGGGCCCCTCCAATAAATTGCAACTACCTACTCGTTCGGAGCTCTCGAGGGTCACGGAGCTCCGCATCCCTCAGCGACCCGCGCGCCGCGTCCGGGGGGACACGGCCGCGGAGGCGACGCGGGAGCGGCGCCGCGGCCCTCTCCTCCGCCCGGTGAGGTGTCCGCGTCCGAGCTCTGCTGCTGCCCGCTCCCGCACCTGCGTCGGCGTCGGGGGCGCGCAGCGCGCACGGCTCGCCGTCCCGTAGGAGTCACATGGGGTCCTCGTCCGCTCCCGTGCGCGCCTCGCGCGTCGCCGGGAGTCTGTTCGCGCTCAGCTTCCTCGTCTCCGCCGTACAGGCGCAGGCACCCGTCGCGGCCTTCACCACCGACCCGAACCCGGCCGAGGGTGGCGACTCGCTCACGGTCCAGTTCCTCGATCAGTCGACCGGTGCCATCACGAGCTGGCTGTGGGATCTCGGGGACGGCAGCACCTCGACGGACCAGAACCCGGTGCACACCTACGGCATCGGGACGTTCGACGTGAGCCTGACCGTCAGCGGCCCCGATGGCTCCGACTCGTTCACCCTGCTGCACGCGGTGGACGTGGTCGAGTCGCTGTTCGGCTTCATCGGCGCGCCGCCGCCGCTCGCGACGCTGGCGGTCCCGCGGCCGAGCCGGCTCGGTGACTTCGTGGCGGACGAGGCCGCCGCCGTGCGCCTCGGCAAGGCGCTCTTCTGGGACATCCAGCTCGGGAGCGACGGTCTGACGGCCTGCGCCTCGTGCCACTACCACGCCGGCACCGACAACCGCACGCGCAACACGCTGCACCCGGGCGCGAACGGCGTCTTCGACCTCCTGCCCTCGGGCGCGAGCGGCGGCCCCAACGCCGCGCTGTCCCTCGACGACTTCCCCTTCCGCAAGTTCGCCTTCCCCGACACGGGCGCGGGCCTGCTGGCCGACACCGACGATCGCCGCGGCACGGCCGGCGTCTTCAAGCAGAGCTTCGTGGCCATCGATCCGGGCAGCGCGCTCGACCAGGGCACGGTCCAGCCGGACCCGACCTTCCAGGTCGGCGGCGTGAACGCGCTGCAGGTGACCGGGCGCGACTCCCCCACCACGATCGGCGCCGTATTCTTCCATCGCATCTTCTGGGACGGGCGCGCCAACCACCGCTTCAACGGCGTCAACATCTGGGGCGACACGGACCCGAGCGACCCGAAGGTGCTCGAGAAGCTCCCGGACGGGAGCCTCGAGGCGGTCTCGATCTCGCTCGACAACGCCGCCACGGCCTCGCAGGCGATCGGCCCGCCGCTCTCGGGTGTCGAGATGTCCTGGAGCGGGCGCTCCTGGCCCGATCTCGGGCGCAAGATGGTCGCCCGCGAGCCGCTCGCCGACCAGCACGTCGACCCGACCGACAGCGTGCTCGGCGCGCTGGCCGACGCGGGGGGTGACGGCCTCACGCCCGGGCTCACCTACGAGCAGATGATCCAGGCCGCCTTCCACGAGCGCTGGTGGGGCTCGAGCCAGCTCAGCGCGGGCTTCACGCAGATGGAGCAGAACTTCTCGCTGTTCTTCGGCCTGGCGATCCTGATGTACGAGTCGACGCTCGTCCCCGACCAGACGCCCTACGACGCCTTCGCGGCCGGGAACGAGTTCGCCCTCTCGGACGAGGCCAAGCGCGGCCTGGGCATCTTCCTCGGCAAGGGCCAGTGCGCGGATTGCCACGCCACGCCGATGTTCGCGGGCGCGATCACGGACGACATCCTGCGGCACTCGGACCCGAACGAGGGCGAGGGCATCCTCGAGCGCATGTCGATGGGGCACCTCCTGTCGAACGGCGGGGTCACGCTCTCGACCGCTCCGGTGGGGGGCGAGCTGCCGCTGGGCTTCAACCCCTATCGCCGGCGCGTGGGGATCCTCACCGCCAACAACCGGGTGCTGGCCACGGGCGTGCTGCCCAGCGGCTCGCGCTGCCCGCCGGCCGGTGCGCAGGTGATCGAGCTCGCGCCCACCAGCCTGGTCCGGCCCGAGATGGACTTCCGGGCACGCGTCGTGATCGAGAGCAACGGGCAGTGCCTCACGCGGGTGCGCTTCGAGGTCGAGTGGAACGAGCTCCCGCCGACGGGCTCCTTCAAGGCAGCCATCGGCACGCGGCACTTCCCGTTCACGATGCCGAGCGCCTCGCTGATCGCCGTGTACGACAACGGCTTCTACAACATCGGCGTGCGGCCCTCCGCGGAGGACCGCGGTGTGGGCGCGGACGGCCCCTTCGGCCCGCTCTCCATGACGCGCCGCAAGCAGAACGGCGAGACGCTGGGCACGCACGAGGAGGAGGGCGTCACCTTCGTCGGCAAGGGCGAGCGCATCGCCGTCGAGGGCGCCTTCAAGACCCCGACCCTGCGCAACGTCGAGCTGACCGGCCCGTACTTCCACAACGGCGGCCAGGCGACGCTCGCGCAGGTGGTCGAGTTCTATGCGCGCGGCACCGACTTCGGCAGCACGACCAACGCGCGCGACCTCGATCCGGATGTGGGCGGTTTCTCGCTCACCGGCACGGACAAGGCCGACCTGGTGGCCTTCCTCGAGAGCCTGACCGACCCGCGCGTGCGGCACGAGGCGGCCCCCTTCGACCATCCCGAATTGCCGCTGAAGGTCGGGCACCTCGGCGACGAGAGCTCGCTGGTGGACGACGGCCTCGGCCAGGGCGCGCTCGTGGTGGAGGTCCTGCCCGCCACCGGCGCCGCCGGCGGCGCGCCGATCCCGAGCTTCGAGGAGAGCCTCGTCTCGGCGCTGACGGTCCGGCAGATCGAGACGCGCGACGACGGCGTGGACCTGGAAGTGATCCTCGGACGACGTCCCGAGTCCGACTTGACGCTCGCGCTCGAGCTCACCGGCTCGGCGGCTGCTCCGGCGCGGCTGACCTTCACGCCCGACTCCTGGCAGCTCCCGCAGCGAGCCACGCTCGCCCGTTCCGGTACGGGCACCCGCCCGGCCGAGAGCCTGAGCGTCCACGTGCTCACCGGCGATCGTCGCACCCGCGCCGTCCTCGTGCCGGAGCGTCCAGCGAAGCCGGGCGCCAGCAACGCCTTCAAGTAGCCTCTCCCGCGGAACCTCCCCGCTGGGGACGCCGATCGCCTGCACCGACGTGGCCTCGTCCGTGGCACGCGGGCGAGCCGGCTCCTCCCGGGCCGACCTCGGCCTGATCCACGGCCAGGACGAGCTCGACTCGTTCAGTCTCCCGCGATGCGCGCTTGCTTCCAGCGCCCGCGGCGGAACACGAGCATGGCCGTGACCGCCAGGACCGACTCGGACAGACACACGGCCCAGAAGACGCCGTCCGGGCCGAGGCCGGCGGGATGCGCGAGGGTCCAGGCCAGCGGGATCTGGAAGCACCAGAAGCAGAAGAAGTTGAGGCGCGTGGGCGTGAGCGTGTCGCCGGCGCCGTTGAAGGCCTGCGCCAGGACCATGCCCCAGGCGTAGAAGACGTAGCCGTAGGCCAGCGTGCGCAGGGCGCGCACGCCGATCGCGTGGGTCTCGGGCACGGCCGTGAAGGCCGCGATGATCGGCGGCGCCAGCGCCAGGAAGAGCACGGTGACCGTGCCCATGAACACCATGTTGTAGCGGCCGGTGAGCCACACCGAGCGCTCGGCGCGCTCGGGCTGGCCGGCGCCGAGGTTCTGGCCGACGAGCGTGGCGGCCGCGTTCGAGAGGCCCCAGGCGGGCATGAGCGCGAAGATCACCACACGAATGGCGATGGTGTAGCCCGAGAGCGCGGCGGCGCCGAAGGGCGCGACGATCTTCATCAGCACGACCCAGCTCGCGGTCGCGATCAGGAGCTGCCCGACGCCGCCCAGCGAGAGCCGCACGAGCTCGCGCACGATCGGGAGCTCGACCCGCGCGTCCGGCCCGCGCAGCGCGATGCGCCCGTTGCCGCGGCGCAGCACGGCGAGCTGGTAGGCCACCCCGACCCCGCGCCCGATCAGCGTGGCGACGCCCGCGCCGGTCACGCCCAGCTCCGGGAACGGCCCCCAGCCGAAGATCAGGCACGGGTCGAGCACGATGTTGATGCCGTTGGCGAGCATCAGCGTGCGCATCGCCAGGGCCGCGTCGCCCGCGCCGCGAAAGATCGCATTGTTCAGGTACAGGAGCAGCACGACGATGTTCCCGCCCAGCACGGCGCGCGTGTAGCCCGTGCCGGTCGCGATCACCTCCGCCGGCGCGTCCATCAGCGCCAGGAGCTCGGGCGCGAAGAGCAGCGCGACCGCCCCCAGCACGACGCCGAGCCCGACCCCGAGGGCCACCGCTGCGGTCGCGCCGCGCACCGCGCCCGCCACGTTCTTCTCGCCGATGCGCCGCGCCACCAGCGCCGTCGTCGCCATGGCGAGACCGATGCCGAAGGCGTAGACGATCGTCAGCATCGCCTCGGTGACGCCCACCGCCGCCACCGCCGCGTCGCCGAGGCGCGAGACGAAGTAGACGTCGACCAGCGCGAAGGTCGACTCCATCGCCATCTCGAGCACCATCGGGATGGCCAGCAGCCACACCGCGCGCGGCAGGCTCCCCTGGGTGTAGTCGTGCATCTCGCCGCGCAGCGCGGCGCGCACGATCTGTCGCCACGAGCGGGTGTCGGGAGGTGCTTCCATGGCCCGAAAGGCCGCAGAGGGTGACAGCTCCCCCCCCGGGACCGCCAGCATCCAGCCTGGCTCTTCCGTCCTCCTTCTCTCTCCTCATCTCCGCCTCCGCGCCCTCCGCGTCTTCAACTCCGCGTCTCCGCGCTCCTCCGGCTCCGCTCTGAAGAAGAAGAGGAGCGCGGAGACGCGCAGGGAAGACGCGCAGGGCGCGGAGAAGAGGAAGGAAGAGCCGGGCTGGAGCCTGGCGTTCCCAGGAGGGTCACCGCACGCGCGGCCAGCCGGAGTCGGGCGTGGGTTCGAGCGGGGTCACGCCCAGCGTGCGCAGGACCCACTCGTGGGCCAGGGTGCGCGCGCCGGGGCCCGTCACGCTGCCGGTGAAGGTGTGCGTGTGGGAGTCGAAGGGCGGCGGGAGCGCGATCCCGGCCTTCACGCCGAAGATCGAGCGCGTCCGGTGGAAGCCGGCGGCACTGGTCGAGAGGCCGATCAGCCGCTGCCACAGCACGTAGCCCGACCAGGCATCGTGGATGTAGGGCTGCTGCAGCACGCCATGCAGGCGCGGGTAGCCCGTGGCGTCGAGCGTCATGTCGGCCGGCGCGCCGTTCACGCGCTTGACGGGCTCGGAGTAGAGCAGGCAGATCGCCTGGTGGGCGTTGTGCACGCGCGCCTCGGAGGTCTGGAAGGCGAAGCGCATCACGCTGCCGTCCTTCTGCAGGGCCTCGCTCACCTGCCCGAAGGCGGTGGCGGCCACGCCGGGCAGCGCGGCCTGCTCGAAGTGCGCGACCATGCGCACGGCGAGGTCGGCGCTCTGCAGGAAGGCCCACACCGAGACGGGTGGCTGCAGCGCGAGCACGCCCCGCACGCGCGTGCTGGCGCGCACCTGGGCCGATCCGCTCGTGCGCGCGCGCTCCGGCCCCATGGCGGCCCACATCGAGATGATCGCGCCGTGGGACGAGCCGCGCAGGCACACGTTCTCCACGTCGAGCGGGTACGCGGTCTGGATCTTCAGCCACTGCAGCGCCCACTCGGCATCCTTCTCGGGCGTGTCGTCGTTCGGGGCGAAGGACTCGTAGCGGCCGCTGGGGTGCCCCGGCGGGTAGAAGAGCCCTGCGCCGTCGCCGATGCCGGTCACGCCGAAGTCCACCACGGCCACGCCGGCCTTCAGGAGGGCGTGCAGCGCCGCCGTGCCGCCGGTCTCGCTCACACTCCCGAGCGGCAGCGTGGCGATCCCGCCGCCGGCGCGGTTGTTCAGCACCACCGGCCAGCCCGCCGGGGGCGGCGTGCCGCGCGGCAGGAACACGTTCAGGCGCTGCTGCGTCTTCGCGGGCCCGAGGGCGAGGCGCTCCGGCGGGCAGTAGCCGATCGACGTCGCGTTGACCGGCAGCAGCGTGGGCGGGAACGGCGCCTCGCTCACCGCGACGCTGAAGGACTGCGTGGCCGTGCCGTGCGCGTTCGTGACGCGCAGCGTGACGGGGAAGGAGCCGAGCGCGGCGGGCGTCCAGCTCACGAGGCCGGTCCCGGGCTGGATCGTGAAGCCCGCCGGGGCGCCGGCGAGGGACCAGACGAGGGGCGCGTCGCCGCTGGCCTCGGCACGGCCGTCGGCGTCGTAGAGGTAGGGCGAGCCGAGGAACGCGCTCGTGCCCGCGACCGAGGTGATCTCCGGCGCGCGCGCCGGCAGCGTGTAGTCCACCTCGACCACCAGGCGGTCGAGCAGCGTGTCGTGGTTCGGGCTGCCGTTCTCGATCACCACGACGAGCGCGCGGAAGTCGGGCACCAGGCTCCCCGGCGGCCACAGGTCGAGGGCCTCGAGGTTCGCGCCGCTGCGCACGGGCGCGCCGAAGGTGCGCACGATGGTGGGCGCGGTCAGGGAGCCGTGGGCCAGCTTCCACAGGACGTCGCCGTCGGCGAGCTGCGGCTCCTCGTGGTGCTCGACCAGGACGCGCACGGCGCTGACGATGGCGTCGGTCGGGACGCCGTCGGTGAAGCCCAGCGTGAGCGTCTCGCGGTCGCGCAGCACGAGGCGGTCGTCGTCGCTCGCGCCGAGGCGCGCGAGGTCGGCGGCCGCGAGCGTTCCGTCCTTCGAGTGCCGGCCCTCGTTGACCGTCAGCGTGACCGTGATCGGGACCGCCAGGCGCTCGCTCGATCCTCCCTGCGCGTCGTCGCGCGCGTGCCGGGAGGTCGAGTCGGCGTCTACGGCCTGGGGGGCAAGCTCCTCCTCGGACTGGACGATCCGGTAGGGGCCCTCGAGGCGTGCGAGCTCGAGCACGCGCCGCGGAGGGAGCTCGACCACGAGCGCGGCCCCGTCACCCGCGACGATGCGCGCGCCCAGGACCTCGAGCTCGGCCGTCAGGGCCGCGAGCGGATGCCCCGGGACGAGCTCGAGCGCGAGCCGCAGCGGCGTCTCGTCCTCCGCGTCCCACACCAGCGCCGGATCGAGCTTCCAGCCGGGCTGGTAGCGGCCCAGCCAGGCCGTGTGCTCCGAGCGCGCCAGGGCGAGCCAGTCGTGTCCGCCGGCGAGCCACAGGACGAATGCGCCGCCCGGGACCGCGAGCCCGCGCTCGCCCGGGGGCACGAGCTCCGCTCCGCTCGGCAGCCAGACGAAGTACCCCGGCTCGAAACGGCGCCCTTCTGGGCCAGCCTCGAGGAGCGGCTTCGCGAGCCGGCGCTCCAGGGCCGGCACGTGCGGCGGCTCGAAGGCCGCGAAGCCGGGGTAGAGGCGCGCTCCGGGCTCCTGGCCAGGGCTCGCGAGGGCCGCCAGGGCGCCCAGGAGGGACAGCAGGGGGGGTGCTCCAGACACGGGACGATCAGGCTCCGATTCCTGGACCGAGATGGGGTTTCCCGGCCGGAAATGGCCAGGGCCATAGGATAGCGCAAAAATTGCGCCCGGGGTCCGGGGCGACCCGATCCGGGCCCCGGGAGAGGGGCTGGACGTGCTTCGACGGCCCCCCTACGGTCCCGAGGTGCTCGCCCGCATCGCCGCGCTGCTGCTGCTCTCCGCCTGCGGGCCCGCGACGCCGGACGACGTGCTCGACGAGGTGTGGAGCCTGGTGCGCACGCACTTCTTCGATCCGGCGCTGAACGGGGTCGACTGGGACGCGGCGCGCCGCCGGGCGCGGGCCCAGGCGGGTGAGGCGGCACTCGACGCCGCCATCGACGGGATGCTGGCCGAGCTCGGCGCCTCGCACACGAAGCGCTTCACCCGCGACGACGTCGCCTACCACGTGCTGCTCGAGCTCTTCTGGGACGCACTCGAGCCGGAGCAGCGCGCGCGCGTCGGCGGCACCGGTCCCCCACCGCTGCCGGGGATCGGGATCCTGACCGAGGAAGCGGAGGTCGGTGGCGAGCGCGGTTCCTTCGTCTGCACGCTCCTCGCCGGCAGCCCGGCCGAGGCGGCGGGCCTGCGCGTCGGCGATCGACTGATCGCCGTCGAGGGCGAGCCCTTCCGGCCGGTGGCGTCCTTCCGCGAGCGCGTCGGGCGCTGGGTGCCGCTCAGCGTGCAGCGCAGCGCGGATCCCGCCTCGGTCGAGGTCGTGCAGGTGCGGCCGGAGGCCGTGACGGCCCGCGCCCAGTTCCTGCGCGCGCTGAGATCGAGCGGCAAGGTCTTGCGGCGCGAGAGCAAGGCCCTCGCCTACGTCCAGATGGTGTCCTACGCAGGCGAGGAGCTGCACGAGGCGTTGCGTGGCAAGCTCCTGCATGGACCGCTGGCGGAGTCCGATGGCCTGGTCCTCGATCTGCGCGGCGGCTTCGGCGGCGCGAACCCGGAGTACCTGGAGCTCTTCCGGCGCGACCTCCCGGCGCTCGTCTTCCGCGCGCGCGACGGCGAGGAGCGCGCGCCCGTGGCGAGCTGGACCAAGCCCGTCGTGCTGCTGGTCGACGAGGGCACGACCAGCGGCAAGGAGATCTTCGCCCACGGCTTCCGGCGCCTCGGGCTGGGCAAGATCGTCGGCACGCGCAGCGCGGGAGCCGTGCTGGGCGCACGGCTGTTCGTCCTGAGCGACGGCTCGGTGCTCTACCTCGCCGTGCAGGACGTGCACGTCGACGGCGAGCGCCTCGAGGGCCGCGGCGTCGAGCCGGACGTGCTCGTCCCGTGGTCGCGCCCGTTCTCGGGCGGCGCGGATCCGCAGCTCGAGGCCGCGCTGGCCACCCTCGCCAGGCTCTGACGCCGGGACCGCCGGGCTCCAGCCCGGCTCCGTTCTCTTCTTCTCCGCGCCCTCCGCGTCTTCGCTCCGCGCCTCCGCGCTCCTCCGGCTCCGATCGAAGAGAAGAGGAGCGCGGAGACGCGGAGCGAGGACGCGGAGAGGCGGAGACGCGGAGACGCGGAGACAGAGGTTGAAGAAGAGGCCAGGCTGGAGCCTGGCGGTCCCAGGGAGGTCAGGCCTGCCCGCGGCCCGGTCCCTTGTGGAACCAGCCGCAGTGGTCGATCTCGGCGCCGAAGGAGGGGTGCGTGCGCACGTCGGCCTGGCCCGCCTCCTCGCCCGGCGCGCGCAGCCGCAGCCAGGAGAAGCAGTCGTTCGTCAGCGGCGAGCCCCACTGGACGAGCTCCTGGGCGTCGAGCTCGAGCCCGGCCGCGGCGGCGAAGCGGCGCAGGAGCTCGGCGGTCATGCGCGGGTCGCGCCAGTGGGGATTCGGCACCGTCGTGGCCTGCTCGCCGTGGGCGCCGAGGTTCGAGTGGTGCAGGAAGGCGCGCGCGCCGGGCCGGAGCTTCCGCGCCAGGCCGTGCACGTAGGCCTCCATCGTCTCGGGATCCACGTGGACCAGCGAGTCCCAGCTCACGGCCGCGTCCACGGAGCCGTCGGCGACGGCCTCGAGCGAGGCGCCGTCGTTGAGCTCGAAGCGCGCCCCCGCGCGCCCGGCGAAGCGCTCGCGGCAGGCGGCGACGCAGCGCTCGGTCACGTCCACGCCCGTGTAGCTCCGGCAGTGCTCCAGCAGGAAGGCCGTCACGCGCCCGTAGCCCGGCGCGATCTCGAGCAGGTGCCCGGCCGGCAGCAGGAAGTGCACGCGCGGCAGGATGGTGCCGAACCACAGCACGCGGCTCGAGCCCCAGCCGAAGGACCAGTCGTCGCCGCCCTGGCTCCAGTCGTAGCCGCTCCACTGCGCGCGGTTCTCCTGCGGATTGGGCATGCGCGGATCGTAGCGACCGGCCCGGGCCGGCGGGGCCGGCGACCTGCTCGCCCTGCTCCTCCCCCTCCCGCCGATGGAGCGCTCAGCGCCGGGCCGCGGCGAGCCATCCGCGCGCCGCGATCGCGTCGGCGATCGCCGTGGCGGCGGCGCGGGCGCCGGCCGCGTTCGGGTGCAGGAAGTCGCTCGCGCAGCGGCCGCAGGCGCGCAGGGCGTCGGTGAGGTCCAGCGTGTCGAGGCCGCGCGCGCGCGCCTCGGCCGCGACCCGTGCGTGCACGTCGGCCAGCGGATAGGGCCCCTCGCGCGGGTCGAGGAGCAGCGGGAAGAGCACGACGACCGCGGGCACGCCGGCCGCGCGCGCGGCCGCCGCCAGCCGGTCCAGGCCCGCGCGCAGGCGCGCGAGCGCCGCGGGGTCGGCGTGCAGCGCGCGGAAGTAGGCCCCGCGCCGGTCGCCCTCCTGGAAGGCGAGGTAGGCGGGGTCGCGCCGGTGGCGGAACTCGACCGTGCCCGGCTGCAGGGCCTGCGCCGGGTGCACGAGCGTCCGGGCCCACGCCGCCAGGCGCGAGTGCGCCAGCAGGCCGAAGGCGCCGCGCGCGAGCTCGCCCTCGAGGTCACGCTCCGCGGCCGCCAGCAGGTCGCGCAGCGCCTCGCGCTCGATCGAGAGCTCCTGCGGGTCGTTGAGCACGTAGCCGTAGAGCACGAGGTCGGGCTCGTGGGCCAGCCCGAGGCGCTCGAGACGACGCGCGACCTGCACGGCGTTGTAGCCGGTCACGCCGAGGTTGAGGACCTCGATCGGAGCGGGCCCGAGCGCCTCGCCGCGCGCGGCCAGCTCGCGCTCGAGCGCCTTCGGCCAGCTCTCCGCGGGTTTCCGGGGCTCGCCGAAGGTCACCGAGTCGCCCACGGCCACGATGCGCACGACGCCGGTGGGCCTGGCGCGCGGGAACTCGCGGTCGCGGAAGCCGGCCGAGTTGATGCGCCCCGCGCCGTCGGGCGCCAGCGGGCGCAGCTCGTAGCCGAGCTCGGGATCGTCGGCGAGCTGGAAGAGCTCGCGGTGCACGACCTGGAAGCGCGGGCCGACGTCCAGCGCGCGCACGAGGAGCTCGCCCGTCCCGAGGCCCAGGGCGAGGCCCAGCAGCGCCAGGCCGGAGCCGATCAGGAGGCGCGCGGGACGCACCCGGCCGATTGTAGGCGCGGGCGAGCGGACGGCAGGACGTTCGGGATGAGCAACCGGCCGCGCGCCGGACGCGGGCGCGGGTATCTTCCCGCCCCCATGCTGCTCCTCGCCGCGCTCGCGCTCGCTCCGCTCCCGCAAGACTGGCCCCACTTCGGGGGTCCCACGCGCGACAACCGCGCACCCGCCACGGGCTCGAGCTACCAGTGGGGCGACGAGGGCCCGAAGGTGCTGTGGCGCGCGGACACCGGGCCCGGCTTCGGCGGCGCGGCGATCGTCGGCGGCGAGGTGTTCCTGCTGGACTGCGAGCTGGGCGAGAGCGAGCTCCTGCGCGTCTTCGACCTGGCGGGCGGCGCGGAGCGCTGGAGCCACGCCTACGAGGCCAAGGGCCGCGTCGGCTTCCCCGGCACGCGCTGCGTCCCGAGCGTGACGGCCGACGCGGTCTACACCAGCGGCGCCTTCGGACACGCGACCTGCTTCGACCGCGCGACGAAGGCGATCCGCTGGGAGACGCACCTGGTCGAGGTCTACGGCGGCGAGGACCCGGGCTTCGGCTTCTCGTGCTCGCCGCTGGTCGTCGGCGACGTGGTCGTCTACGCGCCGCTCGGCAGCGACGTCGGGCTGGTGGCCTTCGACAGGCAGACCGGCGAGGAGCGCTGGGTCACCGAGGGCATCGGCCTCAGCCATTCCTCGCCCACGCTGCTCACCTTCGACGGCAAGGAGCAGCTCCTCGTGCTCACGACCGAGGTCCAGCCGACCGGCCAGGACCAGGCGGCGCCGATGTCGATCGTGAGCGTCGACCCGAAGGACGGCAGCGTCGCCTGGAAGCACACGCTGACGCTGACGCGCCTGCCGGTGCCCTGGCCGGTGGCGGTCGACGCCGAGCGCCTGTTCGTCACCGGCGGCTACCGCGGCGGCTCGACCCTGCTGCGCCTGAACAAGAAGGAGAAGAAGGGGGCCGAGGTGGCCTTCGAGGAGCTCTTCTACATCGAGCGCGGCGCGCAGATCCACCTCCCCGTGCTGCACCAGGAGCACCTCTACCTCATCGTCAACGAGAACTCGAACGACCCGCGCCCGCGTCGCGCCGAGGGGGGCCTCTTGTGTCTCGGCCTCGACGGCAAGGAGCGCTGGCGCACCGGCGCCGACCCGTACTTCGGGCGCGGCAACCTGCTGCTCGCCGGCGAGCACCTGCTGATCCAGGACGGCCACGACGGCACCCTCAGCGTCGTCAAGACCAACCCCAAGGCCTTCGAGCGCATCGCCACCGCCGCGCTCTTCCCCGCCAGCGGCGAGCGCGACGGCCAGATGTGGGCCCCGATGGCGCTGTCGGGCAAGCGCCTGGTGCTGCGCAGCCAGGCGGAGCTCGTCTGCGTCGAGCTGTGAGGGCCTGAAAGCCGCCGGCGAGCCTTCCCAAGAAGGCCCGCATGAAGCGTCTGCTGCGGATCCTCGTCCTTCCGTTCCTCTTGCTGGCCGGGCTGTGCCTGCACGCCTGGGCGGTGTGGTCGCCGAAGGCTCCGACCTACGCCGTTGCCGCCGAGCGCCGGACAGCGCCGCTGCCGGTGCGCTTCCGGAGCGCGGAGGAGCACGATCGCGTGCGTGCGGCGCATCCCGAGGCCTACGTGCTGGAGCTCGCGCACGGCGACGGGGCGCTGCTCTACTACGGCGCGCACCACGACACGGCCCTCGACAACCCGCAGCTGGCCGACATCCGCGCGCGCTGGGGCGCCTTCCGGCCGACGGTCGCGCTGTGCGAGGGGCGCCAGCGCGGCTACCTGCTGGGACCGCTCTTCCCGCGCTTCGTGGGGATGCCCGAGTCGGGCCTGGTGCACGAGCTCGCGCGCGAGCACGGCGTGCCGCTGTGGTCGCTCGAGCCGGACTACGCCCAGGAGGTGGCGCTCCTGGCAGCGCGCTTCGCGCCCGAGGAGGTGGCGCTCTACTTCACCCTGCGCGTCTACTGGTCCGAGGCGGGCGGCCAGGTCGACGAGGGCCTGGCCGAGCACCTGCGCGCGAAGCGCACCGACGTGGACGGCCTGCGCGGCTCCCTTCCGGACCTCGCCGCGATGGACGCGACCTGGCGCGCGCTCGTCCCCGCGGGCGACTGGCGCACCTGGACCGACGACATGCCCGGGCGACTGTCCGAGATCGACCACGCCTCGCGCGCCGTGCGCGGCGAGCACATGGCGCGGATCCTGCTCGAGCTGGTCACGCGCGGCGAGCGCGTCCTGGCCGTCGTCGGCAGCGGCCACGTGATCCGGCAGGAATGGGCCCTGCGCTCCGCCCTCGGCGCGCCGCCCGCTCCCGATCAGCCAGTCGACTGAGCCGGGGCCTGCGAGCGCCGGGCCGGCTCACTCCCCCAGCACGACGATGCGCTGGTCGCGCGCGGCGTAGAGGCGGCGGAAGGTCTCCGCGTCGAGGGTGCCGTCCGGGCGCACGAGCACGGCCGTGTGCTGGTCCGCGCGCGCCGTGAGCCCGTCGCGCAGCCAGTCGGAGAGGATCGTCTCGCGCACGCGGTTGCGCTGCTCCTCGAGCTCGAGGTGCAGGTCGAGGGCGAGGGTGCCCCAGCGCGGATCGAGGCGCGCGCTGCGGGCGGCGATCCAGCGCACGGCGTCGTACTCGTCCATCGCGAGCGTGGAGAGCAGCGGCGGCATCCAGCCGGTGCCGGAGATCGCGCGCGCGGGCGGCCAGGCGAGGGTCCAGGCCATCAGGGCGCGCTGGCCGGCGTCGCCGGTGAGGGACCACAGCACCGAGGCGGCGATCGTCTGCTGGTCGGCGTCGAGCGGCGGGCGCTCCTGCTCGAACCACTCGGCGAGCTTGTCGGCCGCCCAGCCGAGGGAGCGATCGAGGTGGCACTGGTTGCAGGCGTTCGGGCGGCCGGTGGCGAGTGATTCGGCGACGCTCGGGCTCGTGATCGTGTGGCTGCGGATCGCCTTGGTCAGCCCGTAGGTCGTGTAGGGCATGTGGCAGTTCAGGCAGTCGCTGCCGGAGGAGCCGGCGGCGTGGCGCGTGTGCGCGCTCCAGGCGGCGGGCTCGCGCAGGGCCGCGTGGCAGCCGAGGCAGGCGGCGGGGCCGTCCATGCCGGCGCGGAGCTGGTCGGAGGGCCAGCCGGCGGCGACGCGCTCCTTCGAGACGTGCATCTCGTGACAGGAGAGGCAGCTCATGCGCCGCTCGCCCTCACCGCGCGCGTAGCAGGGCGACTCGAGCAAGCCGTTGTACTCGCGGCCGGAGACGCGCACCTGGCCGTCGGACCAGAAGTACTCGTCGAGCTTGTAGGGCTCCTTCTCCAGGAAGGCGCGCAGCGCGGCCGAGTTGCGCTCGAGCGTGCCGTAGAGGAGCGTGTCGCGCGCCAGGAGATCCTGGCCCGGCCGGAAGTCGTTGCCCTCGTGCAGCCACTGCTCGTGCGCGCCCTCGGCCCCGAAGTGGTGGATCGCGTGGCACTGGCCGCAGACCTGCGCGGAGCGCACCGGGTCGAGCGCGCCCGGATCGACGATGCCGGTGCCGGTCTCCTCGCCGCGCTCAGCCTCGGGCAGCTCGGCCGCCCTGCGGCGCCACTCGACGTGCGCCGCGCCGGGCCCGTGGCAGGCCTCGCAGGCGATGCCCAGGTCGGCCACGCGCGTGGACTCGCTCGCGGGATGGATCGGCGTGCCGTTCGTCGCGTGGCACTTGATGCACACGTGCTGCCAGCGATCGGTCTCGGGCTCGTCGAGCCGCGGCGGGGTCACGAACATCGACTTGCGCGGCACCCAGCGCCGCTCCGCCAGGTGCCACAGGAACGGCATCTGCTCGAGCACGCCCTCGGGCGTCGCCAGCCAGTAGATCTGGTAGTGGTGCGAGCCGGTCGTGAGCGCGACGCGCGTGCGCGGGCCGGTGGCCCGGCCGTCGGGGCCGAAGGGCGTGGCGAAGAAGGCCTCGCCCTCGCGCGCGAGCCGCCAGGCACGGCCCTCGAGGAACGGCGTCGCGCCCTCGAAGGGCGCCAGCACGCTCGCCGCCGCCGGCGCCTGGGTCATCGTGCGGTGGTAGGAGGCGAACCAGCTCGCGTGGTTCGAGGCGTGGCACTCCTGGCAGCTCTCCGAGCCGGCGTAGCCCTCGTCGCGCAGGACCATGGCCGCGGCCGGGCTCGCGGGGCGCCCGTCGGAGGCCTCCGCGCCGGCCTGGGGCGGGACCGGGAGCAGCGCGAGGAGCACGGCGAGGAGCATCTCGCCGCTCACTCCACCAGCGTCACAGGCCGGTGGTCGCGCGCCGCGTGCAGCGCGCGGAAGCGCGGCTCGTCCAGCTTGCCCGTCGGGAGGACGAGCACGGCCTCGCGCTGATCGGAGCGCGCCTGGAGCCCCGCCTGGAGCCAGTCCGAGAGCACCGTCGCGCGCACGTGGTTGCGCTGCTCCTCGAGCTCGCCGCACGGATCGAGCGCGAAGTGCGCCCAGCGCGGGTCGCTGCGCACGGAGCGCTCGGCCACGAGGCGCACGGCGTCGTACTCGTCCATCAGCAGCGTCGAGAGGAGCGGCGGCATCCAGCCGGTGCCCGACACCGCGCGCGCCGGCTCCCAGCCGAGCGCGGCGGCGGCGAGCGCGCGCTGGCCCGCGTCGCCGGCCAGGGCCCACTGGACGACGGCCGAGGTCGTCTCCTGCTCCTTCGTGAGCGCCGGCGGCTTCTGGCCGTACCACTCGAAGAGGTGCCGCGCCGTCCACCCGAGGCTGCGGTCGAGGTGGCACAGGTTGCAGGCGTTCGGGCGGCCCACCTCGGTCGATTCGGCAGCACTCGGGCTCGTGAGCGTGTGGCTGCGGATCGCCTTGACCAGCCCGTAGCTCGTGTAGGGCATGTGGCAGTTCAGGCAGTCGGCGCCGCTCGAGCCCTCGGCGTGGTGCGTGTGCGCGCGGAGCGCGGCCGGCTCGCGGTAGGCGGCATGGCAGCCGAGGCACGCCTCGGGACCGTCCATGCCGACACGAAGCTGGTCGGCGGCCCAGCCGGCGGCGACGCGCTCCGGGGAGGCGTGCAGCTCGTGGCAGGAGAGACACGTCATGCGCTGCTCGCCCTGGCCGCGCAGGTAGCAGGGCGACTCGACCAGGCCGTTGTACTCGCGCCCGGCGACGCGCACCTGGCCGTCCGACCAGAAGTAGAGCCCGAGGTGGCCGCTGGTGCGCGCCAGGTATTCGCGCACGGGCTGGCCGTTCTGCTCGGTGCGGCCGCGCAGGAACGAGCGCGAGCTCCAGAGCTCGTCGCCCGGCCGGTAGGCGAAGCCCTCGCGCAGCCAGTTCTCGTGCGCCGAGGAGTGCGCGAAGACGAAGGTCCCATGGCACTGGCCGCACACCTGGGCTTCACGCGCGGGATCGAGCTCGGAGGGATCGACGATGCCCGTGGCCGGCTCGGGCTCGTGCTCCGCTTCCGGCCGCTGGCGCCATTCGACGTGCGCCGCGCCCGGCCCGTGGCAGGCCTCGCAGGCGATGCCCAGCTCGGCCACCTTGGTCGTCCCGCTCGCGCGGTGCACCGGGGTGCCGTTGGTCGCATGGCACTTGATGCACACCTGCTGCCAGCCATCGGTGCCGAAGCCGCCCTCCTCCGGCGAGAGGAAGGTCGAGCGGCGCGGGATCCAGCGCCGTCCGGCCACGTCCCACAGGAGCGGGATCTGCTCCAGCTCGCCCGCCGGCGAGACCATCCAGTAGACCTGGTAGTGGTGCGAGCCGGTCGTGAGCGCGACGCGCGCCGGCCGTCCGAGCGGTGTCCCGAAGGGCCCGACCGGCGTCGCGGTGTAGACCTCGTCCTCGCGCGCCAGCTTCCAGGCCACGCCGTCGAGCACCGGCGTCGTGCCCTCGAAGGGCGCCAGCACGCTCGCCGGCGTCGGATCCTGGGTCATCGAGCGGTGGAACGAGGCGCTCCAGCTGGCGTGGTTCTCGGCGTGGCACTCGCGGCACGCCTCGGAGCCGACGTAGCCCTCGTCGCGCAGCACCATCGCCCGCGCCGGGCTCGGACCACGCGCGTCCGACTGTCCCGCCACGAGGCCCGGGAGCCCCGCCACGACGGCCAAGAGCACGCGCATCGCCATCGCCGCGGAGTCTCGCACGGGTTCGCCGCGGCACGCAAGCGCAGCGGGACGGCTGGCGGGCTACGGCGTCGTCTGGCGACGCACGTAGTCGCGCGCCCGAGCCTCGAGCTCGGCGCTCTTGAGCCCGATCGCCTTGGCCTCGGTGACGGCGGCCTCCAGCTCCACCCCCCCGTCGAGCACGCGCCAGGGGATCCACAGCGCGCCGACGCGGTTGCCCGAGGCGCAGTGCACGAGCAGCGGACGCTCGGCCGCGCTCAGGAGCTCGCGGCCCCTCCCGAACAGCGCGTCGTCGAGCTGCTCGGGCCGGTTGTAGGGCACGTTCACGTAGGCGAGCCCGAGCTCGGCCGCCACCGCGCGCTCGTCGTAGCCGATCGGCTCGGACTCCGGCCGCAGGTTCACGACGGTCCTCACGCCGAGCTCGGCGAACAGGGCGAGATCGTCGGCGCTCGGCTGGCCCGCCAGGTACACGTCGCCGAGGGCCTGGGCGCGCGCGAGGCTCCCGACGGGGGCGAGCCCGAGCACGGGCCCGTGCGCGGGCGCCACCCTCGTCGCGGGCGCGCTGGAGCAGGCCGAGAGGGAGAGGAGCAGGGCCAGGACGGTGGTGCGCGGGAGCGAGTTCATGCAGGGGATCGTGGGACGGCGGGCGTGGCGTGGCGATACGGCCAGGATCGTAAGGGCGAGCGTCGGCCTCGAACCGGCGGCGGTCCGCGGGCTGCGCCCTGGAGCGGCGCGGGTCCCGACAGTACAGGGAAGCCATGCGGATCGTGCTGCTCGTCGCCGGCTGGCTCGCGATGGCCCTGGGGCTGGCCGGGGTCTTCCTGCCGCTGCTCCCGACCACGCCGTTCCTCCTGCTGGCGGCGGCCTGCTTCGTGCGCAGCTCGCCGCGGCTCCACGCGAAGCTCATGGCCCATCCGCGCCTCGGGCCGTTCCTGGAGCAGTGGCGGCGCGAGCGCAGCATCCCGCGCGCGGCGAAGCGGCGCGCGTACGTGCTGGTGGTGGCCTGCTTCGCACTCTCGATCGCGCTGGTCGATCCGGCAGCCTTGAAGGCGCTGCTCGCCGGGCTCGGGGTCGGGCTGCTCCTGTTCCTGCGCAGCCTGCGCACGAGCCCGTGAGCAGCCGGGCCGAGGTCCCGAGGGCCGGCGAAACGCGACGCGCGGCGGGCGGTACCCTGCCGCCATGGATCCCCGCGCGCTGCTCCTCTTGCTCTCCCTGGGCTCGACCGCCGTCCCGGCCCAGGACTCGCTCCTCGCGCGGGCCCGCGCCGCGCTCGGCCCGTGGCCCGCGGGCAGCGTGCAGCTCGTCGGCCGCGGGCCGGCCGAGGCCGGGGGCCTGGCGGGCACGGTGCGCGTCGCGCTGGCGCCGGGCGGGCGCTTCCGCATCGACCTCGAGAGCGCGCTGGCGCAGAGCAACGCCTGCGACGGCGAGCGCGTGTGGACGCGCGACCGCAGCGGGCTCGAGCGGCCGGCGGAGCTCGAGGACGCCGACGTGGCGCGCGTCCTCGGCTGGGTGCTCTCCGGGCACTGGACGGAGGCGCGCGAGCTCGCGCTCGACGAGCCGGCGCGGGCCGAGGGCGAGCCACCGCAGCTCGCGCTCGCCCTGACGGGCACGCCGCTCGTCATGACGCTCGCGCTCGACCCGACGACGAGCCTGCCCACGGAGCTCCGCTACCACGACGACTCCGGCGAGCGCCGCTGGCTCTTCGAGGACTGGCGCGCGGTCGGCGGCCGGCGGCTGCCCCACCGCTGGTCGCACGACGACGGCTCGACCGTCGACCGCTACTCGGTCGCGACGTTCGAGCCGGGCCCGCTCGAGGACGGGCTCTACCGCTCGGCCTTCCCGCCGGCGAGCGACGTGCGCTTCGATCCCGAGGCGGACCCGGAGCTCGACGTGATCCGCGTGGCGAGCGGGCACCTCCTGGTCGAGCCCTGGATCGAGGGCGAGCCGGTCGGGATGTTCATCTTCGACACGGGCGCGGGCGGGATGTGCATCGACCCGCGCGTGGCCGAGGAGCTCGGCCTCGAGAAGCTGGGCGAGGTCCTGGCGGTCGGCATCGGAGGCAAGACGACGACCGCCTTCCGGCGCGGCGGCGAGCTGCAGCTCGGGGCGGTGACGTGGCGCGACCCGGTCTACGTCGAGCTCGACCTCGCCTTCCTCGAGCCGATCTTCGGGCGCAAGGTGGCCGGCATCATCGGCTACGACCTCCTGGCGCGCTGCGTGGCCGAGGTCGAGACGCGCAAGCCCTACGTGGCCCTGCACGATCCCGCGCGCTTCACGCTCACGGGCGCCGCCTGGCAGGAGCTCGCGCTCATGGACAACGTGCCCCACGTGCGCGCGCGCTTCGAGGGCGAGCGCGAGGGGTACTTCCGCCTCGACACCGGCGCGAACGGCACGCTGACCTTCCACGCGCCCGCGGTGCGCGAGCTCGGGCTGCTGGAGGGCCGCACGCTGACCCGGGGCTTCAGCGGCGGGGTCGGCGGCCAGGCCGAGCTGCAGAGCGGGCCTCTCGCCTGGTTCGAGCTCGCCGGCCATCGCTTCGAGAACCCGACCGTGTCGTTCTCGCTGGCCGAGCACGGCGCCTTCACCGACCGCTACACGCTCGGCAACGTCGGCCAGGAGTTCCTGGCGCCCTTCCGGCTCGTGCTCGACTACCCGGGCGACCGCATCGCCTTCGTGCCGGTCGGGAAGTAGCCGCGCGAGAGGCGCGGGAGCGGGCCGCGCGCCGCTTTTCGTGCGATACGCCGGGGAGGGACGCGCCGGGCCGAATGCGGGGGCGCGCCTGGCGCCGCGGGCGGCGAGCCGTCTCGCTCCTGGACGCCGTGGAGCGCGTCCCGACGCCCAGAGCGGCCGGCGCGCATGCCTTCTGGACGCGGCCGGTTCCGCCGGCTGGATCGGTGGACGATTGCGCATCGCGCCCGCGGGCCGCGGCAGCGCTCCGGCCGGCCCGCCGCGGCCGCGACGCGTCGGGGTGCGCACCCTAGAGTCCGCGCTCGTCCCGCCTCGCGCGCGAGGCACCCATCCCCGAGAGGAACACGCATGCTGCACACCTCCGCTTCCCCCCGCTCCCTGCTGCTCCCCCTGGTCCTGGCCGGCCTGGCCTTCGTCGCGGCCGAGCCCACCGCCCGCGCGGATCGCGCCGGGCAGGCCGTGCGCGTCGGTCAACAGCGCGGCGCCGGCGCCTTCCCCTTCTTCGAGAAGGAGCGCGTGCTCGACGAGCTGGCCCTCCTGCGCGACGAGATCGACGCCGGGCGCGGCGACGTGGGCGACCGCGAGCACGCGCTCGAGAAGCTCGACCACGCCCTCGAGGAGCTGGAGGAGAGCCTGGAGCTCGAGCTGTGGGTGCTCGACGCGAACGGCTTCGTCGAGGGCCGCCACCTCGACCCCGAGGAGGGCGCGCACGTCTTCAACGAGGAGCGTCACTGCGCCCAGTACGTCTTCGACGCGATCGACGACGGCGAGATCGACGACCCGGAGCTCGTCAGCGAGCTGATGGTGCTGGTCGAGACGCTCGTCTTCATCGACCGCAGCCTGGCCCAGATCCAGATCGACGACGCCGTGGCCGAGGGCGGCGACCCGGAGGAGCTGGACGAGGCCTTCGACCAGTTCGAGCGCGGCGACCGGCTGGTGGACCGCGCCCTCGACACGGACGACCTCGAGCGCCGCGACGACCTCCTGTACGAGGCGATGGACAACGCCTACCGCCACGCCTGGGAGGCCGCCATCGACGCCATCGAGGACGGCCGCGAGCCGCTGACCTCCGCCACCCACGGTCTCTGCGGCCCGGGCCTGTGCGGCGGCCCGCGCGCCGGACACCGGCGGCTGTAGGCGCTCGAAACGGCACCGATCCAGCGCCCCTCGCCGCGTCCGTGGCGAGGGGCGCGCTCGTTCCTGCGGGCCGGCGCCGACGGGAAGCCCGTCGGCGGTGTGAGAGCATGGCGGAGGCACGCCATGACCCGCCCGCTCGAGATCGAGGAGCTCCTGAGCCACGCCGGCTGGCTGCGCGGCCTCGCCCGCAGCCTGGTCCACGAGCCCGCCGCGGCCGAGGACCTGGTGCAGGACACCTGGCTCGCCGCCCTGCGCCAGCCCCCCGGCCGCGAGCCGCGCGCCTGGCTCGCGCGCGTGGCCCGCAACCTGGCCCACAACGCGCGCCGCGGCGCCGGCCGGCGCACGACGCGCGAGGCCCTGGCCCACGAGGAACGCCCGAGCGCGTCGCCGCCCGAGCTGCTGGCCGAGGCCGAGGCCCAGCGCCTGCTGGCCGAGGCGGTCACGCACCTCCCCGAGGAGCTGCGCGTCGTCGTCGTCCTGCACCACTTCCGCGGCCTGGATTCGGCAGCCATCGGGCGCGAGCTGGGCCTCTCGCCCAGCGCCGTGCGCACGCGCCTCCAGCGCGCGCTGGAGGCCCTGCGGCGCGAGCTGGATCGGCGCTTCGGGGGCGAGCGGCGGGCGTGGAGCGCGCTGCTCGCGCCCTATGCGGGGCTGCCGGCAAGCGGCGGGGCGCTGGTGGGCGTCGCGCTCGCCGCGGCGGGGTTGCTGGTGGTGGCCGCCGGCTGGTGGAGCCTGCGGGAGCTGGGCAGGGACGACGAGAGGGCCCTGCGCGCGGGCGCCCTCGCCTCGCGGACCGCCCCGGCAGCACTGGGAGACGTGCCTTCTGGCGCGGAATCCGGTGGGGAGGTGGCTCCCTCGAAGCGCAGTGTCGTGCTGACTGGGCCGGCGGAGGTTCCCGAGCCGGGGCCGCTGCCGGACATCGAGGGACGCGTGCTCGTCGACGGCGCGGAGCCCGGGCGGCCCGTCGCGCTCGAGGTCCACTTCGTCGAGCAACGCGATCACCCGACCACGGGCACCCGGGCGCGGGTGCGCAGCGACGTGCGCAAGCTCCTGACCGACGCGCGCGGGCGCTTCGACGCCTTCGCCCTCGGCCCGGAGTGCACCTTCCGGGTGAAGACGCCCGAGTTCCTCGTCGAGGCCCCGGAGACGCGGTGGGAGACTCCGGCGCGTGGGCTCGTCGTGGAGCTGCGGACGCCGCCGCGGCTGCGCGGGCGAGTCGTGACGGGTGACGGCGAGCCGGTGCACGGTACGGCCGGCGTGACCTGGCTGCAGGCCGAGGTCGAGGACTGGCAGATGTTCAGCGGCCCGCTGGACGTCGATTGCGATGCCGAGGGCCGCTTCGAGGTCTCGTTGCTCGGACTGATGAGCGAGGGCACGCCCGAGACGTGCAGCGCGGAGCTGCTGCTCGAGATTCCGCGCGTCGGCCGCGGCCACGTCGAGAGCGGGAGCTTCCCCCTGGCGGACCACGACCTCGGGACGCTCGTGCTCGAGCCCGTGCGCGTGCTGCGCTTCCGCGTCCGCGACGGGCGCGGCCAGCCGCTGGCCGGCGCCGTGGCGCGGCTCGACGACCTGTGGCTCTCGAAGCCGAGCTCGCCGACGAACGGCGAGGGCTTCGGCGAGCTGCGCCACGCGCCGGACCGCGCAGTGGACGTGC
>DASVAP010000395.1:0-10153 GCA_036376275.1 Planctomycetota bacterium | reverse complement strand
CCTTCCCCAGACCCCTTCCCCTCGAACGCTGCGATTCCTCGCAGCCATCTCAAACTCCCTAAGCCTGGTGTCCACCGAATCGAGGGAGGGTCAGGGCGGACGCGGAGGGCGCGGAGGAGAACGAAGAACAGAGGGGCGCGCGAGGATCGCGCACCCTGGCCGATCCTGAGCGGCCGCCGCCACGATGCCGGAGGCATCGTGGCGCTTGCCGCTCAGTCCACCTCGAGGTCGTCGCTCGAACCGGCGTCGGGCAGGCTCTGGCCGCCGAACATCTCGAGCAGGCGCTTGGCCTCGGCCGGGTCCTTCTCCTCGAGCTTGGCGATCTTGATCCAGGCCTTGATGTCCTGCTCGGCCTGCTTCCAGGAGTTCGACCACAGCTCGACGACGCGCTTGCAGAACCACACGTCGTCGGGGTTGTCGTAGACCTGTCCGGCGGCCTCGTCGACGTACTTCCAGTCGAAGTTGGTGCCGTTGCAGATCTGCATCAGGGCCTTCTGACAGTGGCCGCCGTTGCTGCGTCCGTCCTTCGTGGAGAAGTCGAGCTTCTTGAAGGTGTTCAGGATCACCGGCACGGCCTTGCGCGTCAGCTTGGTGAGCTCGATCCGGGCCCGGTTTCCGGCCGCGCCGGCCTCGACGTCCATCCACTGCACGGCCCAGTCGTTCATCTTGGCCCACTCCTCCGGTGTGGTGTCCGGCGTGGGGCCGAAGTCGGGGATCGCCGTCAGGTCGATGGTGGCGGGATCCTTGGCCTTGGGCTCGGCCTTGGGCTTCTCGGCCGGCGGCGCGTCGGCCGCGGGCGCCTCGGTTCCGGGCGCGGGCTCGCGCTCGGCGTCGGTCGGGGCGGCGGCCAGCTCGGTGGGGGCCGGAGTGGCCGGCGTGCCCGCGGCGGGCGTCGCCGCGGCCGGGGCGGTGGCCGCCGTGCCCTCGCCCGCGTCGGCCGCGCCGCCGCCGAAGAGCGACTCGCGGAAGAGCAACAGGGCGGCGCCGACGATCACCAGCGCGGCCACGGACACGATCCCGACCACCGGGGTCCTCTTCTTCTCGCGGTGACCGCGCTCGGCGCGTCCGCCGCGCTTCTCGCGCTTCGCGCCGTGGCCTTCGGCCTCGTGCTCCTTGCCGCGCACGCTGGCGGCGGCGGTCAGCGGCGCGGCGGGCCTGGCCGGCGCCGGAGCCTCACCGTGGGCCGCGCGCTCGCCCTTCAGGCGCTCGAGGGTGCCGCCCTTGGCCGCGGCCGGTGCGGCCGGCTTGGGCGCGGCGGGGCGCGGCGTGGCGCTGGGCTGGGCCTGGGGCGCGGCCGGGCGCGGGCTCTCGGGCTTGGGCACGACGCGCTTGGCCGGGATCGAGGGCGAGCCCGGCGCGGCCCTGGGGCCGGCCGCCGACGGCGGCGGGCCGAGGTGCACGACGCCCTGGCACTTCTTGCAGCGCGCGGCGTTGTGGGCGAACGAGGCGGGGACCTTGTACTCGGCTCCGCACTGGGAGCACTTTCCGGTTCGGTAGTCCATGGGATGTCGGGTCAGCGGCGCGCGCGGGTCGGGGTCGGTTGCAGGGGGGGCGCGCGATGCTGGGCGGGTGGGGGGCGCTCACTTGTTGCGCTCGAGCCAGCGCTTCTCCTCCTCGGTGAGCTCGATCAGGCCCTCGAGGCCGTCGGAGGTCTTCTTCTCCTCGAAGCGCCGCTGGTTCTTGTGCCACCAGGCGAACCACTGCTTGATCGAGCTCTGGCGGCGCTCCTCGGTCGTGCCGGCCGCGCTGCCGGCCTCGCCGGGCGCGTAGCCGAACTGCTGGCCGGTGATGCTCTGCAGGGCCTGGTCGACGAGGCCGCAGCGGATGCGGTTCTCCTCGGTGTCGACCGGAGTCTCGAACAGCTTCGTCAAGAGGATCGGGATGGCGGGCCGGCCGATCTCGACCAGCTCGCGGCGCGCGCGCGAGGCTTCCTTGGTCAGCTCGAGGTCGAGCATGGTGGCGACGAGCGTGTCGATGCGCGTGCGCAGCTCGGGCGGCGTGTCGTCGAGGTGCGGCAGCGGCTCGGGCGGGCGCTCGTGCACGACCGAGCCGTCCGAGAGCGTGACCACCTCGTAGCCCTTCTTGCGCTTGGCGGCCTTCTCCTCGTCGGGCGAGAGCCAGCGCGCCCAGCTCCAGGCCTTGTAGCGCCCGTCCTCCTTGGCGAGGCGCCACTCGACCCAGCGGTTCTCGATCCCGCCGGCGCGCGGGCGCACGGCCACGCGCACGAGCGCTTCCTCGTCCTCCTGGGACACGACCAGGCCGTCGTAGGGCAGCCAGTCGGCCACCAGCTCCTTGTCGGCGCCCTCGATCAGCTCCCGCACCCAGCGGTCCTGGGCGTCGACGCGCTCGTGCGGCGGCAGGGCCGCGAAGGCCGGCGCGGCCGGGTCGAGCTCGCCCTCGGGGCCGGTGTGCTCGCGCTCCCACACGCGTGCGGAGTGCAGCAGGCCCTTCAGGCGCTCGCGCTCGCCGGCGTGGGCCGCGTCGTGGATCGCGACCACGCCCTTCACCAGCGGCGAGTTCCAGCCGAACTCGAGCACCGGCGGCGGAGGCGGGGCGGCCTCGGGCGCGGCCTTGGCGACCGGGGCGTCCCCGTCGGCGCCGCGCGCGACGAAGATCACCACGACCAGGGCCACCACGCCGACGAAGCCGCCGATGATCAGCCCGGTGTTGGGGCCGCTCGAGGAGCCCTTCGAGCCCTTGCCGCGCGCCACGTAGACGCGTCCGCACTCGCAGCGCACCTTGGCCCCCTCCTGGGAGTCGGGGATCTGGGCGCGGGCGTGGCAGCTCGGGCACTGGATCAGCATGCGGCGGAGGGTGCGTGGGCTACCCGCCGGGGGCCCGCCGGGTTGCGGAGTTTCCGTCCGGCGCGCCGGCGCGGAGCCGGACAGGGTACGCCGGGCCCCGCGGCGCGCGCAACGGGCCGCGCCCGGGGAGTGCGCGCCTTCGGGTAGGCTCCGGGCCAGCCACCCATGAGCCCCGCCTTCGAGCTGGCCGCGCCCTTCGAGCCGCGCGGCGACCAGCCGGCCGCGATCCGCAGCCTGTGCGGCTGGCTCTCGGCCGGCGCCCCGGCCGCGACCCTGCTCGGGATCACCGGCTCGGGCAAGACCTTCACCATGGCCAAGGTCGTGGCCGAGCTCGGGCGCCCGGCCCTGGTGCTCTCGCCCAACAAGACCCTGGCGGCCCAGCTCTACAGCGAGTTCAAGGCGCTCTTCCCCACGAACGCCGTCGAGTACTTCGTCAGCTACTACGACTACTACCAGCCCGAGGCCTACGTGCCCTCGAGCGACACCTACATCGAGAAGGACGCCAGCCGCAACGAGAACCTCGAGCGCCTGCGCAACAGCGCCACGCGCTCGCTGCTCGAGCGCCGCGACGTGCTCATCGTGGCCTCGGTCTCGTGCATCTACGGCCTGGGCTCGCCCGCGCACTACGCCGAGATGTCGCTGGCGCTCGAGCGCGGGCAGAGCGTCGAGCGCGACGGCCTCTTGCGGCGTCTGACGATGATGCAGTACTCGCGCAACAACCTCGACTTCCGGCGCGGGACGTTCCGCGCGCGCGGCGACGTGATCGAGGTCTTCCCGGCCTACGAGGAGGATCGCGTGATCCGCCTGGAGCTGTTCGGCGACGAGCTGGAATCGATCCTCGAGGTCGATCCGCTGCGCGGCGAGGTGCTGGGCGAGCTGGGGCGCGCGACGATCTATCCCTCGGGGCACTACGTCACGCCGGCCGAGCGCCTGCAGCGCGCGATCGAGGGCATCGAGGACGAGCTGGAGCAGCGCCTGGCGGACCTGGAGCGCGACGGCAAGCTGGTCGAGAAGCAGCGCCTGGAGCAGCGCACGCGCTACGACCTCGAGCTGCTGCGCGCGACCGGCGTGTGCCCGGGCATCGAGAACTACTCGCGCTGGATGGACGGGCGCGCGGCGGGCGAGGCGCCCTTCACGCTGCTCAACTACTTCCCCGAGGACTTCCTGGTCCTGGTGGACGAGAGCCACGTGGCGCTCCCGCAGGTGGGGGGCATGTTCAAGGGCGATCGCGCGCGCAAGCAGAACCTGGTGGACTTCGGCTTCCGCCTGCCGAGCGCGCTCGACAACCGCCCGCTGCGCTTCGAGGAGTGGGAACGGCTCGTGCGCCAGACGGTGTTCGTCTCGGCCACGCCGGCCGCCCACGAGCTCGGGAAGAGCGCCGGACGCGTGGCCGAGCAGATCGTGCGTCCGACCGGGCTGCTCGACCCGGCCATCGAGGTCCGTCCGGCGCGCACGCAGGTCGACGACCTCCTGCACGAGATCAAGGCCACCACGCGCGACGGCTGGCGCACGCTGGTGACGACCCTGACCAAGCGCTCGGCCGAGGAGCTGACGCGCTACCTCTCCGAGCTCGGCATCCGCGTGCGCTACCTGCACTCGGAGATCGACGCCATCGAGCGCGCCCAGATCCTGCGCGCGCTGCGCCTGGGCGAGTTCGACGTGCTGGTGGGCATCAACCTGCTGCGCGAGGGCCTGGACCTGCCCGAGGTGGCGCTGGTGGCGGTGCTGGACGCCGACAAGGAGGGCTTCCTGCGCTCGACCACCTCGCTGATCCAGACCTGCGGGCGGGCCGCGCGCAACGTGGCGGGGCGCGTGCTGTTCTACGCCGAGAACGAGACCGACTCGATCCGCGCCACGCTCGAGGTCGTGCGCGCGCGGCGCGAGCGCCAGACGGCCTACAACGCGGAGCACGGGATCGTCCCGCGCACGATCCTCAAGCCCGTGCGCGACTCGATCGAGGCCCTGTACGAGATGGACTACACCGGGCCCGAGCCGGCCGAGGCCGAGGAGGAGGGGCCGCTGGCCGAGGAGGCCGGCTGGGACGCCGAGCGCCTGCGCGGCGAGGTGGCGCGCCTGCGCGACGACATGCTGCGCGCCGCCAGCGAGCTGCGCTTCGAGGAGGCCGCGCGGCTGCGCGACCGGCTGCGCAAGCTGGAGCGACTCGAGCTGGCGCGATAGGCGATCGCAGATCGCCTACGGATTCCGCCGTCAGCGTGACCGCACCGGTTCTCCGGGCGGGCGTCCGCCCGCCCGGTGATCCGGTGCGCCGATTCCCGGACGGCCAGCCCCCCCCCGAGCGTGCTCCGCGATGCCTGTTCGGCACCGCGGAGCCTTCGCTCACCTGCAGAAGCGCAGCTCGTCGATGGCACCGAAACCGGTCATGTGCACGACGATCTGCACCACGTTCGAGGCCTCGAAGCCCGCGTCCTGGGTCGCCCGCGCCCAGCGCTGCGTGCCGTTGCCAGGCTGGGGCTCGAGCGTGGTCAGGTCGAGCTCCCACGGGCCGGCGTTGCCGTAGGTGCCCGTCCAGCCCGGCTCGACCGCGTAGACGCGCAGGCGCCCCGCACCATCCACGAGCCGCACGCTGCAGCCGCGGTTGGGCGGCGGGTTGATGTCGACCAGCAGCACGCTGCGGGGGTGGACCGGCTGGATGAAGTCGAACACCAGGTCGCCGCCATCCGGATCGTCCGTGACCGTGTCGAAGAAGCCCGGAACCGTCTGGCGCGGGCGGGCCGAGTCCTGCAGCAGCAGGAGGTTCCCGCGCCCGATCAGCATGTCGGTGTTGATGCTCGGGTCGTTCGGACCGCCGGGCGTCGAGTCGAATACCGCCGGGCCGAGGTTCGAGCCGCGCCCCGTGACGCGCACCATGCGACCCCAGTAGGTCGGCGAGGAGACCGACTGGGCGTTGACCAGGGCGGTCGTGAAGTCGTCCTCGGTCTCGAAGTCGAGGACGTGGTTGCGGCAATCGACGTCGACATGGACGCGCTGGGTGCCCACCAGGACGCCGTCCATGAGGAAGTCGACGCTGCAGTCGAGCCCGCCGGCGAGCGTCCCCGGCGGGACGCAGATCGTCTCTTGCACCGAGATCTGCGCGCCGTGGCTGACGTCGATCGGGCCCTGGATCTGGGTCGGTGTGAAGGCGAGGTCCAGGCCACAGGCGTTGCGCGCTGCATAGGTCACGCGCCGCACCTCGGCGTTCCGGATCAGGGCGACGAGCTGGTTCACGAAGCTCGTCCCCTCCGGGAAGATGCCCTGGGGTGAACCCTGGATCGCGAAGCCGCTGGTCATCGCGCTCCAGGCCTGCCAGGCGCAGAAGCGCGACTCGCCGGTGTAGATCACCAGGAGGCGCGTCTTCGTGGCGCGCAGGGCCTCGATCGCGTCGGCCTGGAAGTCGATGTCGTCCGGCGTCCCGATCAGGGCGTCGCGTCCCGGATCCTTGCCGGTCGAGAGATGTCCGACGCAGCCGGCCAGGAACAGGCCGATGTCGCAGTCGTGCGGGCCCGTGTCGCACACCAGCACCACGAAGCGCGCCGCGCTGGGGCGGAAGCCCATGCCGGAATCCGGCTGCCCGACCTCCCACAGGACGCGCGCGGTGCCCTCGTACTTGTCACCCCCTCCGCTGGCCTCGAGGCCCAGCACGGCCGCGAGCACCTCGGCGTTGGTCGAGCCGATCGGGGCCTCGACCTGGTAGGGCGAGTCGCCGGGGTGCGAGTAGCGCTGCTGGTAGCCGCAGCTCGAGAAGCTGCGCGGGTAGTCGCGGAACGAGACCAGGCCGAAGCGCACGTCGCTCTGCGGCAGGGCCTGGCGCACGCCGTTCATGTAGGCCACCACGCCGGTGCGCAGGTTGGCCATCTCGCGCGTCATGCTGCCGGTCGTGTCGACCGCCAGGAGCACGTCCACCATCGGCGGGGCCGGCGGCAGGCACACGGTCTTGGTCAGCGTCAGGCACTCGCCGGCCTGCATCTCGAAGCGCACCTCGGCCGGGTGCACCAGCTCGGGATCGCACACGTCGCCCAGTCCGTCCGCGTCGCAGTCGGCCTGTTCCGGGTTGAAGGTCAGCGGGCAGTTGTCGAACAGGTCGTAGACGCCGTCCTCGTCCACGTCGCTGCCCAGCGGCGAGGCGTCGCAGGCGTCGCCGATCCCGTCCCCGTCGGCGTCGAGCTGGTCGGGGTTGTAGAGCGTCGGGCAGTTGTCGTCCGGGGCGCCGATCCCGTCCTGGTCGGCGTCGTTGCTGGCGTCGAGCGGATAGCTGTCGCAGCGATCGCCCTGGCCGTCCCCGTCGCGGTCCACGAGCATGTCGTTCGGGTCCAGCGGACAGGGGTCGTCGAAGTCCGGGATCCCGTCGCGGTCGAAGTCGCGCAGGTCGAGCTCGGCCACCAGGTTGTCGAGCGAGAAGACCGCGTCCGCCGGGTTGGTGAACTCGAGGTGCAGCTCGTCGAACAGGATCGAGCTCTGCACGGCGATGAACTGGAACAGGTCGTCGACGTCGAAGGCGCGCGCGCCCACGTGGTCGCCCTGGTAGTAGGCGCGCACGATCAGGTTGCCCTCGAGCTCGTCCAGGATGCGCAGCACGAACCCGACACGGTTCACCGGCACGTCGAAGGCGATGCGCAGCATGGGCTCGCCCTCCTCCGGCACCGGACGCCCGGCGAAGTCGTTCGTGATCGATTGCGCGCCGCTGGGGGGGTAGGGGCGCGGCGCGCGATCGGTCCACGCGATGGGTGCGTGCGTGCCGTCGGGTCCCAGCGAGAGCCGCGCTCCGTACAGTCCCAGGGGCCCGCTGACGGGCGCGCCCTCGGGCTGGTTCAGGAAGCCATTCAGGCTCATCGTCGGGCCGAACAGGCCCGGATCGAGGAACTCGCGGTAGCGCACGCGCCGCTCGGCGCGCGCGCCAGACTGCGAGCCACCGTCGGTGCGACTGCGCTGTGCGAGGATCGGCGCGGACAGACCGAGGGCTACGAAAACGGAGAGCAGAAGTCGGACGAACATGGTGCTGGACCCGGGGAAGGCTCGGGACCCGAGGCAGCGAGGATACGATTCCAGCCGTCTTTTGGGGGGTGCCAGGTGGAAAACCGTTCCCGGTCCCGGGCCGGGGATCGGCGCCCGGGACCCCCCCGGTTAGCCTCTCCTCACCCCCGATGAGCCTCTTTCCCTGGCCCGCTTCGACCCCCTCGGAGTGGCCGGACCGCCCCGGGGTCTACCTGTTCCGCTCGGCGGCGGGGGGGGTCCTCTACGTGGGCAAGGCCCGCAGCCTGCGGGCGCGCCTGGCGACCTACCGGGCGGGGGGGGACGGGCGCATCAACCTGCGCTTCCTGGAGCGCGAGGCGGCCTCGGTCGAGACCCTGGTGACGCGCACCGAGAAGGAGGCCCTGCTGCTCGAGGACGAGCGGATCAAGCACCACCAGCCGCCCCACAACGTGCGCCTGAAGGACGACAAGTCCTTCCTCATGATCCGCCTGGACCTCGGCGAGCCCTTCCCGCGCCTGAAGCTCGTCCGCGCCCACCGCCCCCGCGAGGGCCAGGCCCCCGGGCGCGCGCGCCTGTTCGGGCCCTTCGCCTCCGCCCGCGCCGTGCGCCGCACCCTGGCGGACCTGCACCGGCTGGTGCCGCTGCGGGACTGCAGCGACCAGGTCCTGGCCAGCCGCACGCGACCCTGCCTCAAGCACCAGCTCGGCCTGTGCTCGGCGCCCTGCGTCGGGCGCATCGACGCCGAGCGCTACGCCGAGCTCGTGCAGCGCGCCGCGCGCATCCTGGCGGGCGACACGGAGGAGCTGCGGGCCGACCTGGAGGCGCGCATGCGCGCCGCCGCGGAGCGCCAGGAGTACGAGCTGGCGGCCGGCTTCCGCGACCGGCTCTCGGCCCTGGCGCGCACGGTCGAGGCCCAGGGGGTCCTGTCCTCGGCCGCGACCGAGCGCGACGTCCTGGCCCTGGTGCGCTCCGGCGAGCGCGTGCAGGTGCACCGGCTGTGCGTGCGGCGCGGGAAGCTGGCCGAGAGCCAGGGCTTCGCGCTGCGCTCCGAGCTCTCCGACGCGGACTGCCTGCACGAGGTCCTGACGCTCCTCTACGGCGCCGAGGAGGCCGAGCGCCCGCGCGAGATCGTCGTTCCGCTGCGCCCGACCGAGGACGAGCTCCTCGAGGCGCTCTTCGCGGGCACGAGCCTGGTCGTGCCGCGCGGCGGCGAGCGCGCGCGGCAGCTCGAGCTGGCGCGCGAGAACGCCGCCCTGGAGCTGGGCCGGGCGCTGGCCGCGGCCGAGGCCGCCAGCGAGGCCGAGGAGGCCCTGGCGCGCCTGTGCGGGCTCGAGCGCGGGGAGGGCGGGCCGCTCCTGATCGACTGCTTCGACGTCTCGAACCTGCAGGGCGCGCACGTGGTCGCCAGCCGGGTGCGCTTCCGCGGCGGCCACCCGGAGCGCTCCGGCTACCGCCGCTACCGCATCCGCGGGCAGCAGGGCCAGGACGACTTCCGCGCCATGCACGAGGTCGTCGGGCGCAGCCTGCGGCGCGGGATGGACGAGGGCGAGCTGCCGGACCTGGTCGTGATCGACGGCGGCGCCGGGCAGCTGCGCAGCGCCCTGGCGGCGGCCGAGGACGCGGGCGCCTTCGAGGTGCGCATCGTGGCCCTGGCCAAGGCGCGCGCGGCCGGGCGGACCCGCGGGCCGCGCGAGGAGCGCCTGTTCCTCGCGCCCGAGGCCGAGCCGGTCGTGCTCGCGCGCGGCAGCCCGCTGCGCAACCTGCTCGAGCGTCTGCGCGACGAGGCGCACCGCTTCGCCGTCTCCTACCACCGCAAGGAGCGCGGCAAGCTGCGCTCGCGCCTGGACTCGATCGCGGGGCTCGGGCCGGTGCGGAAGAAGGCGCTGCTGGCGCGCTTCGGCAGCGTGAAGGGCGTGGAGGCGGCCAGCGTCGAGGAGCTGGCGAGCGTGCCGGGGATCTCGGTGCGGCTGGCGCAGGGGATCGTGGCGGCGCTGCGGGGGTGAGAGAGGGGCGGGGGCTCGGAGGTGCATCCGACGAAGGCGCCCTCCCGGGTCGCCGGGCGCTTTGCAACCGTTGGGGGCACCGTTGCTGGGGCGAGGTGCGCGCGCTCGTCGGGGCCACCGTGGCTGGGGCGAGACGGCGCGCCCGTCGGGGCCCCGCCGCTGCTCCGTGGCGCTAGCGCCGGACCCGTGGCGCCGTGCAGTCGAGCTCTCGAGGCTCCACGCGGTCCGGAGGCGCGCGCTTCGCGCGCTCGCGGGGCGTCCGGACCGCGTGGCGCCTCGAGAGCTCGAATGCACGGGAGGGCCGGCGGTGTCCACGAAGCGCGGAAAACCCGACGGGCGCGCGGGTCGGGCCGACAGGCCCGAGCCGCGCGGGTTCGG
>DASVAP010000393.1:0-5787 GCA_036376275.1 Planctomycetota bacterium | reverse complement strand
CCGGGCCGGCGGCCCCGGCCCTGCCCCTCCCGTGACCTCCCTCGGGCGACCCGAGTTCCGCGCGCTGTTCCTGGAGCAGCGCGACCCGCTCTTTCGCTTCCTGCTGCGCCTGACGCGCAGCGCCCCGGACGCCGAGGACCTCCTGCAGGAGACCTTCCTGACCGCCTGGAAGAAGCGCGCGCAGTACGACGGACGCGGGAGCGCGGCCGGCTTCCTGCGCCAGACGGCCTACCGGCTGTTCCTGAACCAGCGCGAGCGCACGGCCCGGCGCGCGGGTCTCGCGCCGATCGAGGAGGGCACGCACGCCGAGGAGCTCCCCCACCCCGGCCCGGCCGGCGCGGAGGAGCGCGCCGAGACGATCGGCTTCCTCGTGCACCGCGTGCGCCGCGCGCTGGACGAGCTGCCCGAGCCGGCGCGCACGGCCTTCGTGCTCTTCCGCTACGAGGGCCTCTCCTGCGCCGAGGTGGCCGCGCTCCAGGAGGCCCCGCTCAAGACGGTCGAGACGCGCATCGCGCGCGCGACCGCGCACCTGGCCGAGCGGCTGCGCCCCTACCGCGGCCACGCCGCACACCTCTGATCCCTCCTCCGCCATGGACGAGACCACCCCGCTCGATCGCCTGCGCGCCCGCGCCGAGGGCCGGCTCGGACCGGCCGAGCTCGCCCAGCTCGAGCGCGAGCTCGCCGCCGACCCGGCCCTGCGCGCGCTGGCCGAGGACTACGCCTTCGTGCACGCCTGCACGGCCCAGGAGCCGCTCGCGCCGGTCGCGCGGCTCTCCCTGGCCGAGCTCGAGGCCGAGCTGATGCCGCGCGTCCCGCGCCGCGTGGCGGCGGCTGCGGCACTGCTGCTGGTCGCGGCCGGCGCCTTCTGGGCCGGGCGGCTGTCGCGCGCCGCCCGCGTCGAGCCCGCGCCGTTCCACGCGGAGCCGCTGTACCTCGCCGCGATCGAGCTCGACGAGCCGGCGCCCGCGCCGGCCCCGGCGCTCGACGTGCCCGTGCAGTGGGCCAGCTACGACCCGCGCGGCGCGGAGGGCGTGCGCTTCCTGGCCGACCGGGCCGAGGCCGAGCTCCTGGCCGGCGCCCTCGGCCGCCCGCTGCTCGTGTACGGCACCTATCCGGGCTGTCCCCTGTGCAAGGAGCTCGACGCGCGCGTCTTCTCCGCTCCCGAGGTCGTCGCGCTGGCGGAACGCGTCGTGCCGCTGCGCCTCGACCTCTCGCAGCTGCCCGAGGCCGAGCAGCGCGCGCTGACCGTGCGCGGCTACCCCTTCCTCGAGGTGTGGCGCGCGGACGGCCGCCCGGCGCACTCGCTCGCGCGCCGGCCGGACCCGGGGCTCTTCGTCGAGAGCCTGCACGACGGCCTGGAGAAGAGCGACGCCACCGGCGAGCAGCCGGGCTGGGAGCTCCTGCGCTCGGCCGCCGCGCGCTACACCCTGGCCCACGCCGCGGAGCTCGAGCAGCGCCTCGCCGACGCCGAGCGCGCCTACCAGGGGCTCTGCGCGGATCCCTACACGCCGGCGCCGATCGCGCTCCAGGCGCGCCTCGGGCGCCTCCGGCTCGACGCCATGGCACGCCAGGAGCTGCTCGAGGCCCGCGCGCGCGCCCAGGTCGACGTCGAGGGAGCGCTGGCGGGCCTGGACGACGCGGCGCGCCGCTTCGCGGGCACGCCCTACGCGGAGGACCTCGCCGCCGTGCGCGCGCGCCTCGCCACGGACCGCGTCTTCCCACTCCTGGCCGAGTCCGACGGCTCCTGATCCCACCGCCGGGCTCCGGTCCGGCCTCTTCCCTTCTCTTCCTCTTCCTCCGCGCCCTCCGCGTCCTCCCTCCGCGTCTCCGCGCTCCTCTGTGATTCGGCGAACCGCGGAACCGCGGAGACGCGGAGGCGCGGAGACGGAGCGAGAGAGGACAGAGACCGAACAGGATCGGCTCCAGGGACGCGCGCCGCCCGCGCTGTCTCCCTCACCGTCATGGGCTTTCACCAAAGGAGGTATCCCATGAAGAAGCTGTTTGCCGTCGCCGCCCTCGCGGCCCTGTCGATCCCGGCCCTGGCGGGCGGGGACAAGTGTCTCGTGTCGAGCTATCGCTGCGAGAACGCCTGCCCGCTCGCCCAGAAGGCCAACACTCACCGTTCCTTCGGCACCGAAGCGTTCGTGGCCTCCAAGGTCGCGCGCGCGGATCTGTCCGGAGCGGTGGTGGCGAACCTCGCCAGGATCTGAGAGCACGTGGAGCCCGGTCGCGAGCGATCGGGCTCCGCGGGCCCGCAGGGTTCGGCCCGCGTGCGCGCTCGTCGCGCACGCCCCCCCTGCTGGCCCGCTCTCCGAAGACGGTCGAACCTCCGGGCCCGGCCGCTTCCCCCGGAACGACCGGGCCCGGACCTCCCTCCGAACCCGCACAAGGAACGCGCACAAGGAACTCGCCATGCTCACCGCCCTCCTCCTCCTCCCCCTCCTCGCTCCGGCCGGCACCCTCGAGGACGCCACGCGCGCCTTCCAGGCCGGCGAGTTCACGAAGGTCCTCGAGCTCGCGCGCCAGGGCTCGACCGACGAGACCGAGGCCGCGCGCCTGGCCTACCTCGCCGGCGAGGCCCAGCTCGTGCTCGGTTCACCGGCCGAGGCCGAGCGCTCCTTCCGCGCGGTCCTGGCGAAGCGTCCGCAGGCCGTGCCGGCCCAGGTCGGCCTCGGGCGCGCGCTGCTCGCGCAGCAAGATCCGAAGCTGCTCGCGGAGGCCGGCAAGGTCCTCGACGCGGCGCTGGCGGCCGAGCCGAAGGATGCCGGCGTGCTGACGGCCCACGGGCTCTTCCTCTCGGTCTCCGGGAAGTCGCCGGAAGCGATGAAGGAGCTGGAGAAGGCCTGGAAGCTCGACCCGAGGAACGCCCTGACCGCGCGCGGCTACGTCGAGGTGCTGCTGCGCGCCGACGACGTGCCGGGAGCCGCGGCGGTGGCCGAGCGCTTCCTCGAGCTCCGCCCCGAGCACCCGCTGGGCCCCTTCCTCATGGCCTGGACGCTGGAGCGCGATAGCGAGGACGAGCAGGCGATCGAGCGCTACCAAGAGGCCCTGAAGCTCGACCCGACCTTCCTCGACGCGCACAAGAACCTCGCCATCCTGTGCCACACGCTGAGCAACACCTACCAGGACAAGGCGCGCACCCGGCTCGCCTTCGAGCACTACGAGCGCTACTTCGCCCTGGGTGGCCAGGACCAGGGCCTGAAGGCGCTCCACGCCGACCTCCTGAACTTCAAGGACCAGATCCTCGGGAGCTGATCCCGGGGTGGGCACCGGCGCGCGGCACCCGCCGCGCGACCGGCTCGGGCGGGGCCGTGCGGGGCAGCGCGGCCCCGCCCGAGCGTTTTCTCGCGGGCCGACCCGATGAGCTCCCGGGCCGCCTCCGTATCGTCAGAGAGCCTGAGCAGAAATGCCGCGGCCGCAGGCCGCGGCGTTCTGCCAGGCTCTCTGGATCGTCCTGGCGCGCGATCCTCGCGCGCCCCTTCCGATTCTTGGTCCGCCTCAGAGGACGTCACAGGCAGAGGAGCCCACCCATGAAGCCCGTAACGGTCGAGACCGTCATCGCCGCCCCGCCCGCGCACGTCTTCGCGCTCTTCACCGACCTGCGCGGAGCGCCCGGCCGCGTGCGCGGGATCCAGTCGCTCGAGCTCCTGACCGACGGCCCGGTCGGCAAGGGCACGCGCTTCCGCGAGACGCGCGTGATGTTCGGCAAGGCCTCCAGCGAGACGATGGAGATCCTCTCCTTCGAGCCCGGGCGCTCCTACTCGGTCGGGGCGCGCTCCTGCGGCACGCGCTACCTGACGACCTTCGACTTCGAGCCGGCGGCCGGCGGCACGCGCGTGCGCATGAGCTTCCAGGGCACGCCCGAGGCCCTGCCCGCCCGGCTGCTGGCGCCGCTCTTCGGCTTCATGACCGGCGCCGTGCGCAAGGCGGTCGAGGCCGACATGGCCGACCTGAAGACGGCCTGCGAGGGCGCGCCGGCCGCCGCGCGCTGACGACCCGGCTGGTGCCTGGCCGGCGCACGATGGCATGATCGCGCGGATGCTGCCCGTCCTCCTCGCCGTCCCCCTCGCATCCCTGCCGATCCACGCCTCCCTGCCGATCCAGGAGACTCCGGCCGCGCCCGCCGTCGAGCGTGGCCTGCGCCTCGACACGCCCGAGGCCACGCCCGGGTTCGTGCTGTTCGCGCCGCTGCGCTCGCGCTCGACCTTCCTGGTCGATCGTCGGGGTGAGGTGGTGCACACCTGGCCCAGCGAGCACCCCGGGCTCGCCGTGTACATGCTCGACGACGGGACGCTGCTGCGCACGGCGCGCATCGACGACAACCCGACCTTCCACGGCGGCGGCCTCGGCGGGCGCATCCAGCGCGTGGCGAAGGACGGCGGCATCCTGTGGGACTACGTGCTCTCGGACGCGAAGCGCTCGCTGCACCACGACATCGAGCCGCTGGCCAACGGCAACGTGCTGGCGATCGCCTGGGAGCACCTCTCCAAGGACGAGGCGGTGGCGCTCGGGCGCGACCCGGCCGCGACGAACGAGAAGGGCTGGTGGCCCTGCTGGGTGCTCGAGATCCGCCCGACGCCGCCGAGCGGCGGCGAGATCGTGTGGGAGTGGCACGCGAAGGACCACCTGATCCAGGACGCCGACCCGGCCAAGCCGAACCACGGCGCGATCCCGGATCATCCGGGCCGGATCGACGTCAACGCCGACCACCGCGACACGGTGCCGCTGAGCGAGGAGGAGCGCCGCGCGCAGGCGGAGCGCGAGGCCGAGATGCGCGCGCTGGGTTACTCCGGCGGCGACGAGGACGAGGACGACGGCGCACCCCCCGCGGACGGCAAGCAGCCGCCGAAGAGCGGCGACTGGCTGCACCTCAACGGGATCGACCACGACCCCGTGAACGACCTGATCCTGCTGTCGAACCCCGAGTTCAACGAGCTGTGGATCATCGACCACTCGACGACGACGGCCGAGGCGCGGGGCTCGCGCGGCGGACGCTTCGGGAAGGGCGGCGACCTGCTCTGGCGCTGGGGCAACCCGCGCATGTACGGCCGCGGCGAGAAGGAGGACCGCCAGCTCTTCTACCAGCACCAGGCCGAGTGGGTCCCGCCGGGGCGGCCCGGCGCGGGCCACGTGACGGTCTTCAACAACGGCTCGGAGCGGCCGGTCAAGGAGTACAGCTCGGTCGAGGAGCTCGTGCTGCCCTTCGACCCGAAGAAGGGCTTCGCGCTCGAGCCCGGGCAGCCGTTCCTGCCGGTGGAGCCGGTGTGGAGCTACTCCGATCCCGAGAACTTCTACTCCTTCTTCATCTCCGGCTGCCACCGCCTCGCGAACGGCAACACGTTCGTGTGCTCCGGCAAGCAGGGACGCTTCTTCGAGCTCTCGCCGGCCGGGAAGATCGTGTGGGAGTACTGGAACCCGCACGGCGGCGAGGTGGAGATGGGCATGGGGCGCGCGGCACCGCCGCCGCAGTCGCCGCCGGCCGGGACCCCGCCCGCGCCGGGTGGCGGCGGCAACCCGGTCGAGCCGACCTCGTGCTTCCGCGCGACCAAGCTCGCGCCGGAGCATCCCGGGCTGCGTGCGCTCGGCATCGTCCAGTAGCCGTCGCGCAGGCAAGTCTTTCCCGGCCCGTGGCCGGCGCGTACGCCCCGCGTTCCTGCGCGTAAGGCTGGAGTGCGCCATCCCGGCCGGCGGGCCCGTCCGCGCCGCTTACAGGAGGCGTGCTCGCCGGGCCTCTCCGCCGCCCGGCGCGCGCTCCGAACTTCCCCTGCGCCGCGAGGCCGAGCCCCG
>DASVAP010000389.1:0-15539 GCA_036376275.1 Planctomycetota bacterium | reverse complement strand
CTGCGGCGGATGGTTGTGCAGGCGCAGAGCGGCGCCCGGGTCCATGCGGAACTCGATCATCGCGCAGGGGGCGAGGAACCAGGAGAGGCCCGCGGCGAGGCCCGGCGAGCGGTTGGGCTTCTCCAGAACCGGCAGCGCGGCGAGCGGCAGGCGCGCGACCAGCCCGGCGAGCTGCGCGGCGTAGCTCTCGTCGTGCTCCGCCGGGAGCGTCACGAGCTCGCGCGCGAGCGTCTGCCAGCGGCGGCCGAAGTCCTCGTGCGCGAGCGGCATGAAGGAGCCGGCCTCCGGCGGCGCGGCGCCCGACCCCTGGGCCGCGAGCGGCGCGCCGGCGAGCAGGCGGCTGCCCGCGACGGCGAGCGGCAGCCACAGGAGCGCGCGTCGCTCCAGGTGCAGGCCCTCGGCCGCGGTCTCGGGGGTTGCGGAAGGCACGGGGAGGGCGTCGAGGGTGCTCATGCGTGCTTCCAGCTCGCCTCGAACACCGCGCGCGCCGGCTCGGCCGCCGCGCCCACGACCAGCGTCGGGGTCGAGCGCTTCGGCTTGATGCGCGTGGTCAGGTCGAGCCCGCGCGCGCCCTCCGGCCCGGCGACGAAGCCGTGCACGTAGCCGTGCTCGAGGTTGAGGAGGTTCACGTTGCGCGGAGTCAGCACCTGGTCGTTCGTGCGCCGCACGCGGAACGGGTCGCGCGTGTCGAAGTCGGGCGCGCCGAGCACCTCGTAGTTCTCGATGCGCACCTCGCCCGCCAGGCACACGGTCACGACGTTGCCGTAGATGTGCGGGTGCAGGCCGATGCGTGCCCCGGGCTCCAGGCGCCAGTGCAGCACCGTGAAGGGCGCGTCGCACTCGTTGGCGCCGAGGAAGGTGCGCCCCGCCGCGCCCATCGCCGTCGTCTCGCGCATCTCCGGCACCGGCACGTCGCGCAGGGCCGCCGCCAGGGCCGCCAGGGCGTGCAGGTAGCGGTCCTGGCCGGTGCGGCTCGTGTCGCCGACCAGGTCGTGCGCCAGTGGCACGGCCTCGGCCAGGAACTCGTCGAAGGAGAGCTCGAACGCGTCGCCACGCGCTCCGAGCCGCGCGGCGAGCCGCGGAGCGAGGCCGAGCGCCGCGCAGCCGGCGAGGAGCGAGCGGCGGGCGAGGCGCGCGCCACCGCCCGGGGGATGGGTCGTCATCGGGATACCTCTTCGTTACCCCGCGCGGAGCGCGCGGGCCGACCCTACGTGCGCACTCGCGCGTAGGATCGAGCCACGAATGTCCGATTCCTCGCCCGCCCGCCCCGGCACCTGGACGACCGGCACCTATTCCGAGCTGCGGCGCGTGGCGGCGGGGCTGATCGCGCGCGAGCGCCGCGCCCACACCCTGGCGCCGACCGAGCTGGTGCACGAGGCCTGGCTGAAGGTGCGCGCGGGATCCGAGGCGCGCTCGCGCGTGGCCCTGGCGGCCAGCGCCATGCGCGCGGCCCTGGTCGACCACGCGCGCCGCCGGGCGGCGGCGAAGCGCGGCGCCGGCGCGGCGCGGCTCGCGCTCGATCCGTCCGCGGCGGCGGCCGAGCGCGACGCCTACGTCGTGGCCCTGGACGAGGCCCTGGCCGAGCTCGCCGGCCACGACCGCGAGCTGGCGGAGCTGGTCGAGCTGCGTTTCTTCGGCGGCCTGGGGCCGGCGGAGCTCGCGCGCGCGCTCGACCTCTCGCCGCGCACGCTGGAGCGCCGCTGGCAGCTCGCCAAGGCCTGGCTGCACCGGCGCATCGCGTCATGACGCGCACCGGTCTCGCGCCGGCCGTGCGGCGGCTGTTCGAGGAGCTGATCGAGCTCGCGCCCGGCGCGCACGCGGCGCGGCTCGCGCGCGTGCGTCTCGAGGACCCCACCCTGGCCGAGGAGGTCGCGGTGCTGCTGGCCGCCGCCGCCGAGGCGCCGGAGTTCCTGGAGCGTCCCGCGCGCGAGAGCGAGCTCGTCGGGCACGTCGCCGGGCCCTGGCGCATCGAGGCGCGCCTATCGGCCGGCGGCGACGCCGAGGTCTACCGCGCGCGCCGCGCCGACGGCCGCGACGACTGGCACGTCGCGCTCAAGGTTCTGCGCCGTGGCCCGTCCGGCCCGGACGCGCTGCGGCGCTTCGAGGCCGAGCGGCGCGCGCTGGCCGCGCTCGACCATCCCTACATCGTCCCGCTGATCGACGCCGGCACGCTCGCCGACGGGCGCTCCTACCTGGCGACGCGCCTGATCGAGGGCGTGCCGCTCGACGTCGCCGCCCGCGCGCTCCCGCTGCGCGCGCGTCTCCGGCTCTTCCTCGAGGTCGCGCGCGCCGTGCAGCACGCCCACGCGCGCCTGGTGCTGCACTGCGACCTCAAGCCCGAGAACGTGCTCGTGACGCCCGGCGGCATCCCGCAGCTGGTTGACTTCGGCATCGCACGCGTTCTGGGCGGCGAGTCGGCCGAGCGCGCGCTCACGCCGGGCTACGCCAGCCCCGAGCAGCTCGCCGGAGCGCCGCTCGGCGTCGCCAGCGACGTGTGGAGCCTCGGGGTCGTCCTGTACGAGCTCGTCACCGGCCGCCGGCCCTTCGCCGGCCCGCCGGCGCGCCCCGCGCCGCCCGCGAGCCGCGCCGTGACGCGCGCCGAGCTGTCCGCGGCCGGCTGCCCGGCTCCGGAGCCGCCCGCAAGGCTCGCGCGCCGCCTGCGCGGCGACCTCGACGCTCTGCTCGCGCGCGCGCTCGCGCTCGACCCCGCCGAGCGCTACCCGTCGGTCGAGGCCCTCGCCCGCGACGTCGAGGACTGGCTCGCCCGGCGTCCGATCGCCGCGCGTCCGTCCAGCGCCGCCCGGCGCGCGTGGCTGTGGACGCGGCGCAACCCCGCGACGAGCGTGGCCGGCCTCGCGTTCCTCCTCGCGCTCCTCGCCGGCAGCCTCGCGCTGCGCCGCGACCTCCAGCGCAGCCGTGCCGAGGCCTCGCTCGGCTGGCGCGCCCACGCCCAGGCCGTGCTCGCCGCGCGCTGGATCGAGGGCCTGGCGCGCGCCGCCGGCGACGGCCCGGCGCTCGAGCGCGCCCTCGACGATGCCCGCGCGCGGCTCGCAAGCGAGGCCGACTTCCCGCCCGAGGGCGAGGGCCGCCTGCGCATGACCCTGGGCGCGCTCTTCCTCGAGGTAGGCCGCCCGCGCGACGCCGAGACCGAGCTCCAGCGCGCCCTGGAGCTCGCCCGCGAGACGCCCGGCTTCGGCCGACAGGACGTCGAACGCATGGAGCGCCTGCTGGCCGAGGCGCGCGCGCTCGGCGGAGGTCGAAGCCCAGTCCCGCGACCCTCGGAGCGCGTCCCGGGGCTGCCCCGTTGACCGATTCGCTCGCTCCACCGAAGATCGTCTACATGCGCGACGACTCGGAGAGGGCGAGCGCGAGCCAGCCGCGGCGGCCGTACTGCCTGCGCTGCTACGCGGCCATGGAGCGTTTCGAGGGTGCCAGCTTGCCGTGCGCGGCCTGTGGGTACGTCAACGTCAAGCTCGACCAGGAGCTGTACTGGACGCGCGAGCCGCGCTTCGTCGAGCTCGAAGCCTACGCGAAGATCGTGGTCGTTTTCGCGCTCGTCGGGCTGAGCGCGCTGATGCTCTACGCCATGAGCCAGAAGCCCTCCTACGGGCTCGGCCAGGGCTGGGCCGTGGCCTTCCCGATCCTCGTCGGCATCGTCCTGTGGGACACGGCCTCGGCCATCACGCAGCGGAGGAGCGCCCTGCGCCTCGCGCTCGTGTGGCGCGTCGTGTGTGCCCTGCTCGCTCCGTGGCCGCTCCTCTTCGCCGTGGCCCTGAACCCCTGGTCCCGGAGCGACGTCCCCGTCGCGCTCTTCGCGGTGCTCGCGCTGGTGGGGCTCCTGCTCGCGGCCGGAGCGCTGGGGCTCGGTGCCCTCGGTCGCCAGGCCGGGCGCTGGCGCGAGGAGCGCGTCCGGGCGGCGCAGTCGCGCGCTCCCCTCGCAGCGCCCTCCAGCTGAGGCCGGCGCGCGGCGCTACCTCGCGGCCGGCTCCGCGAGGCAGTAGAGATGGCTGCGGCCGCGCAGGTAGATCGCGTCGCCGACGAAGGCTGCCGTGGCGTCGAAGACGTCGTCGAGCGTGTTGCGCGCCAGGACCTCGAAGGCGTCGCCCGCGCGCACGACGACGGTCGTGCCGCCGCGCGCGGTGACGTAGATCCGGCCGGCGGCGGCGATCGGGGAGGCGTGCACGTCGCGCGCGTCCTCCAGCCGTGCGCCGAGGTAGCGCGGCTCGCCGGTGACCGCGTCCACGCAGTTCAGGAGCCCGACGCTGTCGCGCAGGAAGTACAGTCGGCCGTCGTGCACGAGGGGCGTCGGTACGTAGGACGCGTCGCGCTTGCGGCTCCACAGGAGGCCATGCTCTTCGTCGACCGTGCCCTGCGCCGAGGCGAGATCGATCGCCTGGATCACGTCGCCCTGGTAGTTGTTCATCACGAAGGCGAGCCCGTCGGCGACCACCGCGGTGTTGACCGGGTTCTTCGACATGCCGCCGGCGCTCCACACCGGCTCGCCGCTGGCGAGGTCGTAGGCGCGCGTCGCGTCGCTGCCGGTCAGGATCACCTGCGCCTTCCCGCCCACGAGCGCCACGGTCGGCGAGCCCCAGGAGGAGTCCGTCTGCCGCGCGCGCCGCCAGCGCTCCTTGCCGCTCGCGAGCTCGAAGGCCGCGACGAACGAGCCCTGCTCCTCGTCCCACTGCACGACGACCGTGTCCGCGTGCACCGCCGGGGTCGAGCCCTCGCCGAAGCCCGCCAGGGTCGTCATGTCGCCGAGGTCGACCGACCACTGGACCTTGCCCTCGAGGTCGAGGACGTACAGCCCGTGCGAGCCGAAGAAGGCGACCAGGCGCTCGCCGGCGCAGGTGATCGAGGCCGAGGCGTGCGAGCCGGTGACGTGCCCCTTCTCGTGGGGCGTCGCCTCGCGCACGGTCGTCTGCCAGGCGAGCGCGCCGCTCGCACGCTCGAGCGCCAGCACGACGAAGCGCTGCGCCCCGGCGCTCGGCGGCCCGGGCTGAGCGGGCACGCGTCGGCCTTCCTCGACCTCGCTCGTGTCGATCGCTGCCGTGAGGTAGATGCGCCCTCCGCGCACGACGGGCGAGGAGTTGCCGAGGCCCGGGAGCTCCACCTTCCAGCGCACGTTCTCGGTCTCGCTCCAGGTGAGCGGCGGACGCGCGTCGCTCGCGGCGAGCCCGTTCCCGGTCGGGCCGCGCCAGGTGGGCCACTCGGCGTCGTGGGAAGGCGACAGCAGGGCCAGGGAAGCGAGGAGGGAAGCGTTCATGGCGAGGTTCCGGGCCGCATCAGGTGAGTGCGAGTATCCCCCGAGTGGAGGGCCGAGCCCAGGCCACCGATGTTCGGGTGCGGTTCGAGGCGTGGCTAGGATGACTGCGTGAACGCGCGCTCTGACTCCCGTGCCCCCGTCGTCGCCGTCGTCGGCGCGACCGGGATCGTGGGCGAGACCCTGCTGCGCGTGCTGGAGGAGCGGCGCTTCCCGGTGGGGGAGCTGCGCGCGCTGTCGAGCGCCCGCAGCGCCGGGCAGAGCGTGCGCTTCGCCGGGCGTGAGGTGCGCGTGGCCGAGGCGAGCGCGGCGGCGCTGCGCGGGGCCGACGTGGTGTTCTTCGCGGCCACGGGCGAGCTCTCGCGCGCGCTGGCGCCGCTCGCGGCCGAGGCCGGCGCGCTCGTCGTCGACAAGTCGAGCACCTGGCGCATGGACCCGGAGGTGCCGCTGGTCGTGCCGGAGGTCAACGCGGCGGCGCTGGCGGGCCACCGCGGGCTCATCGCCTGCCCGAACTGCACGACGATCGGCCTGGTGATGGCGCTCGAGCCGCTGCGGCGCGCGGCGGGGCTCGCGCACGTGGCCGTGACGACCTTGCAGGCGGCCAGCGGGGCCGGACGCGAGGCCCTGGAGGAACTCGCCGGCACGCCGCGTGGCGTCTTCCCGCGCCCGCTCGCGGCCAACGTGCTGCCGCAGTGCGACCGCTTCGTCGCGCCGGGCACGACCGCCGAGGAGGAGAAGCTCGTGCTCGAGACGCGCAAGATCCTCGGCCTCCCGTCCCTGGCGGTCACCGCGACCTGCGTGCGCGTCCCCGTCGCCGTCGGCCACTCGGCCAGCGTCCTGGTCGAGACCGAGCGCCTGCTGGCGCCCGAGGACGCGCTCGCCGCCCTGCGCGCCTTCCCGGGCCTCGCCGTGCAGGCCGGCGACGACTACGCGACCCCGCTCGAGCTCGCCGGACGCGACGAGGTCGCCGTCGGCCGCGTGCGCCGCGACCCGACCCACCCGCGACGCCTGTGGCTGTGGTGCGTGGTCGACAACCTGCGCAAGGGCGCCGCAACGAACGCGGTGCAGATCGCGGAGACGCTGCGCGCGCGCGCCTGAGGCAGGCCGACGCAGGCTGGATCACTCCTCAACGCACCGACCAGCTCGGACGCACGCCGCGAGCGCCGAACTTCACGCGCTCGTGCCGAATCCAGGCGTGCCCCCCTTCTCAGCTCGAAGCGCGACCGGTAGAAGGGGAAGGACCCGACGGCGGGCAGCCCGAGCCCCTCGGAGGGCTCCACCTCCAACCGTCGAGGGCGACATGACACCCGTTTCCTGCCTGGCTTCCGGGTTCGTTGCGGCGCTGCTGCTGCCGCTGCCGCGTCCGTTCCAGAGCACGGCGGGGTCGGAGCTGCGGCTCGTGCTCGAGGGCTCGGTCGTCGGAGCGGACGGCGCACCGGTGGAGCACGCCTGGGTCTCCACCAGCGCCGGCGGGCGGGCGCGGACCGACGCGCGCGGAGGCTACCGGCTCGAGCTCGACGTGCCCGTGGAGGCCGACCAGCTCGAGGTCGCGGCCATCGGCACCGGCGGCGCCGGCTCCGCCCGCGCCCGGGTGTCGGTGGATGCCAGGTCGGGCACGCTCGCGCCGCTGGTGCTGGCGCGCGGCGCGTCCTGCGAGCCTTCCTGGCTGCCGACCTTCGGCGCGCAGCCGGGCGTGGACGAGGACGTCCACGCCCTGGCCGTGTTCGACGACGGCAGCGGCCCGGCGCTGTACGCCGGCGGGACGTTCCTCGTGGCCGGGGGCACGCCCGCGAACCGCATCGCGCGCTGGGACGGCACGGCCTGGACCGCGCTCGGCAGCGGGATGAACGGCGCCGTCGAGGACCTCGTGGTCCACGACGACGGCAGCGGCGCCGCGCTGTACGCCTGCGGCAGCTTCACGAGCGCCGGCGGCGTCGCCGCGAGCCGCGTCGCGCGCTGGGACGGCACGACCTGGAGCGCCCTCGGGAGCGGCCTGAACTCCAGTGCGTACGCGCTCGCGAGCGTGACGGTGGGCGGCAGCACGCGCCTCTACGCTGGCGGGGACTTCTCGAGCGCCGGCGGCGTCGCCGCCAGCCGGATCGCGCGCTGGGATGGCGCGAGCTGGGCGGCCCTCGGCGCCGGGGTCAACGGGCGCGTGGAGACGATCACCGGCTTCGCGGGCGCGCTGTTCGCGGGCGGCTCCTTCACGACCGCCGGCGGCGGCGCGGCGAGCCACGTCGCTCGCTGGAACGGCAGCGCCTGGTCGGCCCTCGGCAGCGGCACCAACAGCAGCACCGTGGAGGCGCTCGTCGCCCACGACGACGGCAGCGGCCCGGCGCTCTTCGTCGGCGGCGACTTCACGACGGCCGGCGGCATCGCGGCCAGCGGCGTGGCGCGCTGGAACGGCGCGAGCTGGTCGGCGCTCGGGGCGGGGATCTCGCCGCCGTTCGTGCGCTCGCTGGTGGCCTTCGACTCTGGCTCTGGTCCCGAGCTGTACGCGGGAGGGTGGTTCTTCGCGGCAGGCGGCCAGTTCAACATCGCGCGCTGGAACGGCAGTGCCTGGGCCTCCGTCGGGATCGGGGCGAACGACCAGGTGCGCGCGCTGGCGCGCTTCGACGACGGCGGCGGCGAGGCCCTCTACGCCGGCGGCGAGTTCTACTACACCGACAACGACGTGAGCCGCCCCACGCCCCGCGTGGCGCGCTGGGACGGAGCGGACTGGTCCCCCGTGGGCGAGCCGGGGCTGGCGGGAATCGTGCTTGCGCTCGCGGCGCTCGACGACGGCGGCGGTCCGGCGCTCCTCGCCAGCGGGGCCCTCGGCGCCCCGGGCGGGAGCCCGATCTCCGGTCTCGGCCGCTGGGACGGCGCAGGCTGGGCCGACCTCGCGGGCGGCGTTGCGAGCATTGGCGCGGCACGCGCGCTGGTCGAGTACGACTCGGGCGCGGGGCCCGAGCTCCACGCCGGCGGCACCTTCGTCGGCGGCGCCGCGCGCTGGAACGGCGCGACCTGGACGGTCGTCGGCGCGGGGCTCTACAACGTCTTCGCCCTCGCGCTGCACGACGCCGGCGGCGGCCCCGAGCTCGTGGCGGGCGGCACCTTCACGCTCGCCGGCGGAGCGCCGGCGGACCGCATCGTGCGCTGGGACGGCGCGGCCTGGGTCGCGCTGGGGAGCGGCATGGACGGCGGGGTCCTGGCGCTGATCGAGGCGGATCTGGGCGCCGGTCCGCAGCTCTTCGCCGCCGGCGCGTTCACGAGCGCGGGCGGCACACCCGCGAGTCGCATCGCGCGCTGGACCGGCGCGGGCTGGGTCGCGCTCGGGGGCGGCCTGGACGGCATCGTCCGGGCCCTGGCCGTGTTCGACGACGGCAGCGGGACCGCGCTCTACGCCGCCGGCGCCTTCGCGAACGCGGGCGGCGTCCCCGCCAGCCGGATCGCGCGCTGGGACGGCGCGAGCTGGTCGGCGGTGGGGAGCGGGACGAACGGCGACGTCAACGTGCTCGCCGTGCACGACGACGGGGACGGCCCGGCGCTGTACGCGGGCGGCGTGTTCACGGTGGCCGGCGGGATCGCCGCCAGCCGGATCGCGCGCTGGGACGGGGCGGTCTGGTCGCCGCTGGGCGGCGGCGTGACGCGCACGTCCCTCGCCTCGGTCGACTGCCTGGCCGTCTTCGACGACGGCAGCGGGCCGGACCTCTACGTCGGCGGCTTCTTCTCGAGCGCGATCGACTCCGGCGACAGCTTCCTCGCCCGCTGGGGTTGCCTGGACACGACCCCGCCGGTGCTCGAGTGCCCCGCGGGTGTCGTCGTGCTCGACCGGCTGGGCAGCCCCGCGGGCGAGAGCGTGACCTTCACCGTCACCGCCACCGACGACGTCGACCCGACGCCGAGCGTGGTCTGCGTGCCGCCCTCCGGCACGCACTTCCCGCGCGGCACCACGCTCGTCCAGTGCACCGCGACCGACGCGGCCGGGAACACGAGCCAGTGCTCGTTCCCGGTCACGGTGGAGCTCAAGGCCCGGAAGCGCTAGCGATCACAGATCGCCGGCTGACTTCGCCGTCAGCGTGACCGTCGCGGCGCGGACCCCTGGCCCGACCGGGCTGGCCGTGGGCCAGGTCCGCCTGGTTGCCCCGGCTGTCCTGGAGGATGGAGCGCACGGTCTCGAACCGGAGCCGTGCCGGGGACCCGATGGCGCCGTCGTGCCGCTGCGATCTCGTCTCTGGTCCTCCTCCGTCGTGCAGGAAGTTGCGGGGACGCGTGCGCGCTGAGCAAGCCTGAACCAGAGGGACGGCTCAGGGCACCAGCTCGAGGGGCCACGCCGATGCGTCCCCGCTGCGGCGGCCCGGCCGGCGGCGCCCCGTGCTCGCTGCTACCGCGGGCGCACCTTGCTCTGGAGGGTGACCAGGGGGCAACCCCACCTGGCGAGGTAGCTGTCGCCGGAATCGAAGGCGCGCGAGAAGTCGCCCCCGACGTAGAGATCCGGGCCGTCTCCATCGTCGAAGACGGTCAGGGTTTGGACAGCGCCGCTCGTCCCGCTGCCGAGGGCGGACCAGCTCGACCCGTCCCAGCGCGCGATCCGGGTCGCGGCCAGGCCGCCCGCGGTGGTGAAGCTACCGCCCGCGTAGAGCGCGGGGCCGCTGCCATCGTCGAAGACGGCCAGGGCCCCGACCGAGCTGTTCATCCCGCTGCCGAGGGCGGACCAGCTCGTGCCGTCCCACCTCGCGATCCGTTTCGCGGCCAGGCCGCCCGCGGTCGTGAAGGCGCCGCCCGCGTAGAGCGCGGGACCGCTGCCATCGTCGAAGACCGCCAGGGCCTCGACGGAGCCGTTCATTCCGCTGCCGAGGGCGGACCAGCTCGATCCGTCCCACCTCGCGATCCGGCTTGCGGTCAGGCCGCCCGCGGTCGTGAAGCTGCCGCCCGCGTAGAGAGCCGGGCCAGCGCCGTCGTCGAAGACCGTGAGGGCTTCGACGGAGCTGTCCATCCCGCTGCCCAGCGCGGACCAGCTCGAGCCGCTCCACCTCGCAATGCGGTTCACCGTCACGCCGCTCGCGACGTCGAAGGCCCCGCCCACGTAGAGCGCGGGTCCGCTGCCGTCGTCGTACTCCGACAGGGTCCAGACGGAGCTGTTCGTCCCGCTGCCGAGGGCGGACCAGCTCGATCCGTCCCACCTCGCGACGCGGAACGCGGACAGGCCGCCAGCGCTCGCGAAGAGGCCGCCCGCGTAGAGCGCCGTTCCGCTCCCGTCGTCGTGCACCGCGAGGGCGGACACGCGGTTGTCCATCCCGCTGCCCAGCATCGACCAGCCCGCTCCATCCCACCCTCCGATCTGGTTCGTCGCCACGCCTCCCGCCGTCGTGAGGGCGCCGCCCGCGAAGAGCGCCGGACCGCTGCCATCGTCGTGCTCCGCCAGGGCTTCCACGAACGAGGTCAGACCGCCGCTCAGGGGCGCCCAGCCCGAGCCGTCCCACTTCGCGAGGCCGCTGGCGATCACGCCGTTCACGGCCGTGAACTCCCCGCCCGCGGCGAGGGTCGGACCGCCCCGGTCGTCGAAGACCGCCAGGGCATGCACGGGTGCGCTCGTGGAGCTGCTCAGCGACGCCCAGCTCGAGCCATCCCACCTCGCGATCCGGCTCGCGGCCAGCCCACCGGCCGTCGTGAAGTCTCCGCCCGCGTAGAGCGCCGGTCCGCTGCCGTCGTCGAAGGAAGCGAGCGCGCGGACGTTGAGGTTCATCCCGCTGCCCAGGGCCGCCCAGCTCGAGGCGTTCCACTTCGCGATCTGGTTCGCCGCGGTGCCCCCCGCCGTCGTGAAGCCGCCGCCCGCATGCAGCGCGGGGCCGCTGCCGTCGTCGTGGACCGCGAGGGCGTAGATCCCGATGTTCGTGCCGGGGCCGAGCGGCGCCCAGCTCGAGCCGTTCCACTTCGCGACGTTGTTCGTGTACACGCCGCCGCTCTGGCGAAAGAACCCGCCGGCGTAGAGCGCCGGTCCGCCGCCGTCGTCGTAGACGGCCAGGGCGTTCACGGCCACCTGGCCGATGGTCATCCCGCCGTCGAGGTCCGACCAGGCCGAGCCATCCCACCTCGCGATGCCGTTCGCCACGACGCCACCCGCGGTGGTGAAGTCTCCGCCCGCATAGAGCGCCGGTCCGCTGCCATCGTCGAAGACCGCGAGGGCCCTGACCGCGAAGCCGTCCATGCCACTCCCGAGGGGCGTCCAGCTCGCGCCGTCCCAGCGCGCGATGCGGCTGGAGAAGTATCCGCCGGCGTAGAGCGCCGGCCCGTCGCCGTCGTCGAAGACCGCCAGCGCCAGGACGTCGGAGCTCAACCCGCTCCCCAGGGGTGCCCAGCTCGATCCATCCCAGCGGCCGACCCGGGGGACCGCGATCCCGCCGCCCGCAATGGTGAAATCGCCGCCCGCGTAGAGTGCCGGTCCGCTGCCGTCGTCGAAGACCGTCAAGGCACGAACGCTGCCGTTCAGCCGCGGCGAGGCTCCGAAGGTCGGTAGCCAGCGCGCCGCGCAGGCCGACCCCGTCGCTAGCACGAGCGGCTCGATCCTGCGCGTGCCCACGGTGGCAAAGAGCCCGTTGCCGGTGCGGACCACCAGGGTGCCGCCGCTCGCGCCCGAGGTCCCCGTGATCTGCACGCTCTCCGCGGCGAGCGGCACGAGGACCTCCAGCCGATAGCTGCCGTCGAGAGCCGTGACGGCCTCGCCTCCCGCGCTGCTCACGACCACGGCCCCGACGGCCGGCGCTCCGTCCGCCTCGACCACGAGGCCCTCGAAGGTGAGCGGCGCGAGCGCTGCGGCCTCCCCGACCGGCGCAGCGGCCACCCGGTCCGTGGCTTCGTCCGCGCGGGGTCCAGGCCCGGGCAGGCCCTGCGAACGTGCTTCCTGGCCGAGCACGACCGAACCGACGAACGCGGCCAGCAGCATCGAGCGATCGGACAGCCGAGGGGTAGGCATGGCGGTCAGGCTCCTCGGGACGGCCAGGCCAGAGATGCTCGCCGCTCGCCATTGTTGGCCAGGTTCTCCCGATTCGCCACGGGTTGGGCCTCGCCCGGGCCGTGCCCGCCGCAGGGGCGCCGTGCTGCTGGGCTCGGGGCCGGCGTGCTCGTTCCCACCGGTGTCGTCCGCGGGGTCCTGACCTCCAGCGGTGGCTCGAGGAGTGCACGCGCCCCGGCCGCCCGCGCCCATCGGACTCCACGCCCTGAGGTCGACACGTCCTGGAAGGCCGGACGTCCGCCTTGCGCTCTGCTCGGGACCCTCTAGCCTGCGCTGTGCTTCGACGGCCTCACGCGCATCCTCACCGGAGCCTGCCATGCCCACCACCGCTGCCCTCGACGCCCTCGCCGGCACGACCTGGACCGGCTCGAACGAGCTGTGGCTCGATCCGCTGGGGAACACTGCGCTGACCAGCGACGCGACGATGAAGATCGAGAAGGGGACGATCACCTACACCTGGTCCTACGAGGGCAAGCCGCAGACCGGCGTCCTCACGTACGGCGACCGGATCCACTGGACCGACACGTTCCACATGCCGAAGGGCAGCGACTGCCAGCGGATCGCAGGCGCCTGGGGCCTCCTGCAGGCGAGCTTCGAGTGGTCGATGGGCGACGGCCCGGCCTGGGGCTGGCGCATCGCGCTCTGCGCGCGCGAGGACGACGGGCTCGTGATGCAGATGACGGTGATCAAGCCCTCGGGCGAGGAGGGGCGCGCGGTGCGGATGTCGCTGACGAGGGCGTAGCTTGCGGTCGAGGACACGCGGTCCTGCGGCGGTCGCGGCCGTCTTCATGCTCGCCCTCGTCCTCGCAACCTCCTGCACGACGAAGGAGGACCAGACGAGATCGGAGCCGAGCGCCGGCGCCAGCGGGCCCCCGGCGCGGCTCCGGTTCGAGACCTTGCGCTCCATCCTCCAGGACAGCCGGGGCAACTTCTGGTTCGGGAGCTGGAACGAGGGCGTCTGCCGCTTCGACGGCGAGACGCTCACCTACTTCACCTCGGAAGACGGCCTGAGCGACGACCAGATCCGCTCGATCCACGAGGATCGACGCGGAGTCGTCTGGTTCGAGGGCGGCTCCGGAATCAGCGGCTTCGACGGCGGGAGGATCTTCACTCCCATCCTCCGGAACTACGCGTCGCAGGACGACTGGCAGCTCGCGCCGGGGGACCTGTGGTTCAAGGAGGATGGGGGCGTCGGGGCGACCGAGCTCGAAGGGCAGCCGGGTGTGTACCGCTACGACGGGGAGACCTTCACCTACCTGCCCTACCCCGCGCCCGCGGATCGAGCCGAGGCCAGCGCCTACGCCACGACGGGCATGGCCAGGGGCAAGAGCGGGAGGCTCTGGTTCGCGACGTACACCGCCGTGTTCGGCTACGACGGCGAGTCCTTCACGATCCTCGACGACGAGAGCCTTGGGCTCGACGAGCGCACCGGCCGGCTGCACGTCCGTTGCGTCCTCGAGGACCGCCAGGGGAGGCTCTGGATCGGCAACAACGGGATCGGAGTCCTCCTCTGGGATGGACACACCACGACCCGGTTCACGCAGGAGCACGGCCTCGGCAAGCTTGGCCCGCACGGCGGGAGGACGACGCCTCAGCCCGGGGACGTGACGGATGGTTCCCCCACGCTGCACCGGGTGTTCTCGCTCGGAGAGGACCGTGCCGGGAACATCTGGTTCGGCACCGTCGAGCACGGCGCCTGGCGCTACGACGGCCAGTCGCTGCGGAACTACACGGCCGCGGACGGGCTGACGACCAGGGACGTCATGGCCATCTACACGGATCGCCAGGGCGACCTGTGGCTGGCAGGGAATGGCGTGTTCAGGTTCAACGGCACGTCGTTCGACCGGGTGCTCTGAGGCCGTCTGCGCAGGGTGACATCAAGCATCGCGCGCGGCTCGCTGTGCAGCGTGCTTGCCAGCGAGCCGACGATCCCGTAGGGGGAAGCCGAGCGCCTCGCTGCGCTCTACCGCAGGTACCCGTCCGCCCCCGCAGCCGTCCTGGCAGTGGGTCTCTCCCCGCCACGAGCACCTACCGCCACCCCGAAACGGGACAGATCCGCCGCCACCCCCTGCACGAGACCGTGATCCAGCGCGCCGTGCACGAGGCCGTCCTGCGCGCCGGGATCCGCAAGAAGGCGAGCTGCCACCCCTGCGCCGCTCCTTCGCGACCCACCTGCTCGAGGACGGCCAGGACATCCTCACGATCCAGGAGCTCCTCGGCCACCGCGAGGTCTACCAAGATGATCTACACGCACGTCCTGACTGCGGCCCGTTCGGAGTCCGGAGCCGGCGGATCGACTCGGGGGCTGAGCTGCTGCCTCCAGCCCGCGGTGGCACGACCGAAACCGTCGCGCTACGCTGACCTAGCCATGGAGGAAGCGATGCGGCAGCGGCTGGGCGACATGCATCCAAGCGCCACGCGTTATGCAGACCTGCCCATCGTCTGCCTTCCCGGCTACGCAGGTCAATTGAATTGGAGCTAGGGGCGATGAACCCCGTGTGTTCGCTTGAAGAGTTCGTCGCCTTCATTCGGGAGAACCAAGGGATCTCCCTCAAGAAGGCGATTGCTGAGTCGTCCTTGCTTGAATCAGATCTCGGCATTACCGGTGATGATGGCGTGGAGCTGTTACAAGCAATTCAGGAGCGTTATTCCATATCGTTCATTGGCTCCGACGGAACAGTGAGAGAAGCCTTCGGCCTTGCCGAGGACCAATTCTTGTTCGGAAGCGAGGGGTTCAATCTGTTCAGCCGCGTCAATGTGAAGCCGATCACGGTCGGGGAGCTGTTTGGCGTAACGTGTCGCGCATATGAGAAGAAACATGGCGCCTAACAAGGTGTTCGAGCCGACGGTCCTCGCCCTGCGGGCTCGGCCCGCGGCTGAACGCCGGCGTCATACGCTCTAGATGTCAGTCAGCGCGCGTGTTCTTCTGGTCATCCTCGGCGGCCTGCTCGTCGCTTCGGTTGCGGCTGGACTTCTAGGTTTCACCTGGGCCAAGTGGCTTGCGGCCCCAACACTCTTCATCGCCGGGTGGGCCGCGATCGGGCACCTAGTTACCCTTGACGATGACGCTCCGGGTGGCTGGTCCAACCCCGACGGGTCGACATCGTTCTGGCGCCGCTCTGTGGTCCAGCTACTGCTGAAGTTCGCGCTGTTTGGCGTCTCACTCTGGGTCTTCATGGCAGAGTGGACGCCGTGACCAGCACCCGCATGGGTATGCGTTCGACATGCAGATCTCCACGAGATCCTAGGCACACCCCGGCGTCGCCGCCGACGTAGGTTCGA
>DASVAP010000387.1:0-11011 GCA_036376275.1 Planctomycetota bacterium | reverse complement strand
GCCCGGGATCGCTCCGCTCGAACAGGCCGCGCAGGCCACCGGAACCGATGGGGCAGCCTCTTCCGACCCCCAGCAGATTCCCCAGCAGTCAGCACACGAAACGGCGCGAGACGACGCGACGAGCCGCGCGGTCGGGAGCGGCGCTCCGCCGTCACCAAACGGCCCCAACGGCTTGCCCTCCACGAAGTTGCGCGACGAGGCGCGGGCTGTCGCGGCGCGGCGCAAGGGCGCGCCCGCCAGGACTCGAACCTGGGACCGTCGGTTTAGAAAACCGATGCTCTATCCGGCTGAGCTACGGGCGCCTGGAGGGTGGTCGGGGAGATGGGATTTGAACCCACGACTCGCAGCACCCAAAGCTGCGCCTCTACCAGCTGAGGTACTCCCCGGGGGAGAACGGGCCAGGGTAGCGCGAGGGGCGTGGGTGGGCGAGGGAGGGGGGCGGAGGAAGGGCACGGGAAGAGGTGGAAGTGGACGAGCGAGGCGTGAGCCCGCTGGTCCCGGGGCCATGCGGGCGCGTGGCGCTCGAGGCGGGACGCGCGGGGGGAGTCGTCTGGTAGGCTCTGCGGCCCTTCGCGCGCGACTCCGCGCGCCGGACTCACAACCCGAAGCGCCAGGCACAGCCGAGACGATGAGCAGCTCCCCCCTGAAGGTCCTGGTGGTCGGTTCCGGCGGGCGGGAGCACGCCCTGTGCTGGAAGATCGCCAGCTCGCCGCGCGTGCGCGAGGTGCTCTGCGCGCCGGGGAACGGGGGCACGGAGACCTGCGCGCGCAACGTGGCGGTGGCGGCGAACGACGTCGAGGGGCTCGTGGCGCTCTGCCGGGCCGAGAAGCCGGACCTGGTGGTGATCGGGCCGGAGGAGCCGCTCGTGCTCGGGCTCGCCGACCGGCTGCGGGCGGCGGGCGTGCTGGTCTTCGGACCCGGGCAGGCCGGCGCGCGCCTGGAGGGCTCGAAGGTCTTCGCCAAGGAGTTCCTCGAGCGCCACCGCATCCCGACCGGCGGCTGGCGGCGCTTCGAGCGCGCCGGGGCGGCCAAGTCCTACCTCGAGAGCCAGCCCCAGTGGCCGCAGGTGATCAAGGCCGACGGGCTGTGCGCGGGCAAGGGCGTGTTCGTGGTCGACGACGCGGTCGAGGGCTGCGCGGTGGTCGACGCGCTGATGGAGGAGCAGCGGCTCGGCGCGGCCGGGCGCGAGGTCGTGATCGAGGAGTTCCTGCCGGGCCAGGAGCTCTCGGTGCAGGTCCTGACGGACGGCGCGACGCTGTGCGTGCTCGAGCCGGTGATGGACTACAAGCAGGCCGAGGACGGCGACAAGGGCCCGAACACGGGCGGGATGGGCTTCGTCTCGCCCGTGCCCTTCGTCAGCCAGCGCCTGATGCGTCAGATCGAGAGCCGCGTGCTGGTCCCGGCCCTGCACGGGCTGCGCATCGAGGGCCTCGACTACCGCGGCGTGCTCTACGCCGGCCTGATGATCACCGAGGCCGGGCCGCGCGTGCTCGAGTTCAACTGCCGCTTCGGCGACCCGGAGACGCAGGGCATCCTGCGGCGCCTGAAGTCGGACCTGGTGCCCTATCTCCTGGCGACGGCGCGCGCCGAGCTGGAGCAGGAGGCGCCGCTCACCTGGGACTCGCGCGCCTGCGTGGGCGTGGTCGGGGCCGCCCAGGGCTACCCCGGCCCCTACGAGAAGGGCCACGTGATCCAGGGCCTGGCCGAGGCCGCGGCCGTGCCGGAGGCGGTCGTGTTCCAGGCCGGGACGCGCAGCGACCGCGGACAGACGCTGACGAGCGGCGGGCGCGTGCTGTGCGCGACCGCGCTCGGCGCCGATGTGGCCGCGGCGCGCGCCAGCGCCTACCGCGCCTTCGAGCTGGTGCACTGGAGCGGCAAGACCGGGCGCAGCGACATCGGCCTGCCGCGCGGCGCGGCGGCGCTGGCGGCGCGCGAGGAGCCGCTGGAGCCCGGCGCCGTGGGCGGCCAGCGCGGCCCGTAGCGGCGCGAGGCAACCGCGAGGAGGCCCGTGGAGCCGCCGGCGCCGCTCGTCCCGCTCTCGGTGGTCACGCCGACCTGGAACGAGGCCGGCCAGCTCGAGGCCCTGGCGCGCTCGCTGGCGCAGCAGGCCTGCGCGCACGAGTGGATCGTGAGCGACGGCGAGAGCCCGGATGGCAGCGCCGAGCTGGCCGCGCGTCTCGGGGCGCGCGTCCTGCGCGGAGCGCGCGGGCGCGGCGGCCAGCTCGCGCGCGGCGCAGCCGCGGCGCGCGGCGAGCTCCTGTGCTTCCTGCACGCCGACGCGCGCCTCGCGCCGGGGGCCCTGGCGGCCGTGAGCGCGGCCTTCGCGGATCCGGGCGTGTGCGCGGCCGGGATGCGCCAGCGCATCGAGCACCCGGCGCGCTTCTACCGCTGGATCGAGCGCGCCGCGGACCGGCGCGTGGCGCGCGGGCGCGTCTACGGCGATTCGGCCCTGTGCGTGCGCCGCGCGGCCTACGCGGCCGCCGGCGGCTTTCGCGCGCAGCCCGTGTTCGAGGACCTCGACCTGGCGCGGCGCCTGCGGAGGGAGGGGCGGATCGTGCTCGTGCCGGGCGCCACGGTCCTGTGCTCGCCGCGCCGCTGGGAGCGCGAGGGGCGCCTGCGGCGCACGCTCCTCAACTGGGCCCTGACCGGGCTGTGGGCGGCGGGCGTCGATTCCGCGCGCCTCGCGCGCTTCTACGCGCCGCACGCGGAGCGATAGGCCTCTCCGGGACCGCCAGGCTCCCGCCCGGCTCTGCTCCTTCTCCTCCGCGCCCTCCGCGTCTTCCCTCCGTGTCTCCGCGCTCTTCTTCGTCCCGGATCGGAACGGGAGAAACGCGCAGACGCGAAGGGATTACGCGGAGGGCGCGCAGGAGCGGGAGAAGGGGCCCGGCTGGAGCCTGGCGGTCCCGGGGGAGCTACCATGCGGTACGTGAACCAGGCCGCGATCCAGCGCCAGTTCGAGTCCTTCCTCGCCACGCGCGCGCTCAAGCTGACGGCCCAGCGCCGGCGCATCTTCGCGCGCGTCTTCGCGACCCACGAGCACTTCTCGGCCGAGCGCCTGTACGGCTGGATGCGCGCCGAGGAGGGCTCCAAGGTCTCGCGCGCCACCGTGTACCGCACCCTGGCGCTGCTGGTCGAGGGCGGCTTCCTCGAGACGCTCGACGCCGGCCAGGGCGAGCTGCTCTACGAGCACGTCCTCGGCCACCGCCACCACGACCATCTCGTCTGCATCGACTGCGGGCGCATCGAGGAGTTCGCCGACGAGCGCATCGAGGAGTTCCAGCGCGAGGCCGCGGCGCGCAAGGGGTTTCGCCTGCACTACCACAACCTGCGCCTGTTCGGGACCTGCGCGGCCTGCACGCGCAAGCGCGAGCGCAAGCTCGCCGGCAAGGCCGGCGCGTGAGGCACCTCGGGCTCCGCGCCGGCGCGGCCCTCCTGCTCGGCCTCGCCGCCTGCGGCGGGCCGCCGGCGCCGCGCTGGCTCGACCTGGCGGCGATCGAGGCGCCCGCGACGCTGCCGCTCGGGCCGCTCGGGCCGGGGCTGCGCCTGGTCGAGGAGGAGGGCATCGCCTGGCTGGTGGCGACGCTGCCCGAGGACGCCTGGCGCGCCGACGGGCCCGGGCGCTACTCGGCCGAGATGCCGGTGTTCGCCGTCGGCCATCCGCCCGGCGAGGGCAGCCCCTACCGGCTGCTGGCGGACGGGACCGAGCTGGTCTTCGAGCCCGACGCCGAGCGCCTGGGTCGCGAGCCGGGCCGCTTCACGAGCTGCGCCCCGCGCGCCCTGCGCCTCGCGCTGGCCCTGGCCGAGGGCGCGCCGGCACCGCGCACGGCCGAGCTGTGGGCCTGCGTCGTCTTCGAGCGCCGCGAGGCGGGCGTCACGCGCCTGCGCGGGCGGCGCCTGTCGGGCTCCGGCTTCTTCGTGCCCAGCGGAGCGCCGCGCACGCTGGCGCTCGAGCTGCCCCCCGGCGCGCGCCTGACCTTCGCGACGGCGCTCGAGCCCCTGCTCGGGCGCAACGAGGAGCGCACGGCGCCGCGCACCTTCCGCCTGCGGCTCGACGGCGCGCTGCTCTTCGAACAGACCGTGGAGCCGGGGCCCCTGGGCGAGTCGCTGACGTGGCACTCGCTCGAGCTGCCGCGCGGCGGCGTGAAGCGCGCGCGCCTCGAGCTCGAGGTCGAGGGCCCGCTGGCGCTGTCGTCCTTCCTGGCCCCGGTCATCGGTCCGGCCGCGACGGGGCGTCCCGGGGCGCGGCCCCACGCGACGCGTCCGGACCTGGTCGTGTTCCTGGCGGACACCTTCCGGGCCGACAACCTGGCGGCCTACGGCAGCACGCTCGAGCTCACGCCCGAGATCGACGCCTTCGCGCGCGCCGCGCGCGTCTACGAGCACGCCTGGTCGGTCAGCACGCACACCCTGCCCGCGCACTCCTCGATCTTCTCCGGCGTCTACCCGCACCAGAACGGGCAGGTCGACTACCACAACCCGCTGCCCGAGGCGGTCGAGACCCTGGCCGAGCGCCTGAGCGCCAGCGGCTACCGCTGCGGCCTCCTCTCGGACGGCGTGATGGTCTCGGCCGCCCACGGGCTCGACCAGGGCTTCGCGCTGTGCGACGAGCGCAAGGAGGCCGGGACGGCCGAGCGCGTGCGCGCCTTCCTGGCGGCCGACGACGGGCGTCCGGTGTTCCTGTTCGTGCAGACCTACGCCGCGCACACGCCCTACCAGCATCGGCCCGAGACGCGCGCGCGCCTCGCGGGACGGCTCCAGCTCGACCGGAGCTGGGACGACCTGCAGCGCGAGCCGCTCCTGGATCCGCAGGTCCTGGCGGACACGACCCGGCTCCTGCCGCTGGGCCACGAGGGCCCGCCCACCGATCCGGCGGCGCTCGAGCTGGCGCGCCGCCTGCACGACCTCTACCGCGCCGGCGCGGCCGACCTGGACGCGATCTTCGGGCGCGTGCGGGCCGAGCTGGAGCGCGCGGGCGTGCTCGCGAGCGGGTACCTGCTCTTCACCAGCGACCACGGCGAGTCCTTCTTCGAGCACGGGCGCCTGTTCCACACGAACTGGGTCTACGAGACCGAGCTGGCCGTGCCGCTGATCCTGGCCGGTCCCGGCGTCGTGCCCGGGCGCGAGGCGCGGCGCGTCTCGCTGATCGACGTGGCCCCGACCCTGGCGGGCCTGGCGGGCCTCGCGCCGCGCCCGCACTGGCGCGGGGCCTCGCTGCTCGATCCGCCGGCCGAGCGGGCGCTCTACGCCTTCCAGTCGCGGCGCACCGTGCCCGGCTCGACCCTGGCGGTGATCGACGGCACGCGCAAGATCATCGGCTACGAGGACCTGGAGGCGGTGCGCGCGGGCAAGCTGCACGCGGCCTTCGACCTCGGCGCGGACCCGGGCGAGCACGAGAGCGTGCACGGCGAGGCGGACTGGGCGCGGGAGCTGGCGCGCGCGCACGCGGCCGAGCTGGAGGAGCTGCTCACGCCGCTGGTGGAGCGCGTCCAGGCGCGGCGCACGCCCGAGCAGATCCAGGCCCTGCGCGGCCTGGGGTACACGGGCGAGGAGGAAGCGGCGGAGGAGGACTGAGGCGAGCCGCGCGCGGCGGCGCGGAAGGGGAAGCGGCGGGCGCGGGGGCGGAGGGGAGCGCCGAGGCGCGCCCGCAGCCTCCGCGGGGCGCGCTACTTCGCGGCCGAGGCCGGGGTCGCGGTCGTCTCGGGGGCCAGGGTGCTCCGGTCGAGGCGGCGCAGGAGCTGGTCCAGGACCTCCTTGGCCGTGGCGTTGTCCTTGGTCATGTACTTGTCGGCCGTGACGCGGATGGTCGTCATGTCGAGGTCGAGCGCCTCGACCTCGACGCGCACCTTGGCGCCGTCCACGCGGCCGTTGACCACGCGCGGGAAGTCCTGCACGGTCGCCTCGCTGCCGGGCTCCTGCAGGAAGCCCATCGTCTCCTTCACCGAGGGCCAGACGTCGTCGACGTCGAAGGAGACCTGGGCCGTGTGGACGTGGTTCGAGACCTGCTGGCTGACGACGTAGCCGGCCGTGCCGGCGGCGCCGGCGGCGACCAGGAAGCATCCGGAGAGGAGCGGGAGGGGAGCGAGGAGCAGGAGGAGTCGGTTCATGGCGCGGTTGGGCGGGCTAGGCGGGCGTGCGTGCGGCGGCGGCCACGAGCCGGCGGTAGAAGGCCAGGCCCTCGCCCACCTCGCGCGCGCCGAGGCGCGTCCAGCGCGGGTGGTGCCAGGGGGCCAGGTTTCGTTCCGGGTGGGGCATCAGGCCGAGCACGCGACCGGTCGGATCGCAGATACCGGCGATGTTGGCGATCGAGCCGTTCGGGTTCAACGGGTAGGGGAGCAGCTTCTCGCGCGCTCCGGCCGGGCCCGGGCGCTCCGGATCGACGTAGGTCAGGGCCACCTGGCCGCGCGCGAAGAGCTCCGCGAGGGCCTCGGGGGTGCCGGTGACGAAGCGTCCCTCGCCGTGCGCGATGGGCACGGGCATGAGCTCGCCGGTGCCGAGCCAGCGTGCCGCGCAGGGCTCGGAGCGCAGCGTGATCCAGCGGCACTCGAAGCGGTTGGAGGCGTTGTCCGTCAGGGCGATCGTGCGCGGGCGGCCGGGCTGGAAGAGGCCGAGCTCGACCAGGATCTGGAAGCCGTTGCAGACGCCGACGAGGTGCCCGCCGTCCGCCACGAAGCGCTCGAGCGGCGCGCGCAGGTGCGCGGCGAGCTCCAGGCCGAAGATGCGCCCGGCGGCCACGTAGTCGCCGTAGGAGAAGCCGCCGGCGATCACGACCAGGTCCTGCTCGGCCAGGCGCGCCGGGTCGCGCGCCAGGGCGTTCAGGTGCAGGAGCGTCGTCTCGGCCCCGGCCAGCTCGAGCGCGCGCACGGTCTCGCCGTCGCAGTTCGTGCCGGCCGAGCGCAGGACCAGGGCGCGGGCGATGGGGTCGGTGCGGGGCATGGGACTCACGGGGCTCCTCCCTGGAAGTGGAAGGCGGAATGGAAGGCGCGGGCGAGCTCGTCGACCGGCAGCTCGAGGAGCGGCTTCCCGGACACGCCGGCGACGCGCAGGGTCGGCGCGGCGAGGACCTCGCCGAGCGCGGCGCAGGGCAGGCCCGCGAGGCGCCGCTCGAAGGCCGGCGCCTGCGCCGGCGCGACCTCGACCAGGAAGCGCGTGGTGGACTCGGAGTAGAGCCGGGCCGCGTCCGCGTCCCAGCCCTCCGGGAGGCTCGCCACGGGCACCCTGGCGAGCTCGAGGGCGAGCCCGAGGCCGCCGCCGAGCGCCATCTCCGCCGCGGCGACCGCCAGGCCGCCCTCGGAGAGGTCGTGGCAGCTCGCCACCTCGCGCGCGGCGATGGCGGCGTGCAGCGCCGCGAGGAGCCGCGGCGCGCGGGCGAGGTCGACCTCCGGCACCGTTCCGCCGCCGCGGCCGGCCAGGTGGTGGAAGAGCGAGCCGCCCAGCTCCGCGCGCGTCTCGCCCACCAGGTACAGGCGGTTGCCGGCGCGCTTGAGGTCCATCGTCACGCAGCGCGCCACGTCCGGCACGATCCCGAGCGCGGTGACCAGCAGCGTGGGCGGGATCGAGAGCGTCTCGCCGCCCACGCGGTACTCGTTGTTGAGGCTGTCCTTGCCGGACACGAAGGGCGTCCCGAAGGCCTTGGCCGCGTCGTAGCAGGCCTCGGCCGCCAGGACGAGCGCGCCCATGCGGTCCGGCTCGTTGCAGTTGCCCCACGAGAAGTTGTCGAGGATCGCCACGCGCGCCGGGTCGGCCCCGACCGCCACCACGTTGCGCAGGGCCTCGTCGATCACCGCCAGGGCCATGCGGTAGGGGTCGAGCGCGCCGAAGCGCGTGCTGGCCCCGAGGCCCAGCGCGAAGCCCGTGCGCGAGCTCGCCAGGGGCTGCAGCACGCTCCCGTCGCTGGGCGCGTCGCCTCGCACGCCGACCAGCGGCTTCACGACCGAGTTGCCCTGCACCTCGTGGTCGTACTGGCGCACGATCCACTCCTTGCTGGCCACCTCGGGCGCGGCCAGCAGCCCGAGGAGCGCACGCGCGTGGCCCTCGCGCGGCGCGGGGCAGCCCGGATCGGCGAGGCGCGGGCGCTCCCAGCGCGCCTGGCGCACGGGGCGCGGCGTGCCCTTGTGCAGGAAGTGCATGTCGAGTTCGGCCACGACCTCGCCGCGGTCCTTGACCACCAGGCGCTTCGTGTCCGTGAAGCGCCCGAGCACGGTGGCCTCGACGTCCTCGGCCGCGAACAGCGCCACCAGCTCGTCGAGCTTCTCCGGCGGGACCGCCAGGACCATGCGCTCCTGGGCCTCGCTGATCCAGATCTCGTGCGAGGCGAGCCCGGGGTACTTCAGGCGCACGCCGTCGAGCTCGACCTCGGCGCCGGTCTTCTCGCCCATCTCGCCCACGGCCGAGGAGAAGCCCCCCGCGCCGCAGTCGGTCACGGCCCGGTAGAGCCCGCGGTCGCGCGCCGCCAGCAGGCAGTCGAGCGTGCGCTTCTCCGTGATCGGGTCGCCGATCTGCACGGCCGAGGAGGAGACCGTCTCGGAGTCCTCGGAGAGCTCGATCGAGGAGAAGGTCGCGCCGTGGATGCCGTCGCGGCCCGTGCGCCCGCCGACCGAGACGATCACGTCGCCCGGGCGCACCTCCTTGTGGGCGGCCGCGTGCGGCAGGATCCCGACCGTGCCGGCGTAGACCAGCGGGTTGGTGACGTAGCCCTCGTCGAACCAGACCCCGCCCGCGACGGTGGGGATGCCCATGCGGTTGCCGTAGTCGCGCACGCCGGCCACCACGCCGCGCAGGATGCGGCGCGGGTGCATCGTGCCCTTCGGGACGCGCTCCTTCGGGAGCTCCGGCGGCCCGACGAAGAAGGCGTCCAGGTTCGCGACCGGGCGCGCGCCGCGTCCGGCGCCGAGCACGTCGCGGATCACGCCGCCGATGCCGGTGCCGGCCCCGCCGTAGGGATCGATCGCGCTCGGGTGGTTGTGGGTCTCGACCTTGATGCACAGATCGTGGCCCTGGTCGAAGGCGACGATGCCGGCGTTGTCCTCGAACACGCTCACGCACCAGGGGCGGGCGAGCTCGTGGGTGGCGCGCGCGATCGTGCTCTTCAGCAGGTTGTCGATGCGGCGTGGCGTGCCGCCGTCCGGGGGCGTGAACTCGACCAGCCCGGTCAGCGTCTTGTGCTTGCAGTGCTCGCTCCAGGTCTGGGCCAGGGTCTCGAGCTCGCAGGCCGAGGGCTCGCGTCCGAGGCTCCGGTAGTGGGCCTGGATGGCGAGCATCTCCTCGCGCGTCAGGCTGAGCTGGCCCGTGCGCGAGAGCGCCACGAGCTCGTCGCCGCCGAGCGCCAGCAGCGGCACCGTCACGCGTCCCCGGGCGGCCTGCGGGAAGCGCTCGCCGTAGGGCAGGTCCTCGCGCGCGATGCGCACGACCTCGATCGTCTCGTTGGCCAGCAGGCGCGTGGCGAGCTGGGTCAGCTCGGCGGCGCCGTGCGGCCCGCGCAGCTCGACCACGCGGTAGGTCGCCACCGCCGGCGCGCCCCCGCGCGGGACCTCGCCGCTGCGCACGAGCAGCTCCTCGACCGTGTGCGCCACGGGGTCCATCACGCCCGGGCGCGACATGACCAGGATGCGCTGGAACGGACCCGGGCGCGGCGCCGCGCGCGGCGCCAGCACGCGCACCTCGTTCACGACCGGGTCGGCCAGGACGCGCCGCGCGATCGCCTCGATCGACTCCTGGGCGTAGCCCGGCGCGAACAGGTAGCCCTTGGCGACGCGCACCTCGGCCGGGGCGGCGAGCCCCAGCTCGGCCATCGCCTCCGCCAGGGCCGCGCCCTCCGGGTCGCCGACCGCGGCGCGGCGGAAGACCTCGACGCGCCAGGCGTCCGGGGCGGGATGATGGGAGCGCGTCTCGTCCTTGGATGCCTCGGCCGTGGGGAGCATGGAGTCGTGCGGGGGGACGGGGAGGCGCCCCAGCGTAGCTCGCGCGCGGGGCGCTCCCAACGGCCCTCCCGGGCTTCGCGTGCCGCCCGGGCTTGCCAAGCCGGGCGGGGACAGGACACGATGCCGCGCCCCGCCGGCCCCGAGGGCCAGAGGAACGCGCCGTGAGCGAGACGCAACGAACCGAAGGCACGACCCCCGGCATGGCCTTCGAGCGCCCGATCGAGGAGATCGAGGCCCAGATCGCCGAGCTGGAGACGCTCTCGCTCTCGACCCGCCTCGACATCTCGAGCGAGATCGAGGCCCTGAAGACGCGCCTGCGCGAGACGATCCACAAGACCTACTCCGACCTCTCGGCCTGGGAGCGCGTCAACGTGGCGCGCCACCCCAAGCGCCCGGTGGTGGCGGACTACCAGCTGGAGATCCTGGACGACTTCATCGAGCTGCACGGCGACCGGGCCTTCGGCGACGACCGCGCCATCGTCACGGGTCTGGCCACGATGGAGGACTGGCGCTTCCTGCTGGTCGCGCACCGCAAGGGGCGCACGACCAAGGAGCGCATGGAGTGCAACTTCGGCTGCGCCCACCCGGAGGGCTACCGCAAGGCCCTGCGCAAGATGAGGCTGGCCGAGAAGCTCGGCCTGCCGATCGTGTGCATGATCAACACCCCGGGCGCCTATCCGGGCATCGGGGCCGAGGAGCGCGGCCAGGCCATGGCGATCGCCGAGAACATCCTGGCGATGATGACCCTGAAGGTGCCGATCGTCGCGGTCGTGATCGGCGAGGGCGGCTCGGGCGGGGCGCTCGGAATCGGGGTGGGGGACAGGGTGCTGATGCTGGAGCACGCCTACTACTCCGTGATCAGCCCCGAAGGCTGCGCCGCGATCCTGTGGAAGGACGGCGAGCGCTCCCCGGAGGCGGCCGAGGCCCTCAAGCTGACCTCCGGCGACCTGACCGAGCTGGGCGTGATCGACGAGGTGATCCGCGAGCCGCTGGGCGGGGCCCACCGCGCGCCCTCGGTGGCGATGAACGAGGTGCGGAGGGTGCTGCTGCGACACCTGCGCGAGCTGTCCCAGGTGCCGACCGAGGAGCTGCTG
>DASVAP010000386.1:0-17691 GCA_036376275.1 Planctomycetota bacterium | reverse complement strand
AGCGCGGCGCGCTTCCTGGTGACGATGAAGCGCCTGCTCGAGAACCCGGGCCTGCTGGCGCTCTAGCCCTCTTCCGCTCGCAGGCATGGCCAGCACCACCGCCGACTCCAGCAAGCGCGAGTTCCTCCCGCGCCGCCGTCTGCTCGACGACGACGGCGCGCCCGAGGTCGAGCTGCGCAGCTATGCCGACGGCTGGCTGCGGGGTCTGCTCGTGCACATGCTGCGCGTGCGCTGCGTCGACCAGCGCATGCTCAAGCTGCAGCGCGCCGGGCGCATCGGCTTCGTCGGCAGCATGCTGGGTCAGGAGGCGGCCATGATCGGCACGGCGGCCGCGCTCGAGCCGCGCGACTGGCTGTGGTCCGGGCTGCGCGAGGGCGGCGCTGCGCTCATGCGCGGCCTGCCGCTCTCCGAGTACGTCGCGCAGATGTACTGCAACTCGAACGACACGGCGAAGGGGCGCCAGATGTGCAACCACTTCCAGCACAGGGGTTCCCACTACCCGAGCTGGTCGTCGGTGATCGGCACGCAGATCCCGCACGGGGTCGGGGCGGCCTTCGCGGCGAGGCGACGCAAGCTGGACGAGGTGCACGCGATCTACTTCGGCGACGGCGCGACGAGCTCGAACGGCTTCCACTCGGGCCTCAACTTCGCCGGGGTGTGGAAGGCGCCGTGCGTCTTCGTGTGCGTGGACAACGGCTGGGCCATCTCGGTCCCGAGCTCGGCCCAGAGCGCGCAGACCGACTACACGAAGAAGGCCAGGGCCTACGGCATCCCGGCCTTCGAGGTGGACGGCAACGACGTGCTGGCCTGCTACGAGCTGATGCACTGGCTGGTCGTGCACGCGCGCTCCGGCGCCGGGCCGGCCATGCTGGTGGTCAAGACCTACCGCATGCTCGGGCACTCGAGCTCGGACGACCCGACGCGCTACCGCGATCCGGCCGAGGCCGAGCTGTGGCAGCGCCGCGATCCGCTGCGACGCTACACGCGCTTCCTCGAGCGCCGTGGCGTTCTGAAGTCGGGCGAGGTGGACACGCTCGAGGCCAAGCTCTTGGCCGAGATCGACAAGGTCGTGCACGAGCAGGAGGCCGCCGCGGCCATGCCCCTGCGCTCCCTGGTCGAGGACGTCTACGCCCAGGTCCCGCGCCACCTGCGCAAGCAGTACAACGAGTTCGTGCGCGTATCCGAGCGCCACGGCGAGGCCAAGAAGGGCGACGGCGCCTTCCCTCTGTAGCGGGCACGAGCCCGCGTGATCCCCATGAGCAACCCCCGCAACGTCGTCGTCATCGGTGCCGGCCCGGCCGGCTACGTGTGCGCCATCCGCCTGGCGCAGCTCGGCCAGAAGGTCACGGTCGTCGAGAAGGAGTACGTCGGCGGCACGTGCCTGAACGTCGGCTGCATACCCTCCAAGGCCATGATCGCCGCCGGCGCCCTGATGGAGCGCATCCACGAGGCGAAGACCATGGGCATCACGGTCGAGGGCGTGAAGCTCGACCTCGCGCGCCTGGTCGCCTGGAAGGGCGAGATCGTCGGGAAGCTCACGGGTGGCGTGAGCGGGCTCCTCAAGAACCACAAGATCGAGCACGTCGTCGGCACGGGCCGCATCCACGACGCGCGCACGGTCAAGGTCCAGACGGCGGCGGGGGAGAAGACGCTGCCCTGCGACGACATCGTGCTGGCCACGGGCTCGGTGCCGATGTCGATCCCCGGCTTCGACTTCGACGGGAAGCGCGTGTGGTCCTCGACCGAGGCCCTGGCGCCCGATCGCATCCCGCAGCACCTGCTGGTCATCGGTGGCGGCTACATCGGGCTCGAGCTGGGCTTCCTGTACCGCAAGCTCGGCAGCCAGGTGACGGTGGTCGAGTTCACCGAGGGCGCCCTGCCGGGCCAGGACAAGGACTGCGTGCGCGTGATCGAGCGCTCGCTCAAGCAGTCGGGCATCAAGCTGATCACGAAGACCGCGGCCAAGGGCTACGAGGCCCAGGGCGCGAAGCTCTTCGTCAAGGTCGACTCCCAGGGCAAGGCCGACACGATCGAGTGCGACCAGATCCTGTGCACGGTCGGACGCCGACCCTACAGCGATGGCCTCGGCCTCGAGAAGGTCGGCCTGAAGGTCGACGCGCGTGGCTTCCTGGCGGTCGACAAGCGCATGCGCACCTCCGTGCCGAACGTCTACGCGATCGGGGACCTGGCCGGCCAGCCGATGCTGGCCCACAAGGGCAGCAAGGAGGGGCTGGTCGCGGCCGCCGTGATCGCCGGGCAGAAGGACGAGTACGACGCGCGCTGCGTGCCGGCCGTGATCTTCACCTCGCCCGAGATGGCCTCGGTCGGGCTGCAGGAGGAGGAGGCGAGGAAGCAGGGCCGCGAGGTCGTCGTCGGCCAGTTCCCCTTCGCGGCCAACGGCCGCGCGCTCTCGTTGCTGGAGGGCGACGGCTTCGTCAAGGTCGTGGCCGATGCGAAGACGGACGAGGTCCTCGGCGTGCACATGGTCGGCCCCGAGGTGACCGAGCTGGTGGCCGAGGCGGCGCTCGCCATCGAGATGGGCGCCACGACCGAGGACGTCGCGCGCACGATCCACGCCCATCCGACCCTGCCGGAGGCGGTCATGGAAGCGGCCGAGGCCGTGCACAAGATGGCCGTGCACATCTTCCAGCGGAAGTGAGGGCATGAGCGCGCTCGACGTGCGCCGCCTCGGGCGGACGCGCTACGAGGACGCCCACGCCCTGCAGCAGCAGCTCGTCGCGCGGCGCGCCGAGGGCGCGATCGGCGACACGCTCGTCCTGACCGAGCACGAGCCGGTCATCACCCACGGTCGCGGCACGCCGGCGGCCGAGATCGCCGCGCTGGCCGCGACCGGGATCCCCGTGGTCGAGGTCGAGCGCGGCGGCGAGGCCACCTACCACGGTCCGGGCCAGCTCGTCGCCTACCCGGTCCTCCTCCTGGCAGAGGAACGCCGCGACCTGCACCGTTACCTGCGCGACCTCGAGGAGGTCGTGATCGGCGTCCTGGCCGAGTTCGAGCTCGAGGGCACGCGCCGGCCCGGACTGACCGGCGTGTGGCTCGGCGAGCGCAAGGTGTGCTCGCTCGGCGTGGCCGTGCGCCGCTGGGTGACCTGGCACGGGCTCGCCCTCAACCTGCACACCGACCTCGAGCCCTTCCGGCGCTTCCACCCCTGCGGGCTGGCGCCGGACGTGATGACGCGCCTGGCGGACCACGTCGAGCTCCCGCCGACGAACCTCCTGGGGGAGGTACTGCTGGTGAAGCACTTCTGCCGCGTCTTCGGATGCGAGCTGCCGCCGCCCGCGCCGCCGCCGGACGAGCCCGGACGGGGCTTCCGGGCGCTCCCCGTGCTCTGAACCGGTGCGCGGAGGCCCCCGGAAGATCCTTCCGGTCCGTCTGTGGACGCTCGGGGCACAAGTCGGCCTCGTCGCGGGCCGATGATCGAACGCGCGTCACGCCGTCCTCGCGCGTGCGTCCGTCGATGGAGAATCCGCAACCCGCACCCAGGCCGCTCCCCACCGGACGCGAGGTCGTCCTGCTGGGGATCGCGCTGCTCGCCAGCTCCTGGCTGGTCGCGCTCGCCGACGGCGCGGCCGCCGCGGCGCTGACCTTCGTCGGGTTGCTCGGTCTCCATGCCGTGTTCCTGCTGGGCCGCTCCGGGGCCGCGCGCGCGGAGAGCCGCGTCCCGAGCGCAGCTCCGGAGGGCTCGCGACAGCCCCCGAGCGGGTCGGCCGAGGTCGCCGGCGCGCTCCAGCAGAAGCGCGAGTTCCTGGCCAACGTCAGCCACGAGGTTCGCACGCCGATGAGCGGGATCCTGGCCATGGCCGAGCTCCTGCTCGAGACCGAGCTCTCGCCCGACCAGCGCGAGCAGGCCCGCACGATCCACGGCTCGGCGCGCGGGCTGCTCACGATCCTGAACGACGTCTTCGACTTCTCGCGCATCGAGGCCGGCAAGCTCCAGCTCGAGACGAGCGAGTTCAGCCTGCGCCAGTGCATCGAGGGGACCATCGGCCTCCTCTACCCGCGCGCCTACGGCAAGGGCGTCGAGCTCGTGGCCCTCGTGCGCCCCGACGTTCCGGATCGCCTGATCGGGGACGGAGAGCGCGTGCGCCAGGTGCTCCTCAACCTGCTGGAGCACGCCCTCAAGGACACGGAGCGCGGATGGGTCCAGCTCGAGGTCACGGGCACCCACTCCGGCGAGGGTCCGGTCGCGCTCGAGTTCCTCGTCAGCGACACCTCGGCCCCCGCGGCCCCCGACGAGGACCTGACGCGCCTCCTGTCCGCCCCGGGCGGCCCCTCGACCTGCGCCGGTCTGGGCCTGGCGATCTCGCAGGAGCTGGCGCACCTCATGGGCGGGTCCCTGACCCTGGGGGGCCACGGCGCGTCCGGCCGGCGGCTCGTCTTCCGCGCGAGCTTCTCGCTGCTCGCGGGCGAGTCGCGTCCCTCACGTGGTGAGCTCCTGGCCGGACGGCGCGTGCTGGTCGTCGACGCCAGCGAGGCCGCGCAGTACGTGATCACCGCCTACCTCGGGAGCTGGGGCCTGCGCGTCTCGGCCGTGGGCTCCGCGCGCGAGGCGCTGGAGGCCCTGCACGCCGCGGAGAGTGCCTCCGATCCGTTCCACTACGCGATCCTCGATCGCTTCCCGCCCGACCTGGACGGCAAGGAGCTCGCCTCGCGCGTCAAGAACGAGATGGGTGCCGCGCCCATCCGCCTGGTGCTGGTGACGGTCCCGGGCCGCACCGACAAGCCGAGCGCCCTCGTGCGCGCCGGCGTCGACGCCTGGATCTCGAAGCCGCTCAACGAGCGCAAGCTGCTCACGGCGCTGCTACACGTCTCCGACGAGGCCATCGACGCGCCTCCTCCGCCGCTGCCGGCCAGCCGCCGGCCGGTCCACGCCGGGAGCCGACCGGTGGTCCTGCTGGTCGAGGACAACCTCGTCAACCAGAAGGTCACGGCCCTGGCCCTGCGGCGTCTGGGCTTCGAGGCCGAGACGGCCAGCGACGGTCGCGCGGCCGTCGAGGCGGCTGCCAAGCGCCGCTACGCCGCGATCCTGATGGACTGCCAGATGCCCGTGCTGGACGGCTTCGGCGCCACGCGGCGCATCCGCGAGCTCGAGCACGGCGATATACCGATCATCGCCCTGACCAGCACGGCAAACGTGAGCGAGCTCCAGCGCTGCGCCGAGGCAGGCATGAGCGACACGCTCACCAAGCCCGTGCAGCGGGCCGATCTCCAGCGGACCCTCGAGAAATGGGTCTCGACCTCCGCTCCCACCGGACAGGCCGCCTTCTCCCGCACAGGAACCGAAACCATGACCGACACGCAACCCGTCCTCGACCGGGAAGTGATCGCCACGCTGCGCGAGCTCGGCGGCGAGGACGACCCGGCCCTGTTCGTCGAGCTCGTCAACCTGTTCCTGGCCGACACGCCCGAGCGCCTGCAGACCATGCACGAGGCCCTGGAGAAGCGTGACCTGACCGCCGTCGAGCGCGCGGCCCATGCACTCAAGTCGAGCTCGGCCAACCTGGGCGCCCTCGGGCTCTCGCACCTGTTCCGCGAGATCGAGAGCGCCGGCCGCGAGCGCGACCTGGACCGCATCGCTTCCCTGGTCGGGCGCGCGCGCCCCGAGTACGAGCGCGTCGAGGCAGCCCTGCGCTCGGAGCTGAACTGACCGGAACCGACCCACCTGCGCGGATGCAGTACGAGCCGTTCGAGGAGCTGAAGAGCACGGGCAAGCTGCCCACGCCCTCCGGGGTCGGGCTGCGCATCCTCGTGCTCACGCGCTCCGAGAACTGCTCGCTCGACGACCTGGTGCAGACGCTCCAGGCCGATCCGGCCCTGACCGGGCGCATCCTCAAGCTCTCGAACTCGGCCCTCACCAGCGGCCTGCAGCCGGCCACGAGCGTGCGCGAGGCGGGCGTGCGCCTGGGGCTGCGTACGGTGTGCAACGTGGCCCTGGGCTTCAGCCTGGTCTCGAAGCACCGCTCCGGGCAGTGCACGGCCTTCGACTACGACGCCTACTGGTCCTGGTCGCTCGCGAACGCGGTCGCGGCCCAGTTCCTGAGCCGCGACCTGCGCCTCGGCTCGTCCGGCGAGGCCTTCACGCTCGGGCTCCTGGTCCAGGTCGGGCGCCTGGCGCTCGCCTCCGTGCACCCGGAGGACTACACGCGCGTCCTGGGCCAGATCCGCGTGGACCGCAACCTGGACCTGGCGCAGCTCGAGCGCGAGGCCTTCTGCATCACGCACCGCGAGGTCGGCGCGGCCCTGGCCGATGACTGGGGCCTGCCGGCGCACTTCTCGGAGGTGCTGCTGCACCATGGGCTGCGCGTGCCCGAGGCGCTCGACTGGTCGGAGTCGCGCGACTACCTGAAGCTCCTGCAGACCTCGGCGCGCATCGCCGACCTGCTCCTCAGCGGCAACGACGCGGCCGCGCACTGGCCCGCGGCGCGCGAGGCCATGGTCGAGCTCGGCACGACGCGCGAGGACTGCCAGCGGACGCTCGACGACATCGCGGCCTGCTGGCGCGAGTGGGGCCAGATCCTGCGTGTGCCGGCGGACTTCCACCTGCTCGCGGGCGACCTCGAGCGCGTCCCGGCGTCCGAGGCCGAGGCCTCGGGCCCGCGGCTGCGCGTGCTGGTGGTCGACGACGAGCCGACCTCGCTGCACCTGGCCAAGGCGCTGCTCGAGCGCGCCGGGCACGAGGTCGTCACCGCCCGCAATGGCCAGGAAGCGCTGGCGATCGCGCTGGCCGAACCACCGCAGATGGTCGTGACGGACTGGATGATGCCGGGCATGGACGGGCTCGAGCTGTGCAAGCGCCTGCGCAGCACCGAGGCGGGCCAGGACTTCTACATCCTGATCCTGACCGGCCAGAACGAGGAGCAGCGCATCGTCGAGGCCTTCGAGGCGGGCGCCGACGACCACGTGGCCAAGCCCGTCAACCCCAAGCTGCTCCTGGCGCGCATCCGCCCAGGCATCCGCGTGATCCGCCTGCAGGAGCACCTGCGCGGAGAGGTGCGCGAGAAGGAGGCCGCCAACCAGCGGCTCGCCATCGAGAAGCGGCGCCTGAAGCTGGCCTCCGACACCGACCCGCTGACCGAGCTCCCGAACCGGCGCTACGCCATGAAGCGCCTGGAGAAGGAGTGGGCCACGAGCCAGCGCTCGAAGCTCCCGCTGTCGGTGATCCTGCTCGACATCGACAACTTCAAGCAGGTCAACGACACCTTCGGCCACGACGTCGGCGACCGGGTGCTGTGCGCCACCGCACGCGCCATCAGCCGCGTGCTGCGCACGAGCGACACCTGCGCGCGCGTGGGCGGCGAGGAGTTCCTGGTGATCTGCCCCGGCACGCACCTGGATGGCATCGGCCAGCTCGCCGAGCGCATCCGCCTGGCCGTCGAGGGCAGCGAGGTGCCCGATCCCGCCTTCACCCAGCGCCGGGTGACCGCCAGCCTGGGCGTGGCCTGCACCACGAGCGCCAGGATCGACTCGATCGACACGCTGCTCAAGGTCGCCGACGAGGGCGTCTACCGCGCCAAGCGCATGGGACGCAACCGCGTGGCCCCCGCGGGCGAGGACGAGACCACGCGCAAGAGCGCCTGAGGCTTGTCAAGGCCGCGGCGCGCGGGTTGACTCGGTCGGCCGCATGACCGCGCGCACGCGAGCCTGGCTGGAGCGCATGGCCCTTGGCCGGCCGGAGGCGCGCGCCTGGGCGCTCTACGACTGGGCCAACTCGGCCTTCTGGACCACGGTCATCACGGCGGTCTTCCCGGTCTACTACATCGAGCTCGCGCGCGAGCTGGGCGGGGAGGAGGCCCAGCAGCGCTTCGCGCAGGCGACCACGCTGGCCCTCGTGGTCAGCGCGGTGATCGCGCCGGTGCTCGGTGCCCTGGCCGACTTCCGCGCGGTGAAGAAGCGCCTCCTGGGCCTGTTCGGGGCGCTGGGGGCGCTCTCCACGGCCGCGCTCTTCCTGGCCCTGCCCGGAGACTGGGAGTACGCCCTCTTCTGGTTCGGCCTGGCCAACGTCGGCGCCGCCGCGAGCGTCGCCTTCTACGACGCGCTCCTGCCGCACGTGGCGCGGCCGGACGAGATGGATCGCCTCTCGGCCTCGGGCTTCGCGCTCGGCTACCTGGGGGGCGGCCTGTGCCTGGCGGTGAACCTGGCCTGGATCCTGCGGCCGGGCTGGTTCGGGTTGCCCTCGGGCGAGGGGCTGTCGCCGGCGGCGGCGACGCTGCCCGTGCGCCTCGCGTTCCTGTCGGTCGCGGTCTGGTGGCTCCTCTTCATGCTGCCGCTGCTCCTCGTCGTCCCGGAGCCGCCGCGGCGGCTGGAGCCCGACGAGGAGGCCGGCTCCTCGGTGCTGCGCGTATCCCTGCAGCGCCTGGGTGAGACATTCCGCGAGCTGCGCACGTACCGCCAGGCCTTCCTGATGCTGCTCGCGTTCCTGATCTACAACGACGGCATCGTCACGATCATCCGCATGGCGGCCCTGTACGCGGCCGACAAGGACCTGCCCGACACGGTCGTGATCGGCACGATCCTCGCCGTGCAGTTCGTGGGCGTGCCCTGCGCCTTCGCCTTCGGCGCGCTCTCGCGTCGCTTCGGGGCGCGGCGCCTGGTCTTCGCCGGGCTGGCGGTCTACTGCGGCATCACGCTGCTGGCCTACCGCATGACGACGCCGCTCCACTTCGTGTGCCTGGGCTTGCTCGTCGCGCTCGTGCAGGGCGGGACCCAGGCCCTCAGCCGCTCGCTCTTCGCCAGCCTGATCCCGCCCCACAAGTCGGGCGAGCTCTTCGCGCTGTTCGGGGTGGGGGAGAAGTTCGCCGGGGTCCTGGGACCGCTGTGCTACGGCCTCTCGGTCCAGTGGCTCGGGACCAAGGGAGCGATCCTCTCGGTCCTGCCGTTCTTCGCGGTCGGCGCTTACCTGCTGACGCGCGTCGACGTCGAGGCGGGGCGGGCGGCTGTGCGCGCCATCGGACGGGACGTGCGTCCGGTTTGACGGGGACTGGCGCACCGGATCACCGGGCGGGCGCGTGCCCGCCCGGAGAACCGGTGCGGTCACGCTGACGGCGAAGTCAGTAGCCGATCTGGGGATCGGCTAGCGCACGAAGAACGGGCTCGACCAGGCCGCGCCGCCGTCCTCCTGCAGGACGCGCACGTAGAGGTACTCGCCGGCGAGGAGCTCGGTCGGCTCGAAGGCCGTCTCGACGTCCCAGTGACCCTCGCCGCCGGTCGACTCGACGACCTTGCCGCTGCGCACGAGCTCGATCGCCGCGATCGGAGCGCAGGCGATGGCGCGCACGTAGAGCAGGGCCTTCGGGCGCGGCGTGACGAGCGAGCCCATGCGCTGGCCGTCTAGGGCGGCCCGCAGCAGGATGCGCGGTCCATTGGTCGCGTAGCAGCGACGCTCCTTCAGGGCCGTGCGCACGCCTTCGCGCGTGAGGTCGGAGGTCAGCAGCGCCGCGACACCGCCCAGGTTCGGGCCGACCAGGTGCGCGAGACCGGGATGCCCGTCGTGGCTGTCGCCGCTGCCGATGAAGCCGAGCACGTGCCCCTTGTCGAGCACGTCGCGCACGAAGTTGCCCGCCAGCGGGTTGGCCACGCGCTGGGGCGTGTCGGCGGACTCGCTCGAGCCGTGCACCGAGGCCACCTCGGTCACCGGCTCGAGCTCCGGGTCCGGCGCGAAGGCCCAGTTGGTCGGCACCGGGTCGCCGGCCGAGTGGTGCGCGAAGGTCAGGGCCGGCTTGCCGCGCAGCGCGGCCCAGAGCTGGGCCGGGGTCTCGTAGCGCTCGTCGACCGAGGACAGGACCTCGCCCTCGTCCCCGAAGTAGAGCACGTGGCGGTGCCCGTGGATCCAGCTCGTCCACTCGTAGCCGAGCAGGGCCACGAAGCGTCCGGGCTCGTTGGCGCGCTCGGTGGCGGTGCGGATGCGCTCCCACAGCTCGGGGTGGTCGTTCAGCGCCAGCATGCCCCAGTGGTCGTGGTCCGTCAGGCACACGACGTCGAGCCCGGCCACGTCGCGCGCGTAGGCGAGGAAGTCCTCGGGCGTGCCCGTGCCGTCGGAGAGGTTCGAGTGGCCGTGCAGGTCGCCCCAGCGCACCGGTGCGACGCGCGGCTCGACCAGCAGCGGGTTGGCCTGCGCCAGGAACTGCCCGCCGGCGTCCTCGGCCTGGGCCAGCAGGCGAAAGACGCCGCGCTGCGTGGCCACCAGCTCGACCTGCTTCAGGCCGCGGTCCTCGGCCGTGAAGGTCACGCTCTCGGGCAGCTCGAGCCCCTCCGGACGCGCGATCAGCGTCACGTCACCCACGAACTCGGCCCCCCGGCTGCCGGTGGCGTCGAGGAAGGCCAGGCGCAGCGTCACGCGCTCGCCCGGCTCGGCCGTGCTCGGCAGGAGGACCGAGAGCATCTCGGCCGGCCCCGGCAGGACCTCGACGGTGGGGGAGTCCAGCAAGAGCTGCGCGTGCCCGTCGCCGTCGCCGTCCACCGCGAGCCACAGGGGTGACTCGCGCTCGGCGTAGCGATCCGCGACGGCCAGGGCCGACCCGGCCCCGTACACGATGCGCACGCGCTCGCCCGGCTGGAGCGCGCGCCCGCGCACGACGAACTCGAGCCCCTGCAGGCCGCTGCGCGCCTCGAGGCGCACGCCCTCGGCCGCGCACTCGGCCGTGGTGTAGCCCGGCGCCTCGGGCTCCTCGAGCTGGGGCGGGCTCCAGTGCCACCAGATGAACGGCACCGTCAGGCGCAGGAAGCCACCCTCGGCGATGCCGGCCGGGCCGGCCTCGAAGCCGAGGATCCAGCGCCCGCGCGTGCCGGCGCGCACCGTGGCGCTCGACTCGGGCTCGAGCCAGGCGCGTCCCGCGCCGTCCGAGGGGTGGCGCGGAGCCCGTCGGGCCTCGCGCAGGCTCTCCAGGGTCCCGCGGAGCGCGCGCGGTGGGTCGTCGGGATGGTTGCCGGGGACCGCGCTCTCGGGCGCGGCTGGCGCCGGTGGCTGGTCCGATCCGCCGCAGGTGAAGGCGAGCCAGGCGAGCGCGCACACGGCCAGGACGCCGGCGAGGTCTCGGAGGAGCTTCACGCGCCGGAGGCTATCCGATCGGAGCGCGGATGTTCACGCTCGGCGGCGGGGGGCGCTCACGGCGTGGAGCTCGCGCCCACGAAAGGCCCGCGCAGGGCGGGCAATCCCGCACGTGTCCGTTATCCTGCCCCGCACCATGAAGACGACCGCCCGGAAAGCTGCCAAGCCCGCCGTCAAGTCCGCCGTCAGGCCCCCCGCGAAGACCCCCGCGATCGATCCGGCCAAGGCCGAGGCCTACGTCGAGCGCATCTGGGAGGGCGACATCCTCCCGAGGATCACGGAGTACATCCGCATCCCCAACAAGTCGCCGCACTTCGACAAGGACTGGCAGAAGAACGGCCACATGAAGAAGGCCGCCGACCTGATCGAGGCCTGGTGCAAGAAGCGCAAGGTCCCGGGCCTGAAGGTCGAGCGCGTGCAGCTCGAGGGGCGCACGCCGTTGCTCTACATGGAGATCCCCGGCCGTCCGGGCGCGACGCCGAAGGACGACACGGTCGTGCTGTACGGCCATCTCGACAAGCAGCCCGAGATGGTCGGCTGGCGCAAGGGTCTCGGGCCCTGGGAGCCGGTGCGCGAGGGCGACCGGCTCTACGGCCGCGGCGGCGCCGACGACGGCTACGCCGCCTTCGCCTCGCTGGCCGCGCTCGAGCTCCTGGCCGAGCAGGGCGCCGAGCACGCGCGCTGCGTGGTGCTGATCGAGGGCTGCGAGGAGTCCGGCAGCTACGACCTGCCCTTCTACATCGACCACCTCGAGGCGCGCATCGGCTCGCCCAGCCTGGTCGTGTGCCTCGACTCCGGCTGCGGCGACTACGAGCGCATGTGGAGCACGACCTCGCTGCGCGGCCTGGTGGGCGGCGACCTCGTGGTCGAGATCCTGCGCGAGGGCGTGCACTCCGGTGACGCGGGCGGGGTCGTGCCGGACAGCTTCCGCATCGCGCGCGCGGTGCTCGCGCGCCTCGAGGACCAGCTCACGGGCGAGATCGTCCCCAAGGCCTTCCACGCCAGGATCCCGCCCGAGCGCATCGAGGGCGCCAAGGCCTGCGCCAAGATCCTCGGGCGCCGCGGCTACGCGCGCTTCCCCTTCGTCGAGGGCGCCAAGCCCCAGGGCACGGATCCGGCCGAGCTCCTGCTGAACCGCACCTGGCGTCCGGCCCTGGCCGTGACCGGGGCCGAGGGCCTGCCGGCGATCAAGGACGCCGGCAACGTCCTGCGCCCACGCACGGCGCTGAAGCTGGCCCTGCGCATCCCGCCCACGGTGGACGGCGACAAGGCCGCCGCGGCGCTCAAGCAGATCCTCGAGAAGACCCCGCCCCACGGCGCGAGCGTGCGCTTCGAGAACGGCAGCGGCACCAGCGGCTGGAACGCGCCGAAGCTCGAGCCCTGGCTCGAGAGCGCCATCGACGACGCCTCGAAGGCCTTCTTCGGCAAGCCCGCGGCCTCGATGGGCGAGGGCGGCACGATCCCCTTCATGGGCATGCTCGGGCGCAAGTTCCCGAAGGCCCAGTTCGTGATCACGGGCGTGCTCGGGCCCGAGTCGAACGCCCACGGCCCGAACGAGTTCCTGCACGTGCCGACGGCCAAGCGCCTGACGAGCTGCGTGGCCTCGATCATGGCCGAGCACTTCCGGCGCTAGGCGATCGAAGATCGCCTACGGATCTCGCCGTCAGCGTGACCGCCGCGGTCCGCCGGGCGGGCTTGCGCCCGCCCGGCGCTCCGCGGCGCGATTCCAGGACCCGCTCCTGGCCCATCGTCAGCTCGCCCGCTGATCCCGCCGTCAGCGTGACCGTCCACAACGTCCTCAACTTCCCGACCCTGGTCGAGCCTCCCGCGCTGCCGCCCTCGACGCGACCGCGAGCCTGGCGCAGGCCGGGCAACACTTCGCCTGAACCGCGGCGCCTTCAGAGGGCCGTTCCAGTCCCGAAGGCCGTGGCGAAGTCCATCGTGTAGCGCGCGTTGATCTCGCTCAGCGGGTTGAGCACCTCGCCGCTCGCGCTGCGGTGGTGGAAGGCGTCGATCCCGTAGGGACCCACGTAGCCGGCCCGCGCCAGGGCCGCGCCGGCCGCGGCCAGCGCCTCCTCGAGCTGCGCGTCGTCCGCGCGCGACACGGCCCCGCGCTCGGCCGGCTGGGTGCGCGTCCAGGCACCGCTCGGCGTCGTCTCCTGGAAGCAGGGCCGCGAGAGTGCGAGCGAGCCGTCCGGGCGCACCAGCCCCGAGCGCGTGAACTCGCGCGTGACCTGGACCCAGGGCTCGAGCACGAGCGGCCCGCGGCGCAGGCTGGCGACGAGCCAGGCTTGCTCGCCCGCGTCCGGGCGGCCGACAGCCATCCGGCGGCGTCCGCGACCGGCCGCGCCGAAGGTGCGGCGCACGAGCCAGCCGCACGCGGCCGGCCGCGCGAGGAGCGCCAGGACCTCGTCGAGCGTGGCGGCCACGTGCTTGGCGAAGCTGGCGCGCGCCAGCGGAGCGCGCACCGCGGCGGCGAAGGGACGCGCGTTGACCGTGCGCAGGACGGCGACCGGCGGGGTGGGCGGGAGCACAGCGCCGGCCGCCGCCAGCCGCGCCAGGGCGCGCGGGGTCGGGCTCCAGGCGACGCCGGCGAGGCCCCGCAGGCGCTCACGCTGCGCCTCCGAGGGCGCTTCCTCGCCCAGGACGAGGTCCGTGGACCTCACCAGGCTGCCGAGGAGGCGCCGGCTCTGGCGCACGACGAGGGCGCGCAGGTGGGCGCTCGGGGTGTAGCTCCGTCCGGCCTCGAGCTCGTGCTCGGCGTCCAGGTTGAGGACCCACAGGCGCGGCGCGCTCATCGCGGGCTCCGCGTCGTCGTCGCCGGCTCGGCCTCGAGCCGCGCCAGGAAGGCCGCGTCGAGCCCGGCACGCGCGCGCGCCGTGCGGTTGAGCGGCAGCCCGCGCAGCACGGCCGGCGTCAGCGGGCGTGGCAGGACTGCGCGCCAGCGCTCGTAGTCGAGCGGCGCGCCGCTCCAGTGCTCGAACCAGGCGCGCGCGAAGGCCACGTGGCCGACCTCGTCGTGCTCGACGCGCTCGAGGATGCGCGCCCCTTCCTCGTCCCCGGCGGCGCGGAAGGCGGCCGCGAAGCGCGCGCTGTGCTCCAGGTTCGCGCCCTCGAGCCCGAGGCCGAGCCAGGCGACGAAGGCCAGCTCGTCGCGCACGCCGCCGACGCGCTCCCAGAACCAGTCGCGCACCGGGAAGTCGCCGCAGGTCGCACCGAGGTGCGCGAGGTGCGCGCGGTAGAGCGCGAGGTGCGCCAGCTCCTCGCGCGCGAGGCGCAGGCAGCCGGCCCGGAACTCGCGCGGAGCCGCGGGGAAGGCCAGGATCGCCCAGGCGAAGAGCTCGGCCGCCTGCAGCTCGTGGTGCAGGAAGGCGTGCACGAGCCGCGCCCGAGCGCGCGGATCGACCAGCGCCTCGGGGCGCGGCGTGCGCGGAGCCCGTGCCGTGCGAGAGAGCCCGGCCGGGCGGCCCGGAGCCGCCAGGCGACGCGCGGGGGGGGCGGGTTCCCAGCGATCCGGCGGGGGCGCGGGGCGCAGCTTGCCCTCGAGGTCGGTGGTGGTGACGAGCTCGAGGCACCAGGCTTCGACCGTGCCGGGCGGGGGCTGGGGAGTGAGGGGCGTGTCCAGGGCGCGCCCATGATGCCAGCTCGGATCCGCGTGCGGGTTATCTGGGAGCTTGTCAGGGAATTGGCGCACCGGATCACCGGGCGGGCGCGCGCCCGCCCGGAGAACCGGTGCGGTCACGCTGACGGCGAAGTCAGTAGCCGATCTGGGGATCGGCTAGGCCGTGCGGCGCAGCTCGCGCTCCGGCAGCCCGGCCACGCGGCCGCGCGGTCGCGGGGCGAGCACGTTCTTGAGCCGCAGGGCCGGCAGCTCGACCAGGTGGTAGGCGAGCACGGCGAGCAGGGCCACCAGCGCCGTCTGGAGCAGGACCGAGGCCGCGTGCGCGCGCGCCTCCGTGCCCAGGGCCGGGACGAGCCAGTCGAGCAGGGGCCGCTTGAGCTGCAGGTGGACGACCCAGTGCGTCAGGTAGATCCCGTAGGAGTACTTCCCGATCCACAGCAGCGGCCTGCAGCCGAAGGCCGCGCGCGCGGCGCGCCCCACGCGTCCGACCTCGAAGGTCGCGCACAGCAGCGCCCCGAAGAAGACCGCCAGCAGCGGGTACACGTGACGCATCACGTGCTCGCTCGAGATGTGCAGCCCGGAGGGCCGCAGGCCCAGGTACAGGAGCGGCAGCCCGGTCAGCGCCAGGGCGAGCGGGGCGACGCGCCCGAGGGTCTCGCGCTTCTCGCGCAGCATCAGGGCGATGGCCGAGCCGACCATCATGCCCTCCAGGTGGTTGAAGGTCGCCGCGTAGCTGAAGGGCCACGCGACCGGCAGGCCGTTGCGCAGCGCGAAGGAGCCCAGCGCGACCGCTGCGCAGGCCCACAGCGCCTGGCGCGGGCCCAGGGCCACCAGCACCAGCGGCCACACCGCGTAGAACTGCACCTCGAGCGCCAGCGACCAGAAGTGCGCGAAGTAGAGCGGCTTGTACCAGCCCTCGTTCGCCATCAGCAGGTTCTGCTGCAGCAGCCAGAACCACGACTGCTCCCCCAGGATGCGCCCGGCCTGGTTTCCGCCCTGGATCCAGACCTGCACGTAGAGCACCGCCAGCACCAGGTAGTAGAGCGGCAGGATGCGCAGTCCGCGGCGCACGTAGAAGTTGCGCAGCTGGTTGCGCTCGCCCTCCGAGTCGACGATCAGCCCGGTGATCAGGAAGCCCGAGAGGACGAAGAAGAGCTCGATCCCCACCCAGCCCAGCGCGAAGGGCGCGCGCCACGGCGGGTAGACCACCACGTGGTAGAGGAACACGAAGAGCATCGCGAGCCCGCGCAGCCCGTCCAGGACGGGCACGTGCCCGTCCTCGGGTGCGAGCCGCCAGGCGAGGGCCGAGGGACGCTGCACCCGAGCCGCCTCACCCCCCGCCCCCGTCGCTCGGGGACCTGCCTCCACGGCGGCTCTATCGCCGCCCGCGTCGAGCCCGGTTGAGGGCAGCCGGACATCCCGTGCCCAGGCGCCGGCACCGCGCGCGGGGGAGGGGCTGGCAGGCGGGCCCGTCGCGCGGCGGGGGAGCACCTCGGGGAAGGGGGTGGTCGGGGAATCCGCGCACCGGTTCTCCGGGCGGGCGTCAGCCCGCCCGGAGAGCCGGTGCGGTCACGCTGACGGCGAAATCGGTAGCCGATCTGACGATCGGCCTAGCGAGTCCTGGAATCGCGCCGCGGAGCGCCGTTCGGGCTGACGCCCGCCCGGCGAACCGCGGCGGTCACGCTGACGGCGAAGTCAGTAGGCGATCCTGGATCGCCTAGCGCGGTGGCTCCAGGAGGCGCGAGGGGCTCGATCCGGCGCTGAAGAAGAGGGCGTCGAACTCCGCCGCGAGGGTGCAGGGCAGGACGTCCTCGCCGCGCTCGGCGGAGGCCGGGTCGAAGGCGCCGCCCACGAAGCGCAGCGGCCGTGGGGTCGTCAGCCAGGCGCGCACGGGGCCGTCCGCGGGGGCCGAGCCCAGGTCGAGCAGCGCGAGCTCGAGGCCTGCGGCGGAGAGCAGCGCCTCGTGCGCCTCGGCGCGCGGCGGCCCGAGCTCGAAGGCCTGCAGCCCGCGCCCGTAGGCGTGGAAGCGTCCCTGGCCGAAGGCCGTGCCGATCACGACCAGCGAGAGGTCCTCGTCCGTCACGACCTCGGCGTCGGCGGCGAGCGCGCGCCCGATGCTCTCGATCGTGCCGTAGCCCTCGACCTCCATCATGCCGGCCCGCGAGACGTGGCCGTTGTGGGCCGAGAGCACGAGGCGCGCCCCCGGGCCGGCCGTGCGCAGGATCCAGCGCGCGTTGTCCGCCATGCAGCGGTCGCGGAAGGAGGTCGCGTCGTGCCCCCGCTTCGCGCGCTGGGCCGCGACCTGCGTCAGGGCCACGAGGTGCTGACGATGGATCTCCCACTCGCGCTCGCCGGCCAGCTCGACGCAGGCGTCCCGCAGCTCGTCGAGCAGCGCCAGCAGGCCCTCGCGATCGGCCTCGTCGACCATCTGGCCGTTCTCGAAGCGCTCGATCACCGGGGCCACGCTGTCGGCCACGTCGGGATCGACGCGCGCCAGGTACTCCCCTAGGCGCCGCGCGGTGGGCCCCGCCGCCGCCAGGTCGAGCCCGTGGAAGCGCACCTTGCGGGTGTGCGTCGGATCGGCGTTCCAGGCGCGCAGCCACTCCAGGAGGCCGCGGTACTCCTCGGTGCGCCACAGGGGGGAGAGCGCGCGCACGGCGCCATCCAGGTCCCCACGACCGTGCTCGACGTAGTCGTTCGCCGCCAGGGCTGCCGTCCAGTCCGTCTCCATCGCGAAGTCGGTGAAGCCCAGCTCGCGCACGAGGAACTCGAGCGCGCGGCGCTTGAAGGCGAAGAACTCGTGACTGCCGTGGGTGGCCTCGCCCAGTGCGACGATGCGCGCCTTCCCCACGATGGCGCGCAGCGGCTCGAGGTCCGCCGCATCGGCCCCGGGCTCGAGCGAGGCGAGCGGCCGGGCCGTCTCCGCGATCCAGCGCACGACCTCCGGCTCCGTCCCGGCCGCCGGCGCCTGCGCCGGAACGACCGCCACCAGGCCCAGCAGCAG
>DASVAP010000182.1:0-49553 GCA_036376275.1 Planctomycetota bacterium | reverse complement strand
CGATAGCGCCCGTCCTGGCGCAGGTCGCGCGGGTGCGCCACGAGCTGGAACACGTCGGTCAGCTCCCGCGCGAGGGCGTAGAGCCGCTGCGTGCGGGCTTCCGCCTGCGCATCGGCCTGCGCCTGCGGCTGCGTCTGCGGCTGGCCTTGCTGCTGGCCTAGCTGCTGGGCCTCCTCCGCCTCCGCCTCGGCCGGCTCCGCGGCCGGAGTCGCCCCAGGAGCGCCGCTCACGCCCGTTCCCGCCCCCGCCGCGCCCATGCGGCGCAGCCATTCGAGGAGTCGTCGCGCCATGATCCCTTCCCGGCCCGGGATCCTACCCGGCGCAAGGGCGCCGCGGGGCGCTCTAGCTGCGCCGCGCGAGCTCTTCCCTGAGCTCCTTGCGCGCCACCTTGCCGCGGTCGTTCTTCGGCAGCGCGGCGCGCCACTCGAACCAGCGCGGGTACTTGTGCGGCGCGAGGCGCCCCTGGATCCAGGCCTTGAGGTCGGCCGCCAGGCGCTCGCTACCGCGCTGGCCGTCCTTGAGGACCACGAAGGCGAAGGGCTTGGTCAGACCCTCGTCGTCCTCGTGGCCGACGACGCACACCTCGGCCACGGCCGGGTGCGCGAGCAGCGCGTTCTCGATCTCGAGCGGTGAGCAGAAGATGCCGGAGACCTTCAAGAGGTCGTCGGCGCGGCCCTCGTAGTAGTAGTAGCCCTGCGCGTCGCGCCGGAAGAGGTCCGCCGAGGTGCACCACTCGCCCTGGAAGGTCGCGCGCGACTTCTGCTTGTCGGCCCAGTAGCACAGCGCCGTCGAGCCGCCGCGCACGCGCAAGAGGCCCGGCTCGCCGGCCGGCACGGGGCGGCCCTCGGCGTCGACGACCTGGGCCTCGTAGCCGGGCACGACCGTGCCCAGGCTCCCCGGACGCACGTCGCCGAAGCGGTTCGAGATGTAGATGTGGAACATCTCGGCCGAGCCGATGCCGTCGAGGATCTCGACCCCGGTGCGCTGCTTCCACTCCTCGTACAGCTTCGGCGGCAGCGCCTCGCCGGCCGAGAGGCACACGCGCAGGCTCTTCAGGTTGGCCGTCTCCATGCGCGGCGAGCGCAGCATGGCGTTGATCATCGTCGGCACGCTGGTGAGCAGCGTCGGGTGGTGCGCGGCGATCTGGTCGAACAGCTCGTCGGCCGTCGAGCGCCCCTCGAACAGGATGCTGGTCGCCCCGGCGCGGAACGGGAACATCAGGTTCGTACCGGTGGCGTAGCCGAAGAAGAGCTTGGGCACCGAGAGACAGCGATCGGTCTCGGCGTAGCGCACGACCTCGAGCGCGTAGGTCTCGGTGTTCCAGGCGAAGTCGGCCTGCGTGTGCACGCAGGCCTTGGGCTTTCCGGTCGAGCCGCTGGTGAAGAGCCAGCCGGCGAGATCATCGGGCCCGGTCGGCTCGCACTCGGCGCGCGGCGAGCCGTCGTGCTCGCCCGCCAGGGCCTGCTCGTAGCCCGCGAAGCCGCCGCGCTCCGGCCCGACCACCAGCACCGTCTCGAGGTGGCGCGCCTTCTCCGCCGCCGGCGCGAACTCCGGCAGGACCTCCGAGTGCACGATCGCGACGCGCGCCTTGGTGTAGGCCAGGTAGTAGGCGAGCTCCTCGCGCTTCAGGAGCGGGTTCACCATCGCGAACACCCCGCCCACGCGCAGCACGCCGAAGAAGGCCTCGGCGAACTCGAAGCGATCCGGCAGCACGAGCAGCACGCGCTCCTCCGGCCGTACCCGCGCCCGCCGCAGGCAGGCCGCGAGCTTGCGCACCCGCGCCGCGATCTCCGAGTAGGTGCGCTTCTCCCGCCCCGCGATCAGCGCCACCTTGCCCCCGCGCCCCTCGTCGAGGTTCCGGTCGAGGTAGTAGCTGCACAGGTTGAAGCGCTCCGGGAACGGCGCGACGGCGGAGTGGGGGTCGGCGAGCATGGCCGCCTACCCTAGCCTCGGACCCCGCAGAGGTCTGCCGGCCCGCTCCCGCCGGCGCTCACTGGTCGGAGAGCTCGCGCACGGCGGCGGCCAGGGCCTCCGGAGTGCAGCGGATCTCGAACCTCTGCTCGCCGGGGTGTTCCGCGACGTGGATGAGCCGCGGGGTGTCCTCGCGCAGGTAGGCCACGGCCGAGCCGGCCCCGGCCTCGCGGCGAAGCGCCAGCTCCACCTGGAGCGTCCCGGTGAACGCCGTCCTGCTGTGCACCTCGCCCTCGGCCCCGAAGGAGCTCCAGCCACCCTCGGCGAGCCCCGCGAAGCCGGCCCGCAGCGGGACGAGGCGCACCGCCAGCGAGAGCGGAGCCTCGGGCGCGCGGACGCCGGTGAGCACGAGCCGCAGCTCGGCGGCCCGGCGCAGGACGACGCGCCGGTCCTCGCCCACGTCCTGGAGCTCCGTCCGCTGGAAGCCCCGGGCCACGATCGCGACGTCGAGCCGGGGCCCGTCCGTCAGGAGTGCGAGCCGCCCCCCCTCCGCGGCGGAGTAGACCCAGGGGGCCCCGGAGTCCCCGCTCGGGCGGCTGAAGGCACGCGCCTCGACCAGGGGCCGATCCAGCTCGTCCACCAGCGCGAGCAGGACGAATCGCGACGCCGTCCGGAGGTCGATCGGGTCGAGCCGGGCGTCGCGGGTCACCTGACCTCCACGCACCACGACTCCGTCCACGGCACCGAGCACCTGCGCCGTGCGGGCATGGACTACGGACACCCGGTGAGGCCCTCCCGGAAGGCCCTCGAGGACGAAGCGGCCGTCCTCGCCGACGATGGCGGTCGTGGGCGGGGCGGGCTCGGGGGGCTCGGCCTGCACCAGGATCAGCTCCGCCCGCGCCGATGGATCGAGCAGCACCGTTCCGCCGATCCCACCACCGGGCTCGAGCACGAGCCGGACGCCGCGCTCTCCCGCGCGCACGCTCCGCGGACCGGCCAGCGCCCCGTCCTTGCGGGCCAGCAGCGTGATCCCGCTCCACACGACCTCGTCGCGCACCTCGAACCGTCCGAGCTCGTCGCTCTGAACGGGTGCCAGCTCCACGGCTTCGGCGTCGCTCGCGTCCAGCACCGAGGGCACGACCTGGGCCGCCGGCACCGGCTCGCCGCGCGCGTCGAGCACCGTACCGGCCACGACCACGGGCGCCTCGGCGAGCACGCAATCGCCGAGCGAGTTCGTGCCCGGCAAGAGCCCCGCAGGCAGGGGCCGCCGCGCGACGGAGAGGAGCGCGCCTTCGGGCGAGAGCCGCCCCAGGATCAGCACGAGGCCCGCGTCCGGGCCGGTTGGCTCGGCCACGAGCGAGAAGCGGCCGGTGGCGTCGGTCTGGAGCGACCTCGTGCTCCCCGCCCGAATCCCCTCGCCACCCTGCAACCGGGCTCGCACGGACGCCTCGGCGAGCGGGATGCCGGCCCCGTCCACGAGCCGCCCGTGCAGGACGGCGCGATCCGCGGACACCTCGACGGGGAGCCGCACGCACTCGCCCTGGACGCGCGGCCCCAGGGCTCGGGTCTCCAGGACCGCACCCGAGTCCCCGCGGCGGATCACGAGCGCCAGCCGGCGGCCGAGCGCGACGGGTCCGAACAAGACCGGCTCGCCCGCGCGCGAGGTCCGGACCGCCTCCACCCGCAGTCCGTCGCTTCGCGGGCCGTCGGCGAAGGCGAGGCTCGCCTCGAAGGGCTCGAGCACGGGGCTCTGCACCTCGTCCACGAGCCACACCTCGCACGCTCCGCTGGGCGGCAGCACGAGGGTCACGGCCTGCTCGAGATCCGGGACGCCGATCGCCCGCTGCAGGGGCGGATCGAACAGGGCGGCCGGGGTCACGACGAACTCCGCCCCCGGCCGCGAGTGCAGCAACCAGCCCGCGTGGGGCAGCACGGCGAGTCCGTCCTCATCGCTGGAGACCGTCGGCCCCTCGAGCGCGAGGCCGCTCCGCTCGCGCAGGGCGATCATGACCTTGGCGAGCGGGCCACCGGAGGAATCGAGGACGCGGACGCGGAGGCTCGCGTCCAGGAAGAGCGGCAGCTCCAGGGGGCCAGGGCTCCCGGGCACGAGCCTCGCGCAGCCCCACCGGTCCGCGAGGCCGCCCGCCACCCAGCCCTCGACGACGTGCGGGATCCGCACGCGGCCGCGGGCATCGCTCGTCCTCGCTTCCCGGGTCGCAAGGGTCTCGTCGAGCCTCCCCGCCCGGAGCCTGGCCTCGAACCCATTCGGGACGGCGCGAGCGCGCGGCTCGTCCCACCACCACACGGTGGCACCGGGCACGGGCTCACGCGTGTCGGCGCGGACCAGGGAGACCTCGCGCTCGTGGGCCCCCTCCGGGCGAGCATCCGGCGAGGTCGAGGAGGGGGCGAGGGACTCGGACCGGCGTGAGCGCTCCGGGGCGGGCTGGAACGGCGCCGGCGCCCGCCGTACCTCGGCCTGGGCGCGAGGGGGGGCCGTCGAAGGAACGGCATCCCTGTCACGCCCCAGGACGCGCGGAACGACCAGCGCCAAGGCACAGGCCAGGGCGGCCGCGAGGAGGATCAGGCTGTTCCGCGGGGACATGCTCTTCGGGGCGCGCCTTCCCGTTCGGGGAAGGCGATGGCGAGCCACCCCGAGCGTCCGGGGGCTCCGGATGCCGGGGTGGCTCTTCCGTCACCAGGTCAGAAGGTCGCGGGGCAGGAGTCTCCGCTCTCGTTGATGAAGGTCAGCCCACCGCAAGGGTAGATCGGGCTGCCGTTGTTGTTGAGGAGGTCGAGGAGGTTCTTGACGCACTCCTGGTAGGTGCGCTGCACGCTCGCAGCCGTCGTGTTGCCGTAGGCGGCGAGCAGGCACATGGCACGGTTCCGGACGTCGCCGATGGTCGTCAGCCCGTCGTTCGAGCTGCAGCCACAGGCGTTCGATCCGGGCACGGCCGTGAGCGCGAGCAGCGGCGGCGCACCGCAGCTGATCGGCTGGGACACGCTGAGGAAGGGCACGACGCACACGCCGGCGCCCGTCGTCATCCCGCCGGGCACGAGGATGCCCTGCGCATCGTCGAGTCCGCCGTAGACCACGTCCAGCGTCGTCGCCGCGAGCTGGGCCGACAGCATGTAGGCCATGTTGGTGGCCGTGGCGCTGAGCAGCCAGGCGCGGAAGTTCTGGTACGCGGTGCCGAACGGATCCGACAGCGAGACCATGTAGGGCATGCCGTTGGCCTTGCGCAGCCCGAGGCCGTTGAGCAGCGTCCTCCAGGCCGGGTCGTTGGCCTTGAGAATCGCCTGGCCGTTCTTGTTGCTCCAGAAACCGAGCGTGAAGCCGCCCGATGGCGCCTCGGTGCAGTAGTTCCCGAAGGTGCACGTCGTGCTGCACTGGCTCGCATCGATCGTCACGCTGCAGGAGGTCGGCGTGGAGGCCACCCAGTTGGACTCGAGTGGGGTGCCCTCGCTCACCGTGTAGTTGCCGGCCGGCACGTCGAAGCACACGGTTCCGTCGGGGCCGGTGAACCCACTGGCGTCGACCGTTCCGGTCACGTCGATCCTCCAGCCGGCGATCCCGGCCTCGTCGCCGTCCTGCATGCCGTTCCCGTTGGCGTCGTAGAACTTGGTCGCGCAGATCTGGCCCAGCACGGTGACCGTCTGCGTGCAGCTCGACGAGTTGCCGCAGTCGTCCGTCGCCGTCCAGGTGACGGTGGTGTCGCCCACGCAGAACTCGACCGGAGCGTCGTTGCCGACCGTGGCTCCGCTGCAGTCATCGCTGGCCGAGGCCATGCCGATGTCCACCGTGACGCAGCATTCTCCGTTGCCGGGCATCACCACCGCATCCGGGCAGGTGATCGTCGGCGCCGTCGTGTCGGTGACCGTGATCGTCTGCTCGCAGATCGAGGAGTTGCCGCAGCCGTCCGTCGCCGTCCACGTGCGCGTGATCACGTAGTTCCCCGCACAGTTCCCGGCCGTGACCGAGTCGCTGCTCGAGATGCTGTCCACCCCGCTGCAGTCGTCCGTGGCCGTCGCCGAGCCGAGCGCGGCGGGGCTCGTGTCCGCGCTGCAGTCGACGCTCGCGTTCGCGGGGCACGAGATCTCCGGCCCAGTCGTGTCCGTCACCGTGATCGTCTGCGCGCAGCTCGAGGAGTTGCCGCAGCCGTCCGTCGCCGTCCACGTGCGCGTGATCACGTAGCTCCCCGCGCAGTTCCCGGCCGTGACCGAGTCGCTGCTCGAGATGCTCGCCACCCCGCTGCAGTCGTCCGTCGCCGTCGCCGAGCCGAGCGCGGCAGGGCTCGTGTCCGCGCTGCAGTCGACGCTCGCGTCCGACGGGCACGCGATCTCGGGCCCCGTCGTGTCGGTCACGCTGATCCGCTGCACGCAGGAGGCCGTGTAGTGGCACGAATCCGTGCCGGTGGCCGTCCACGTGCGGAGGATCGTGTACGTCCCGGCGCAACCGCCCGACTCCACGCGGTCCTCGTAGCGGACCGTCGCGGCACAGCCGTTGGTCACGCTCGCCGTGCCCGTCGCGAGCGGCGCCGTCGAGGCCGAGCAATCGACCATCGCATCCGGCGGACAGGAGATCGCCGGCGTGCAGCAGTCCGGCTGGCAGTTCTCGTCGTTGCCGATCTTCTGGCAGCTGCCGTTGAAGATGCTGCTACGCAGGTGGACCTGCCGGCAGTTGGTGGGAATGCTCGAGGGACCGCGGGCCTGGAACGTGTTCTGGTTGTTGCAGGGGGCGTCCTCGCCGCACTTGTAGCTGATCGGGTAGGTGAAGCACGCCGGATCCGGCATGTCGAAGGTCCCGATGTACGTGCCACTGCCGCCATAGGCGTTGAAGCAGAAGTTCCCCGTGGACGAGCCCTGCACGAAGACCGTGATCGCGTTGCCCGAGCACTCCGTCACGCCCGTGATCGTCATCGTGTAGTTGCCGCCCTGGACGACGTCGTAGTTGTCGATGCCGCCCGGACTGAAGACGACGCAGCTCGAGGCATCGTTGCCGACCACCGACGAGACCACGCCGGTGCCGAACTGCGCACAGGGCGCGTCGGTGAACGTCGTCTCGGCATGCAACCCCGAGGACTGGCCGTCGGCGGTCGCCAGCAGGAGCTGTCCGATGCAGTCGTCCTCGCACACGTGCCAGGTCGTGACGAAGCCACCGTTCCCGTCGGCGACCACCGACCAGGGGTCGTGATCCGCCCCCGAGTTGGGGGTGCCGTCGGCGTGGACCACCAGGAGCACCACGGACTCGCCTGCGGCGAAGCCAGCGCCCGTGAGGTATGCGGTGTCTCCGGGCTGATAGTCCGGTAGATCGCTGGTCAGCGTGGCCTGAGCCTCCACCGCAGCGGTGGACAGGCTCGCGGCCACCGCCAGCGCAATGATCCGCCGGAGCGCGGAACGCCACGGCTGGATCGGATGAACGCCACTCTCGTTTCGACAACTGGGAAACGCGGTCATGATGCGGACTGCTCCTATTACCTTCTTCGAGGCGAACTCTCTTGGGGCGCACGGTTCGTGCGCGGGGGCGTGGACCGGTCCTCTCCCAAAGACCTCCACTCCCGTGGCACCACTAGAAGAGCACCACGGCGTGCTCCGCAAGCGGGAAAGTGGAGACCTGCTCGCAGCGAATTCAGGGCATCCGGAGCCTCGTCGGGGAAAGCGAGATTCCGTGTCCGCTCGAAGTGTCTCGTTCGCTCTCGGCCAATTCACACACGCGGGTGAACGCCTTGCGCCAGCGCCTCATGCCGAGCCCAGCGACAAACCTGCCGCTCCGAGCGCGCTGCTCGCGCGCGATGCGCGTCAGGCCGTCGCATCCAGTCCCGGGCGATCGGGTTCTCGTCGAAGTCGCAGTCGACGCCCCTCGGGCCCGGGGCGAGATCGAAGGGCGCGCGGATCCTTACCCGGGGTAGGGCCCCGATCCTCGGTCGCAGCCCGCCAGCGGGCTCGCGAGGATCGCAGCCGAGTCGCGGCGGCTCATCGCTCCTCGCCTGCGGCCGCGCCGATGCGGGCGGGGAAGTAGAAGCGGTAGTGGCCCGGGGTCAGCTCGAGGTCGAGCTCGAAGGGCTGCGCGAGGTCGAAGTTGCCCGGGAGGAAGAGGGCGAAGCTGCGGCTGGCGTGGGTGCGCTCGACGCCGTCGATGCGCTGGCGCAGGACGATGGAGACCTCCGGAGTGCTCGTTCCGGTCGCCTCCTCGCGCCAGGCGTGCATCTGGAGGACGAGCGCGGTCGGACGACCGCCGGAGCCAGTCATCGGGAGTGGGTCCGCGTAGCCGCGATCGCGCAAGATGGGCCCCAGGAACCCTGGCTCGGGTGGAGGCCCGAGATCGAGGAGCCCGCGGCAGGCGAGGCGCACGGTTCCGGCCTCCAGGCACTCGAAGCCGTAGTCGTGGAGCCGGATCGACCCGGTACGCTCGGCGAGCGATCCGGCGAACCAGTCCCAGGTCGCATCGCGCTCGAAGAGCAGGCCGCCGAGGTCGACGTCCTCGCCTTCGGTGACCTCGTTCAGGAAGCGGACGACTCCCGCCAGGTACGTGAGGAGCGGCGTGAACTCGTCCTGGTCGTAGCGGCGATGCCGAGTGGTCTCGTCGGAGTGGACACGGAGGCCCCGAGCAGTGAGCCATTCGTGTTCCTCGGCCGAGAGAGCGCTGACGTCCGCCTCGGGCAATGGCTCGGCAAGCGTGCCTCGACTGCCTTCGCCCTCGAGGTCGATGCCGATGCGCGCGGCAGGGTCGAGTCCGTCGAGGACTACCGAGTTCGGCCCTTCCACCAGCCGGTATTCGCGCTCCATCGTCAATCCGTAGATCTTGCACAGCTCGAGGGCTGCCCTTCGTGCGACGGGAGCGTCGAGAGTCCCGTTGTTGGAGTTGCCGCAGCGCGCGGAACGATCCGCGCTCTCGACCCGCGGGACGCCGCCGAAGCGCGAGGCGCACGCGGCGAAGCGCGCGCTCGGGTAGTAGTCGGCGCCGAGCATGTGGGCCCGCGCGAGAAGGCCGAGCACCCTCGCCTCGCGCGAGGGTTCCGCGACCGGCGCCGCCTGCCCCAGGAGCAAGAGCAGCGCCAGCACGTCCTACCCCTTGGCCGCCAGCGCCTGCTGGAACTCGCGCGCGGAGGCGTAGCGGTTGCGGCGGTCGGCCAGGCAGCCGCGCAGGATGGCGGCCTCGAGGTGGCCGTCGATCGAGAGGTCCTTGACGCGCTTCTGCATCGGGGGCGCGTCGTGCAGCTTGGCCTGGAAGACCTCGAGGAAGCTCGTGCCGGTCCAGGGCAGGACGCCGCTGGCGCACTCGTAGAGCACGGTCGAGAGGTTGTAGATGTCGGAGCGCACGTCGGCGGCCTCGCCGCCGAACTGCTCGGCGGGGGCGTAGTAGGGCGTGCCGATCAGCGCGGTCTTCTCGCCCAGGCCCTTGGCGCTCCACAGGCTCGGGGTGATGCCGCCGTCGACCAGCATGGCCGAGAGCCTGGCGCCCTTGCCGGTGACGTGGATCGTCAGCGGCTTGATGTCGCCGTGCACGAGCCCGGCGCCGTGGATGCGGCCGAGGCCCTCGAGGAGCTGCGAGCCCAGCGCGATCACCTCGGCCGGCTCGAGGCGCTTGGCGTGGTCGAGGCGCTTGCGCAGGGCCTCGCCCGGGGGCACGTCGGTGACCAGCAGGAGGCCGCCGGCGACCGAGAGCACCTCGCGCACCCTCAGGACGTGGGCCGAGTCGATCTCGCGCCAGGGCAGGAGCCGCGCGCGGAACTCCTCGGCCTGCTCGGCCTGGTCGAAGAGGCCGGCCGGGAAGAGCGAGACCTCGCAGCGCGTGCCGCCGGGGTCCGTGGCCTCGTAGGTGGCGGCGAAGCCGGTCTGGCGCCGCGGCCCGACGATCGTGAAGCGCTCGGCGATCGTCTTGCCCTTGGTGAGGTCGTAGGTCGTCAGGTACTGGGTCATCGGGGTCCGGAGAGTCGATTCGGCAGGGGTCAGGCCCCGGGCTCCCCGGCCAGCGCCTCGCCCAGGAAGGCGAGCACGCGGCGCCAGAGCTCCCCGGCCCGCGCCTCATCGTATCCGCGCCGCGCCGGGTCGACGACGATCTCCCCGCCCGGCAGCACCGCCAGCTCGAAGGGCCGCGCGGCCGCGGCGAGCCGCGCGCGCAGGAGCTCGCGCTGCTCGGCCCCGACCGGCCCGTCGGCGCCGTAGAGGCCGAGGAAGGAGCCCTCGAGGTTCAGCGCCAGCTCCAGCGGCTGGGTCGGCCGCGCGCGCGAGAGCTCCGGGTGCAGCACGGGGCCCTCGACGACCACGGCGGCCGTGACGCGGCGCGCGCAGGCGTACAGGAAGGCGAGCGTGCCGCCGCGTCCGATCCCGAGCAGGGCTGCGTCCTCGCCGCCGCCGGCGAGGGCCAGCGCGCGCCCGAGCTCCTCCAGCCCCGCGCGGTCGTCCTCGCGCGCCGAGGGCGTGAGGACGTGGGCGCCGGCCGCCAGGTCTACCTCGCGCAGCCGGGCGAGGATGCCCTCGACGGCCGCGGCGGAGAGCCCCGGCTCGTGCACGAGCAGGACGAGCGGCGCGCGCGCGCTCGTCACGCCGGGGCTTCCCCGCTGCGGCTCACACCTCGCGCTCCAGGATCAGCTCGTAGTACTTGGCCGCGCCGTAGGCCCCGGTGCCCGGGGCGAAGATCTGCACCAGGCGCCAGCCCTGGCGCGCGTGGTCCTCGATCTCCGCCTGGTACTCGTGCTTGGCGTCGGACTTGACGGACAGCCAGCCCTCGCCGAGCCGGACGAACTTGTACTCGTACTTGCGCATGGTCGCCTCGTCTCCGGTGGAGGCGTGACGATAGCGTGCGCCCCGGTCTCGCGCTCCGCTGCGCCGCCCGGAGCTCCACGAGACCGGAGGGAGGCACCGGCCCGCTGCATGCCGCGCATCGACACCTTGCGAGTCGGTGAGAGTCGGTCAGCGGGGCCGCGTTTCCGTTCTCCACGGCCGTTGCCTTTCACCCCGCGCGCGCCGAGCCCTTCGGCCGTCGGCCCGCTCGGGACGACCTGGGACACAGTCCGTAGGGAGGTCTCGTGACGCGCGCCGCGTGGGGCCTGGAGCGCGCGCTCGGCCCCGCCGACGAGGACGGCGGCCCGGACCTTGCTCCCTCGGTGCCGCATCCACCCGCTCCCACAGGAGACGCTCCCCCATGCTGCACCGCCACGCGCCGCTTCCGTCCTTCGCCCGCCGGCTCTCCGGTCCCGCGCTGCTCCTGGCCCTGGCCGCATCCGCCGGGGCCGGCGAGGTCTACAGCAAGCCGCCGAGCGCCTCGGGAGGGCTCAACACCTCCTCCTGGGTCGCCCCGGACGGCAGCGACGCGGACATGTACGCGTGGGACGACTTCACCCTCTCCGCGACGGAGACGATCGGCGAGGTGCGCTGGCGCGGCGGCTATGCCTACGGCGCCCCGTACGGGCGCGCGACCGACTTCCGCGTGTCGTTCTTCGCCTCGGTCGCGGGCGAGTTCCAGCCGCTGATCGTCGCCCTGCCGGAGCACGAGGACCAGGAGATCACGATCGCGACCTTCCACACGGGCGACAACGCCGGCGAGACGTTCGCGGGCGTCTTCGGCAACGTGGCGATGTACGACTACCACTTCGTGCTGCCGGCCCCCGTGACGCTGATGGGCGGCGTGAAGTACTGGCTGCGCGTGGTGGCGAGCCAGCCCGGCTATCCGGACTGGGGCATGACCTCGAGCCCCGTGGGCGACGGCTCGTACTTCCGCTACAGCACGGGCCTGCACATGTTCCACAACGTGCCGCACAACCTCGCCTTCTCGCTGCACACGAGCGGCTGGGAGGATCTCGGGCACGCGCTGCCCGGCACGGATGGCCTGCCGCAGCTCGCCGGCAGCGGCACGCTGGCCGGCGGCTCGAGCAACACCCTCACCCTGAGGCACGCGCGGCCCTCCTCGCCCGCGCTGCTGGTGCTGGGACGCACGAGCTTCCACTTTCCCGCGCACGGCTTCCTGCGGCCCCGGACCCCGGTGCTGTTCGTGCCCCTGAGCACGGATGCGAGCGGCGGTGCGAGCTGGTCCTTCGTCCAGCCGGCGGGTGTGGCGGCCGGGACGCCACTCTTCGCCCAGGCCTGGATCCGCGACCCGCTGGCCGCGCGGGGCTGGGCCGCCAGCAACGTGGTGTCCAGCCGAGCGCCCTAGGCGATCGCAGATCGCCTACTGACTTCGCCGTCAGCGTGACCGCACCGGTTCTCCGGGCGGGCGCGAGCCCGCCCGGTGATCCGGTGCGCGGATTCCAGGACAGGCTCCTAGGCGATCCAAGATCGCCTACCGATCTCGCCGTCAACGTGACCGCCGCGGTGCGCCGGGCGGGCATCAGCCCGCACGGCGATCCGCGGCGCGATTCCCGGAAGGGTTCCCAGGCAACGCCCCACGCTCAGGCCTGCGCGAGCAGCGCGCGAAGCACGCCCCCCTCGCTCCCCCGCCCGAGGCGCGGGTGCACGCGCACGGCCTCGAAGACGACGCGCGGCGCGAGGTCTCCGGGGCGCACCGGCTCGTCGCGCAGGAGGTCGGTCGAGAGGTACTTCTTGTTGCTGTCGGGGAAGACCGTGGCGACGACGCTGTCGTCTCCCAGCGCGCGCCCGACCTGGAGCGCCCCGAGCAGGTTCGCGCCGGAGCTGATGCCGACGCCGAGGCCCAGCTCGCGCGCGACGCGCTGCGCCGCCAGGATCGCGTCGCCGTCGCGCACGTCGACGATCGCGTCGAGCTGGCCGAGGTCGACGATGGGTGGGACGAACTCGTCGCTGATGCCCTGGATGCGGTGGTGCCCGGCCTTCTGGCCCGTGCGCAGCGTGGGCGAGTCGGCCGGCTCGAGCGGGTGGACGCGGAGGCCGTGGACCTCGGAGCGCAGGTACTGGCCGACGCCCATCACCGTCCCGCCGGTCCCGACGCCGGCCACGAAGGCCTGGGGCTCGACGCCCGCGCGGCGCAGCTGCTCGAGCAGCTCGGGCCCGGTCCCGCGCGCGTGCGCGCGCACGTTGGCCTGGTTCGCGAACTGGTGCGGCAGGAAGACGCGCCCCGGGTGCTCGCGCGCGTACCGGTCGGCCAGGGCGATGCTCCCGAGGAAGCCGCCCTCGGCAACCGAGACGGGCACGACCTCGGCCCCCAGGCTCTGGATCAGCTGCACGCGCTCGCGGCTCATCCAGTCGGGCATGTAGATGCGCACCGGGTGCGCGAGCGCGCGCCCCAGGGCCGCGAAGGCGATGCCGGTGTTGCCGCTGGTCGCCTCGGCGATCCGCGTGCCCTCGTGCACGGCGCCCGAGCTCCAGGCCTCGGCCAGGATGCCGAGCGCCATGCGGTCCTTGATGCTGCCGGTGAGGTTGACGACCTCGTGCTTGGCGAAGACGCGCACGCGCACGCCCTCGACGCGGCAGTCGAGCTCGACCAGCGGCGTGTCGCCGATCAGGGCGTGCAGCGAGGCGAAGCGCTGGCGCACGCGCAGGGGCAGCTCGGGCGGGGCGGCCTGCATCGACAGGCCACGCTACGCCGTCCGGCGCAGGGCGGCGCTACGCCGCCCGGCGTAGGGCCGCGCGGCGGATGGCGGAGGGGCGGAAGAGCACGGTGCCAGGCACCGCACTCTCCGCGCTCGTCAGGACCCCCAGCGGAAGACGCGGTAGGCGTCCTGCTCGCGCACGTGCAGCTCGGTGCCCCCAGGCCGGGACATGACAGGCCCGGGCACGACCGCGAGGTGGGCCCAGCTCGGACCCGCGACCAGCTCGAGCTCGCCCAGGACCCGGTAGCTTCCTGGATCGGCAGCGATCAGGCGCAGCGTGCCGGTGTCGGAGAGCGCCAGGATGCGCTCGCCCTGGGCCACCAGCGACCAGTAGTCGTCACCGGTCGGGCCCGAGGTCCAGCGCTCCGCCCCGCTCGCGAGGTCGAGGCAGGCGAAGCGGTTGCTGCGCAGGAAGAGGTACGCGTGCCCGCCGATCAGGACCGGCGAGGTCATGTAGCCCTGCTGGGGCACGCTCCAGCGCTCGGCGACCTCGAGGCCGGCGTCGGTGGCGGTGAGGTCGAGGCGCAGCGCGCGCCCGCCGTAGGCCGAGGTGAAGAGCGCGTCGCCGAGGACGGCCGGCGTCAGGATGTTCATGCCGCGGAAGGCCTGGATCGGGCGCGACCAGAGGACCGTGCCGTCGGCCGGATCGAGCCCCGCCAGCGTCGTGCGCGACTGGGCCAGGAGCTGGCGGCGCCCGGCCAGGGTCGCCAGGGCCGGCGAGGAGAAGGCGCTCTCGTCCCCGCCGCCGTCCTCGAGGGCGCGCCAGCGGAGCGCGCCGCTGGCCGCGTCCAGCGCGACCACGGCGCCGCCGGCCTGCACGTGGACCGTGTCGCCGACGACCAGCGGCGAGCTGACGAAGCCGAAGGCCGGGAGCTCGTGCCCGAGGCGCGGGAAGTCCACGCGCCAGCGCTCGGCGCCGGTGGCGACGTCGAGGCACACGAGGAGGTCGCGCATCCCGGCCACGAACAGGCGCTCGCCGTCCGTGGCGGGCGTGGCGCGGATCCAGGAGCCGTTCTTCGCCGCGAAGAAGGGCACGGACAGGGCGCCCTCCCAGCTCGCGCGCCACAGCTCGCGGCCGCTCGCTCGATCGAGGGCACGCACGACCTCGAGCTCCTCGTCGACCGTCTCGGTCGTGAACACGCGCTCGCCGAGGACGAGCGGGCCGGAGTAGCTCGGGCCGAGCCCCTCGACGCTCCACAGCTCGCGCACGCCGGTCGCGGTGAGCGTCGGCGGCCAGTCCGGACCGCCCGCGAGCCCGTCGCGCGTCGGACCGCGCCACTGCGGCCAGTCGGCGACGGGATCGGGTGACGCGGAGGCGCGCCCGGCCACCGGCGGCTCCGGGGTCGGAGGCGTCGCGGCTCCGCCCTCCTCCCAGGCGCGCACCAGCCGGTCGAGCTCCAGGCACTTCGCCGCCGAGTACCCGCGGTCGTGGAACCAGCGCACGACACCGCCGCCGTCGAGCACCAGGACGCGCATGTTGCGCCCGTTCTCGGTGCCGGTGAACGTCTTCAGGGCCGCCGCGGAGTCGCCGTAGAGCGTCACCACCGTGCCCCAGTCCTCGCGCGGGATCCCGGAGCGCATGCCGGAGTCGATCGTGCCCGCCAGCGCGCGCCCGAAGAGCCCCGGGATCGTCGGGACCTCGAGCAGGCGCGCCGGCGTCTCGGCCTGCAGCAGCCCGAACAGCCAGCGGTCCGCGTCGAACTGCGCGCGCTGCTCGTAGCCGACGAGCAGCACGGCGGGACGGCCCGCCAGGTCCTCCGGCAGGCGCCAGGGCTTGCCGTCGAGGGCCTTGCCGGTCACCGAGGGCAGGGGCAGGTCGAGCGGCTCCCGGTTCGGCTGGGTCGAGCGGCAGGCGAGCGCGAGGACGGCGAGCGCGAGGAGGCCCTTCATGTCGACCTTCTTCGCAGGCCCCTGCACCCCGGATGCACCGCGCTCCCCGCACGAACGTCCGCAGCGCCGGGCTCCGGCACCGCGCCCCGGCTCAGTAGGCCGCGACCTTGTCGACGTGCTTCGTCCAGGCGCGCTTCTCGCGCAGCTCGACCAGCACCTCGACGAAGCGCTCCAGCTCCTCGGCCAGCGTGTAGAAGTGCGGGCTGACGCGCAATCCGGCCCCCGGACGGAAGTCGACCAGGATCTGCCGCTCCGCCAGGGCCTTGACGAAGGCCGGGCCGCTCTCGTCCGCGCGCAGGCCGACCGTCAGCGTGCCGCCGCGCCGCGCGGGATCGAGCGGGCTCGGGCTCTCGAACCCGCGCGCCGCCAGGTTCCGCCGCAGGCCCTCGGTCAGCTCGATCGAGTGGCGCCGGATCGTCTCGACCCCGACCTCGAGCACCGCCTCGTAGCCGGCCGTCGCCGCCAGCAGCGCGACGACGGCCGGCGTGCCGTTGAGGAGCCGCCGCGGGCCCTCGGCGTACTGCTGCGCGCCGGTCTCGAAGGCGAAGGGCGACTCGTGCGCGGCCCAGCCGGTGATGCGCGGCTCGAGTTCCTCCATGAGCCCCGGACGTACGTAGAGGTAGCCGGCGCCCGGCCCGCCGCACAGCCACTTGACCGAGCCGCCGCAGACCATGTCCACGCCCAGGGCCTGAACGTCGACCGGAACGGTGCCGAGCGACTGGTAGCAATCGAGCAGCACGAGCGCGCCGACCTCCCGCGCGCGCCGGCACACGGCCGCCGCGTCCTGCAGGAACGAGGTGCGGAAGCACACGTGGCTGATCGGGACGATCTTGGTCTCTTCGTCGATGGCGGCGATCAGGCGCTCGTCGGAGACGCCCTGCGCGCTCTCGCCGCGCACGCACTCGACGCGCGCGCCCTGCCGGCGCATCGCCTCCCACACGTACATCACCGAGGGGAACTCCTGCTCGGTGTAGACGACCTTGTTGCGCTGGCCGGAGAAGTCCAGGGCCGAGGCGATGACCGACTGGATCATCGACACGTTCTGGTGCATCACGACCGAGCCGGGCGGAGCGTTGAGGAGCTTCCCGACCAGCTCCCCCACCGCCACCGGGGCGTCCCACCAGCCCTCGGCCCAGGCGCGCACGCCGCGCGTGGCCCACTGGTCGGCGAAGGCCTCGAGCTTGCCGTACACGCCTTTCGGCATGGCCCCCAGGCTGTGGGTCACGAGGTAGGTCGTGTCGGCCAGGATCGGGAAGCGCTCGCGCCAGCGCCGGGGGTCGTGCGTCGCCATCGGAGGGAGGAGGGGCGCGCCGATGATACGGCGGTACGGCGCGGGACGGATGCGGCCGATAGGGGGAAGGCATGGGGTCCCTCCTGATCGCGCTGGTCCTGTCCGTCGCCGCCGCGGCCTCTCGGGGCGACACGCGCACCGCTGCGCGGCCGGAACCGGCCCCCGAGCCGCTGCTCGGGACGCCCGAGGTGCGCTGGAGCTTCGGCCCGCTCGCCTTCGAGGGCCCGCCCGTGCCGCTGGCGCTCCCCGAGGGCGAGCGCGTGCTCGTGCACGGACGCGACTCGACCAGCCGGCGCGCGCTGGTGGTGCTCGACGGCGCCAGCGGACGCGTGCTCTCGCGCACGCTCTTCCCGGCCCAGACGGCGCTGGCCGTGGCGGCCGCGGGCGAGCTCGTCGCCGTGCGCGCGGCGCCCGATCGCGTCGACCTGCTGCGCCTGCGCGGCGCGCGGCTCCTCTCCCAGCGCTCCTTCACGCGCGCGGGCGAGCTCTCGGCGCCGCTGCTCGAGGCGCACGAGCTGATCCTGCGCGAGGGCGACGAGCTCGTCCGCCACGACCTCGCCACGGGCGATCCGAGCTGGCGCGTGCGCGCGGCCGGCGCCTTCCGCGGCGACCCGGCGCTCGCCGGTGCGCACCTCTTCGCCGGCTGGCAGGCCGAGGACGGGCTCGTGCACCTGGCCTGGATCGACCGCGCCAGCGGGCAGGGGCGCGGCGACCTCGTGCTCGGGCGCCCGCAGGGCGCCGGGCCCGCCACGGTCAGCGTCACGGCCCACTCCGGTGGCCTGTTCGCGCGCGTCGATCCGCCGCTGCGCTCGACGGGCGGGGCCGACCTGCCGTGGGCCCACGTGCCTTTCGACGGCCAGCGCCTGGGCGCCGCGCGCCTCTACGACTTCTGGGCCGCGCCGCTCGAGACGGCCGGCGGCTGGGTCGCGCCCGAGCGCGCGCCGGACGGCTCGGCGCGCTGGCTCCTGGCGCACGGCGAGGCCGGCGGAGGCGCGAGCACGATCGAGCTCGCCTCGAGCGCGCACCACGCGTGGCTGGCCGGCTGCCGCGCGGGCGCCGCGCGTGCCGGCGAGGTCCTCTACCTCGGTCCCGCCGCGGTCGACGAGCGCACGTTGCAGGTGCTGTGGCGGCGCGAGCGCGCGCCCGACTTCGCGCCCGTGGCCGTGGCGCACGGCCTGCTCGTGATCGAGGGCGACCGGCTGCACCGCCTCGGTTCCGGCGCGCCGCCCGAGGATCCCGCGCGGGCCAAGGCCGCGACGATGGCCGCGGCCGAGGAGCGCGAGCTGGGCGAGCGCCTGGCGCTGCTCGCCTCGAAGGCCCTGCGCAGCGGCGATCCGGAGCACGCGCGCGCGCTGGTGTCCGAGGCCGAGGGCCTGGGCGCGAGCGGGCGCACGCTGGGGCTGGTGCAGGCCGAGGTCGAGCGCGGCACCCCGCCGGGCACCGACGGACGGCTCGAGGCGCGCCGCCGGGCTCTGCGCGTCGAGGAGGACGCCGCGCGCGCGGCCGTGGCCCAGGCCCTGGCCGACGCCGCGCGCCGCACGCGCGACCGCGACGAGGCGCGCGCGCTGCTGGCCGAGCTCTTCCGGCGCGCCCCGGCGCACGCCGAGGGCCGCGACACGCTGGCTGCGCTGCTGCCCCCGGGCGTGGCGCTGGGCGCGGGCGATCCGCTGGCCTGGCTCGAGCTCGCGGCCGCGGCCGCGGTCCATCCCTTGGCGCTCGTGGCGCCCGACGAGAGCTCCCAGGCCTCGCCCTCCGCGCGGCGGCTGGCGGAGGAGCAGGCGAAGTGGCGCCCCGACGCGAGCGCGCTCGAGAGCGAGCGCCTGCTGGTCGTCAGCGCCGGCCCCGCGCCGGAGGCCGTGGCGCGCACGCTGGTGACGGGCGAGTTCCTGTGCGACGTGCTCGAGCAGGTCTTCGGCGCGGCGCGTGGCGCCGGGCGGCTCGAGCTCGTGCTCTACCCGACGCGCGAGGAGTACCTGGCCCAGTCCGGCACCGACCTGGGCGGCCTGGAGAGCGTGCTCGGCTTCACCGCCGGCCACTTCGACCTGGGCGCGCGCATCTCGCGCCTCTACCTGCCCGGGGGCGACGTCGACGGCGAGCGCCTGCTCGACGTCGCCGCGCACGAGCTGACGCACCACTGGCTGGCGCTGCGCTCGCGCTTCGCGCCGCTGCGCGCGGGCGCGGCCACGCCGGGCTTCTGGGTGGTCGAGGGCATCGCCACCTGGGTCGAGGAGCTGGAGCTCGACCTCGCGCGCCACGCCTGGCGCCCGGCCATCGCGCGCGCCGCCAGCCTCGACACCGTGCGCAACGCCGGCCCGGCGGACCTGCTCGCCTGGCGCGAGCTGCTGGGCGCCTCCTTCGAGACCTACCGCACGCTCGAGACGCGCCCGACCTGCCAGCTCGCGCTCGACTGGCAGCTCGGCGTGCGCCATCCGCGCAGCCCGCTGCAGCTCTTCTACGCCCAGGGCGCGGCCCTGGCGCACTACCTGTACGCGGCCGACGGCGGCCGGCACCGCGCGCTCCTGCTGGAGGCGGTCGAGGGCTACTACCGCGGCACGCCGGTCGAGGTGGCCGCGCGCCTCGGTCTGGCGCCCGAGGAGCTCGGGGCCCGCGTCGTGGCCTGGGCGCGCGCGTCGAGCTGATCAGCGCGCCGCGAGGCGCCCGTACAGCTCGACGTAGCGCTTCGCCTGGCGCTCCCAGGAGAAGTCCATCGCCATCCCGTTCTGGATCAGGGCGCGCATCGCCTCGGGGTCGGCGTGGCACTCGAGCGCGCGCCGCAGCGCGCCCAGCAGGGCCTCGGGCGTGAACTCGTCGAACAGGAAGCCGGTGCCGCGCTTCGTGGCGCGCTCGAAGGGCTGGACCGTGTCCGCCAGGCCGCCCGTGCGGCGCACGATCGGCACCGTCCCGTAGCGCAGCGAGTACATCTGGTTGAGCCCGCAGGGCTCGTACAGCGAGGGCATCAGGAAGAAGTCGCTGCCGGCCTCGATCCAGTGCGCCAGCTCCTCGTCGTAGCCGGCCCAGAAGGAGACCTTGCCCGGGTGCGTCGCCTGCAGGCGGTGGAAGTACTGCTCGTAACGTTCCTCACCGCTCCCCAGCACGGCCAGGCGCACGTCCTGGGTCAGCAGCGCCGGCAGCGCCCCGGGCAGGAGCTCGAAGCCCTTCTGCGCCGTCAGGCGCGAGACGATCCCGAGGACCGGGGCCGTGGCGCCGGGCGCGAGGCGCATGCGCGCCAGCAGGCGCTCGCGGCAGATGCGCTTGCCGGTCAGGTCGCGCGGCGAGTAGCGCTGCGGGATGCGGATGTCGCTGGTCGGGTCCCACTCGGCGTAGTCGACCCCGTTGACGATCCCCACCAGGTGGTCGGCACGCGCGCGCAGCACGTCCTGCAGGCCCATGCCGTAGGCCGGCGTCTGGATCTCGCGTGCGTAGGTCTCGCTGACGGTCGTGAGCGCGTCGGCGTAGATCAGGCCGGTCTTCAGGAACCCGAGCTGCCCCGCGCGCAGGTCGTCCTGGTGCAGGAGGTGGGCGTGGGCGCCGAAGCCGAGCTCCCCCAGCGTGTCGGAGGGGAACACGCCCTGGTAGCCGATGTTGTGGATCGTCAGCACCGTGCGCGTGCGCTCGAACAGCCGGTCCCAGGCGTAGGCCGCGCGCAGGTAGAGCGGCGTGAGCCCGGTGTGCCAGTCGTTGCAGTGGATCACGTCGGGGGCCCAGCCGAGCCACTGGCACACCTCCATCGGCGCGCGCGAGAGCAGCCCGAAGCGCAGGTGCTCGTCGCGATCCCAGGTGTAGATCCCCTCGCGCCCGAAGAGCTCGTTCGACTGCAGGAAGAGCACCTCGGCCGGGCTCTTCGGGAGCGGCGCGGTGCAGACGGAGAAGCCGTGGCTCTTCCCGGCGAAGTCGAGCTTCAGCCCGGAGAGGCGTGGGTGCTGGCGGAAGCTCCACTTGCCCTTCTTCAGCGCGTCGTAGAAGGGCATCAGGAGCTTCACGTCGTGCCCCTGGGCCACCAGCGCGCGCGTGAGCGCCGCGGTGACGTCCGCCAACCCCCCCGTCTTCGCGAAGGGCGCGACCTCGGCGGCGACGATCAGGACGCGCATGCGCGGCGGACCATACCGGGCCCGGCAGCCCGACTCCAGGCCTTCGATGCGGCCGTGCGCGCTGCTCTCGAGCCCCGCGAAGGGCTCGCGCCTGCGGCCCTCAACCTCCCAGGTGGTCGCTCGGCGCGGCGCCCGGCACGCTCATCGTCGCGTCCGGAGCGGTCGAGCCCGTGAGCGTGGGCCCGCCGTTCCACAGGAACAGCGCTCCGGTGCCGGCGATCCCCCCGGGCTCCGCCAGGTGCGATCCGGCCAGGACGTCGGGCTGGCCGTCGCGGTCGAGGTCCACCAGCCGGAGCGCGGAGACGCCGAGCGCCTCGGACGCGATCGCCGCGGGGTTGAGGAGCGCCGCCTGGGGCGCGGGCGCGCCGGACAGCGCGAGCCCGCCGCGCCACAGGAGCACCATGCCGGAGTCGGGCGCGCTGCCATCGAGGTACAGGCCGGCGACGACGAGGTCGAGGACGCCGTCGCGCGTGAGGTCCGCGAGCAGGATCCCGTCGTCGTGCGCGAGGCCGAGATGGTCGAACTGCATCGGCTGCGGCGGCGTCAGCACGGCCTGCGGCGGCGGCGTCCCGCTGAGCGTGCCGCCGCGCCAGACGAGCACGGTCCCGGAATCGAGCGTGCTCCACGAGGAGCTGCCCGCCAGCACGTCGAGCACCCCGTCGCCGCTCACGTCGGCGAACTTCATCACCGATCCGTTGGACTGCGGGAACCCGTCCCCCGCGAAGGGCGTCGGCACGAGCAGGGTCGCTCGCGGCGACACGATCCCGCCGAGCCCCGTCAGCTCGGGAAACACCTGGATCGCCCCCGTGTCGACCTGCAGGCCCCCGCGATCGGCGCTGGAGCTGGCCAGCACCAGCTCCGCCAGGCCGTTGCCGTCCAGGTCCGCGCAGCGCACGCCGTGACGCCCGCTCGCCAGCCCCAGTCGATCCTGCGCGAGGGCGCCGGGGACGCGCAGGGTGGCGAGCGGCGCCGGCGCACCCAGCAGCGTGGCGCCACCGGCCCAGACGTGCGCGGCGCCCGCGTCGGGCGCGCCCGGCCCGTCCGCGCTGCTGAGCCCGACCAGGTCCGCGATCCCGTCGCCGGTCAGGTCCACGAGCGGGATCTCGGCCGCGAACAGCCCGTCGAGCGGCGCGGCGCCCGGCACGGCCAGCGTCGCGCGCGGCGGTGGCACGCCTGCGAGCCCCGGACCGCCGCGCCACACGTGGATCGCGCCCGCGTCGGCGACGCCCGCGACGTCGGTGCGGAACGAGCTCGCGATCACGTCGGCCCGGCCGTCGCCGGTGACGTCCTGGAAGAGCACGCCCGAGGAGCCCAGCCGGTCGTCGGGGCTCGCGCCGGTTGCGACCAGCGCCGCGCGCGGCAGCGCCGCACCGACCAGCGTGCCGCCGGCCCACACGATCAGCGCGCCAGCATCGATCACCCCACCCACGTCGGCCAGGAGCACCTCGCCGACGATGTCGGTGATGCCGTCCCCCGTCAGCTCGGCCAGGTGCAGCGTGCCCCCTGCGCCCAGGTACGGGGTGGCGAGGCGGGCCACGGGCGCCACCCCTCCGGCGAGGGTCGCGCCGCCCTCGAACACCCAGAAGGCGCCAAGATCCACCAGGCCTCCGACGTCCGCGCGCGAGCTGCCGATCAGGTCCAGGATCCCGTCGCCGCTGACGTCGGCGAAGCGGCCGATCGTGAACTCGTCGTTCGCGTCTGCCCCGGGCACGCTCAGCGTGGCCCGAGGAGCCGGCACGCCGCGCAGGCCCGGGCCGCCCGCCCAGACGTGGGCCGCGCCCGCGTTCGCGACGCCGGTGACGGTGGCGAAGCCGGACGAGGCCACGACGTCGAGCACGCCGTCGCCCGTCACGTCCACCAGGCTCGAGCCGTGGAGCTGCAGGAGCTCGGTCGGCGCGGGCGCGACCAGGAGCGCCGACTCGGTGCGCGCTCCGGCCAGCGTGGCCCCGCCGGCCCACACGTGGATCGCGCCGCAGTCGCGCACGCCCTGCGAGTTCGCAGCGCGCGTGTCGGCCACGACGTCCAGCACGCCGTCCCCGGTCACGTCGCCGAGCTGCACGCCGTCGGTGCCCAGCCGGTCGCCGCTGCGCGGCGTGGCGGCCGTCAGCACCGCGCTCGGCGCGCCGCCGGGCACGCGCCGGCCGGCCCACACGTAGAGCGCCCCGGCATTGACGTGGGGCGGCAGGTCCGCGTCGCGCGCGACGGCCACGACGTCGTCGCGTCCGTCGCCGGTGACGTCGCCGGTGACGACGCGCGCGAAGGAACCGAGGATGCGGAACGGCACCTGCAGGCGCGTCACGCGCCCGCTGGCGTCCTCCGCCTCGAAGGCCAGCACCGTGCGCGCCGGGAGGCCGCTGGCCGGCACGGCCCACTCGAGGCGCACGCGGAAGGGCGGCTGCTCGTCCACGAGCAGCGGAAAGTCGAGCCCGGGTGGCGGCGCCGGCATGCGCAGGCTGACGGTCTCGCCGTCGGGGTCGCTCACGCGCAGCTCGAGGCCCACGAGCGAGCCCGGCACGAGCTCCGTCTCCGCCCCCGGGCTCACCTCGAGGCGCGGGAAGGAGCTGCGCCGGGTCTGCTCGGCGTGCAGGGGAGCCAGCGCGAGCCCGCCGAGCAGGAGCAGCCACGACCAGGATCGGCTCATCATCGCTTGCCTCGCTCGACGGGGGGACGGACTGCGGCGCGTGCCCCCGAGCGCGCGGGGGATGGCCTCGCGCGCCACCCTAGCCAGGGCCCCCGCTGCGCACTACAACCGCGCGCCGGATGTCGAGACGGGTGCGCAGGGCGGCCGAGGAGCGCGGACGAGACCCGCAGGTGATCCTGCGCCGGCGTGGCGTGCGGCACGGTCGCTTCGCGCCCGCGCCGCGCGGCTCGCCCTCCAGGGTCGAGGCCCGCGCGCACTGGGTCGCGGACCGGGCGCTGTTGCTGCCGGGGCTGCTCGCGCCGGGGCTCGGCGCCTGGCGTCCCGAGATCGCGCGCACGCTGGCGCTGTTCGAGGAGCTGCGCCGCGGCCGGCGCACGCTGCAGGAGGAGGTTCGCCGGCGCCTGCGCGGACGGGCCGAGTTCTCGCCCTCCGGCGCGATCGTCGACCTGGCCGACGGGCGCGAGCTCGAGAAGGTCTTCGTCGACGGCATGCGCGGCAAGCGCTTCGCCGCGCGCGGGCTCTACGCCAAGCTCTCCTGGATCGCGCACGACGAGCGCGACGCCTCGCTGCGCATCCGCTTCTCCTTCGGCTCGGAGAACGAGCGCGACTGGCAGAAGGAGACGCGCCGCGCGCCCTGGGCCGAGCGCTACGCCGAGGCGCTCTTCCCGGAGTGCGCCGCGCAGGCCGGGAACGCGCGCCTGCGGGCCCTCGTCGAGCGCCTCGCCGGGCGCCGCCTGCGCTTCTCCGAGCGCATCGTCTACAACAACGCGCCCGGCGGCGGGGCCGTCTTCCACCACGACTGCGAGCCGCACCAGCTCGGCGTCGTCTTCGGCCAGCTCGCCGGCGAGACGGCCTGGCTCGCGCTGCCGAAGCGCGCGCTGGCGCGGCACGTGGCGGAGCACCTGGCCGCCGGCCCGCGCGCCTCGGCCCTGCGGCGCCTGGCCGGCACGCCGCGCGCGGCGCTGCGCGCGCTGGACGGCGAGGACCCGCGCCTGGCGCGGCTCCTGAACGAGACCCCGGCCTTCACGGCGCGCCTGGCGGCGGCTGGCGCGCTCTTCCACCTGCGCGCGGGCGACGTGCTGCTGCTCCCGAACCACGCCTGGGACGACACCTGCTGGCACTCGGTCTTCGCCCTCGGACGGCGCGCGAGCCTGGCGCACTCCTACGGCCTCTTCGCGCGCCGCCGGCCGGGCTGAGGCGGAAGGTCTTTCCCGGCGCGCGCCCCCTCCCTCCGGGGCCGGGTACCTTCGGACATGGCGCGCCGGATCCCGGAGGCTTCCCCTTTGGCGCCGCCGCGCGGCGTGCTCCTCCTGCTGGCCTTCGCCTCGGGCGCCGCCGCGCTGACCTACGAGGCGGTCTGGATCCGCTGGTTCCGCCTCCTGTTCGGGAGCACGACGCACGCCTCGTCGGCCACGCTGGCGGCCTTCTTCGGCGGTCTGGCCCTCGGCGCGGCGCTGGCCGGACGGCGCGCGTCGCGCGTCGCGCGGCCGCTGCGAGCCTACGCGTGGATCGAGCTGGCGGCCGCCGCGGCGGCCCTGTGGGTCCCGCTCGCCGTGTGGCTCTACGACCCGCTCTATCCGGCGCTGTACGCGCGCCTCGGCGACGAGCGCTGGGCCTTCATCGCGCTCAAGCTGGCCCTGGCGGCGCTCGCGGTGCTGCCGGCCTCGGTCCTGCTCGGCGCGGCGCTGCCGTTCCTGGCGACGGCGCTGCTCGGCTCCCACGGCTCGCTCGGGCGCGACGGCAGCCGGCTGTACGCCCTGAACACGCTGGGCGCGGCGGCCGGAGCGGTGCTGGGAGCGCTGCTGGGGCCGGAGTGGATCGGCCTGCCCGCGACCTACGGCGCGGCGCTGGCGACGAGCACGGCGATCGCGCTGGCGAGCTTCGCGCTGGCGCCGACGGGGACCTCGACGCCCGGGCGGGCGCCGGAGATGCCTGCCTCCGCCACCGGGCCCCGCCCGGACGCCGGCGCGACCTGGCTGGCCTTCGCCTCGGGCTTCGGCGTGCTGGCCTTCGAGGTGCTGCTGATCCACGCCCTCGGGCAGCTCTACTCCCACAGCGCCTACACCCTCGGGCTCGTGCTCCTGGCGGTGCTGCTGGCGCTGGCGGCGGGCGCGGCGCTGGTCTCGGCCAGCGCGGGGCGCGTCACGAGCGCGACCCTGCTGCGCCTCGGCCTGGCGCTGACGGCGGCGCTGGTCCTGGCGACGCCGTGGATCGTGCGCGGGCTCGGCCCGCCGGCGCTGGTGGCCGGCTTCGCCGCGTTCCTCTGCGCCGGGGTCGTGTTCCCGCTGACCTTCCGCCTGGCGTCGGCCGGGCCGGCGGGGGCGCGCCTCGGGCGCCTGCTGGCGGCGAACACGCTGGGCGGGATCCTCGGCTCGCTGGGCGCGAGCTTCCTGCTCCTGCCGTGGCTGGGGCTGTGGAGCTCCATCGGCTGGCTCGGCGTGCTGTACGCGAGCGCGGCGCTGGTCGTGCCGGGTACGGCCCGCGCGCGCGCGGCGACGCTCGCGCTGCCGGCCCTCGCCGCCCTGGGGCTGGCCCTCGCCGGGCGCGACCCCTGGCACACGCCGAGCGTCACGCTACGCGCGGGCGAGCGCCTGCTCGCGCTGCGCGAGGGCGCCCATGGCCTCGTCAGCGTGGTCGAGAGCGCCGACGGCAACCGCCGCATCAAGATCGACGACGTCTACCAGTTCGGCGACTCGCGCGAGGTGCGCCTCTCGGAGCGCACCGGTCACCTGCCGCTGCTCCTGCACCCCGACCCGCGCACGGTGGCCTTCGTCGGCAGCGCGACGGGCGGCGTGGCGGGCGCGGCCGTGCTGCACCCGGTCGAGCGCATCGACCTGATCGAGATCGTGCCGGAGGTCCAGGAGCTGGCCGCCGCGCACTTCGCGCCCTTCAACCGCGGCGTGCACGCCGACCCGCGCGCGCAGCTCGTGACCGAGGACGGCCGCAACCACCTGCGCGCCACCAGGACACACTACGACGTGATCGTCGAGGACTGCTTCGTGCCCTACACGCCCGGGGCGGCCTCGATGTACACGCGCGAGCACTACCACGACGTGCGCGCGCGGCTCACCGAGCGCGGGATCTTCTGCCAGTGGCTGCCGGTCTACCAGCTCGAGGGCGAGATGCTCGCGATCGTGCTGGCCACGTTCCTCGCCGAGTTCCCCGAGGGCACGCTGTGGCGCCCGCACCTGCGCCCGCACTTCCCGGTCGTGGGGCTGATCGGCGGCAACGGGCGGCTCCCGGGCGTGGCCGAGATCGAGCGCCGCGCGGGCGAGCTGGCCGCGCTCGGCGTCGACGACCCCTGGGTGACCGACGCGCGCGCGCTGTGGCTGATGTACCTCGGCCCGGCCGCGGCGGCCTTCACGGGCCCGCTGCCGCGCCCGCACCGCGACGCGCAGCCCTACTACGAGTTCGTCGCCGCGCGCATCTCGCCGGCGGACCTCGGCAGCTTCCGCTACGCGGACTGGATCCACCTGAGCGCGCGCGTCGTGGCGGGGGCCGGCGCGCGCGAGCTCTTCCCGGGCCGGCCAGGCGGGCACCCGCTCGGCGCCTGCGCGCTGCAGCGCGCGAACCTGGCCTGGGCCGGCGGCGTCAAGGACCGCGCGGCCGAGGCCTGGCGCGAGGCGAGCCGGCACCTGCCGGAGGAGATCCTCGCGCTGCGGGACATGACCTTCTCGGACGTCTGGCCGAGGTGAGGGACGAGGAGGAGCAGGAGCGCTCGTCCTGCTCGCCCTCCGCGCGCTCCGCCTCTCTTGCGTGTCTCCGAGCGCGGGCCGTGACCCGTCCCACCTGTCCCTGCCCGCGGCGTGCCCCTACAATCCGCCGCCATGAACGTCGTCTTCGTGGCCCCCTACGCGATGGAGACCACGCTGCGCTTCGCGCGCAAGGTGGGCGAGCTCCCCGGCGTGCGCCTGGGGATCGTCTCCCAGGAGCCCGGCGAGGTCCTGGTGCGCGAGATCGGCAACCGCATGCAGGCCTTCGAGCGCGTGCAGGACTGCCTCGATCCCGACCAGGTCCAGCGCGCGGTGCGCAACGTCGCCAGCCACTTCGGCGGCAAGGTCGAGCGCCTGCTGGGCGTGCTCGAGCAGCTCCAGGAGCCGCTCGCCACGGTGCGCGAGCGCCTGCAGATCCGCGGCATGGACCTGGCCGAGGCGCGCAACTTCCGCGACAAGGCGCGCATGAAGGAGGTCCTGCGCAAGAACGGCGTGCCCTGCGCGCGCCATCGCCTGTGCACGACGGCCGCCGAGGCCCACGCCTTCGCGCGCGAGGTCCTGCCGCTGGTGGCCAAGCCCCCGGCCGGGGCCGGCGCGCGCAACACGCAGCGCATCGACTCGCGCGCCGAGCTCGACGCCTGGCTGGAGGCCTTCCCGCCGCGGCCCGAGGACCCGCTGCTGCTCGAGGAGTTCGTGCAGGGCAAGGAGCACTCGTTCGACTCGGTCGTGCTGCACGGCGAGCTCCTGTGGAGCTCGATCTCCGAGTACACGCCGGGGCCGCTGGAGGTCATGGAGAACCCCTGGATCCAGTGGTGCGTGGTCCTGCCGCGCCACGTCGAGGGCGACGTCTACGAGCCGATCCGGCGCGAGGGCCAGCGCGCCCTGAAGGCCCTGGGGATGGTCACGGGCCTCTCGCACCTGGAGTGGTTCGCGCGCCCGGACGGCTCGCTGGCGATCTCCGAGGTCGGCGCGCGGCCGCCGGGGGCGCAGTTCACGACGCTGCTCTCCTTCGCCCACGACCTCGACTTCTATCGTGCCTGGGCCGAGCTGATGGTCTTCGAGCGCTTCACGCCGCCGACGCGCAACTGGTCGGTCGGCGCGCTCTTCCTGCGCGGACAGGGCGGCAGCCGCGTGGGCCGCGTGACCGGCGTCGAGGCCCTGCAGCGCGAGCTGGGCGAGCTGGTCGTGCAGGGCCGCGTGCCGCGCCCGGGCCAGCCGAAGTCGGAGAGCTACGAGGGCGAGGGCTACGTGATCGTGCGCCACGCGGAGACCGAGGTCGTGCGCCAGGCGCTGGCCCGGGCGGTCGAGCTGGTGAAGATCGAGATGGTCTGAGGTCGGAGGGCACGGCGACGCGCCGTGCCTGGAGCGATCCTCGCTCCGGCGCCGCCCTCCGTGGGGCTGCGTGTCCTGCGCGTTCCGGTCGCCAGAGCGCGTGGCCCCGGATATCGTCTCGCTCGCCCCCGCCGCGCGAAGGAGTCCCCATGCCCCCCACCGTCCTGTTCCTCTCCCCCGGCTATCCGGCCGAGATGCCGCACTTCGCGCGCGGCCTGAGCCAGGTGGGCGCGCGCGTGCTCGGGGTCGGCGACCAGCCGGCCGCCGCGCTGCCCGCCGAGGCGCGCACGGCCCTGGCGGACTACCTGCAGGTCGGGAACCTGTGGGACGAGGGCGCGATGGTCGCGGCGGTGCGCGGCTGGCTGCGCGGACGCACGCTGGACCGCGTCGAGTGCCTGTGGGAGCCGGGCGTGGTGCTGGCCGCGCGGCTGCGCGAGGCCTTCGGCGTGCCGGGCATGGACGTGGCGACGGCCACGCGCTTCCGCGACAAGGAGGCGATGAAGGCGGCCCTGGACGCGGCCGGCGTGCGCACGCCGCGCCACGCGCGCGCGCGCAACGTGGCCGAGGCGCGCGCGGCCCAGGAGCGCATCGGCTTCCCGCTGATCGTCAAGCCGATCGCCGGGGCCGGCTCGGCCGACACCTACACGGCCCGCGACGCGGCCGAGTTCGCGCGCGTGCTCGAGCGCACGCGCCACGTGCCCGAGGTCTCGGTCGAGGAGTACGTCGAGGGCGAGGAGTTCACCTTCGACACGATCTGTGCCAAGGGCGACGTGCTGTTCCAGAACGTCTGCTGGTACCGCCCGAAGCCCCTGATCGCGCGCCTGAACGAGTGGGTCAGCTCGCAGTCGGTCGTGCTACGCGACCTCGACGTGCCGCACCTGGCCGGGGGCCGCGCGCTCGGGCGTGAGGTGCTGCGCGCGCTCGGCTTCGAGAGCGGCTACACGCACATGGAGTGGTTCCTGACGCCCCAGGGCGAGGCCGTCTTCGGCGAGATCGGCGCACGGCCGCCGGGCGCGCGCCTGGTGCACGGCATGAACTACTCCTGCGACGCCGACTTCTTCGCCGGCTGGGCCGAGGCCGTGTGCTACGGGCGCCTGTCGCAGCCGACGCGCAAGAAGTACAACGCCGCCTGCGTCTTCAAGCGCGCCGTCGGCGCAGGCCGCATCCTGCGCTACGAGGGCCTCGAGGCGCTGCTGGCGCGCCACGGCGAGCACATCCCGGTGGTCGACCTCAACCCGCTCGGCGCGCCGCGCCGCGACTGGCAGAACAGCGTCGTCGGCGACGGCTGGCTGGTCGCGCGCCATCCGAACCTCGAGCTCACGCTGGAGATCGCCGACCGCATCGGGACCGAGCTGCGCATCGTGGCGGGCTGAGCCGCGCGGGCCCGCGGCCGGAGGCCGCGGGCCGCGCGGCGAAGCCCGTCACGCGCCTTCCTTGCCGGACGAACCCCTTTCCAGTGCGCAGAAGCAACGGCGCACTCCGTAACGGCACCTCTCGCCCACCGTCAGGCCTGCGTCCGCCTCTCAATCCCCGCGCAGCACTCCGTCGAAGAGGCGCGCCACGCGGAGCAGAAGGGAGCCCCGCCAGGAGGAGAACCATGCGATACGAGCTCTTCGATGACGTCCGCGCACCCCTCTTCGCGCTGCTCGGCCAGCCGATCGTGATCGTCGCGCTCGTGCTCCTGGCCGGGATCCACGCCGCGATCTGGCTGGTCGTGCTCGAGCGCACCGGCCTGCCGCCGCTGCTCGCGACGCTGATGCTCGTGCCGCCGCTGACGCTGCTCGTGCCGCTGTGCGTCGCGCTCGCGCGCTGGCCGAGCCTGGATCCCCGCCGCATCCCGCGCCGCGTGAACATCGTGCGCTTCCCCTCGGGCTACCGCCGCGCCCAGCGCCGCCCGCCGCGCCCGTCCGGCCCCGAGCGCGGCGTCGGCGAGTTCCACGGCCACGGGCCGCTGCGCCTGCGCGCCGACGGCCTGCCGGTCTTCCGCATCCCGCTCGTGCCCGCGCACCTGCCCGAGAACTGGCCGGGCGCCGAGGAGCGGGCGACGCAGGACGTCTACGCGGCCCTCGCGCGCCTCGGGCCGTAGCGCGCCTGCTCGTCCGCACCCTGCCCGCCCAGCGGTATGCTGGCGGGCAGGGAAGCCCGCGTGCGGATCCAGATCCTTCCGCTGTGCATCGCGAGCCTGGTGGGGCTGGCTCCCGGCATCCCGGCGCAGCGCGAGAGCGCAGAGCCGCAGCGCACGCGCCTCGACCTGACCCCGCTCCAGGCCAAGACCGACCAGGGGCGCTCGGCCGAGCTGGTGCCGGTCCTGGACGGCCGCGTGGTCCTGGTGTCGACGAGCCTGCGCCTCCATGCCCTCGACGCGGCGAGCGGCGCGCTCCTCTGGTCGAGCCCGCCGCCGGAGGGCTGGGAGCAGCTCCTGCCCGGGCTGAAGCCCGACCTGTGGCTCGGTCTCGACCGTGAGGCGCTGCTGGTCGCTCCCGCCAGCGGGAGCGGCGTGGCCGTGGCGGCCCTGCAGCTCCCGCGCGCGCGGCGCACCGCGGACGACTGGCAGGGGATCCCGGTATCGGTGCCCATGCCAGAGCGCCGGCTGCACGCCTTCGAGCTCGCCAGCGGACGTCCGCTGTGGAGCCACGCCGCGCCCGGAGACCTCTCCGCGAGCTCGTTCCCGCAGCGCATGAACGTGTGCGGAGCGCCGCTCGTGGCCGGCATGCGGGTCCTGGTGCCGTGCAGCGCGGACGAGTCCAGCATCGACTATCACGTGGCCGCCTACGACCTCGCCACGGGTGCCCTGCTGTGGAGCACGTTCGTGCAGCGCGGCCAGACTCCGCGCGGATCCTTCGGCTACGCGAGCGTGGAGTTCGTCGCCGCGCCGCTGGCCGTCAGCCCCGATGCCTCGCGCGTGCTCGCCGCGACCGGGCTGGGCCGCGTGGCCGCGCTCGCGCTGGGAACCGGCGAGATCCTCTGGTCGATCGACTACGAGGCCATCCCGCTGCCGAAGGTGCGCAGCTACGGCCCGCCCCCCCGGCGAACCACCTGGCGCACGAGCCCGCCGGTGCTGGACGGGGACCTCCTGTGGGTCACGCCGCGCGACGGCACCGAGCTGATCGCCTTCGACCTCGCGACCGGCGTGCGGCGCGCCTCGGTCTCCGCCCGAGAGCTCCAGGCCCTCGTCCAGCCGGAGGCGAAGCTCGAGCTCGACCACCTGATCGGCGTGCGCGGCGAGCTCGTCTGGCTCGGCGGCACGGGGGCGGCCGCCTTCCGGCGCGAGGGTGGGCTCGCCGGCCCGGGTCCGTGGCGCCTGGCCTGGTACGAGCCGGGCGAGCGCGCCAGCGTGCGCGGCCGGCTGGAGGGCGAGGCGCTGCTGCTGCCCGGTGCGAGCGGCCTGCGCGTGCTCGCGCCCCTCTCCGGGACGGAGCTCGCGCGCGAGCCCGGCCCGCGCCTCTTCGGCCTCGCGGCCACGGACACGAGCCTGTTCCTGCTGTCGGCGGACGGGCTGGAGCTCCGCGCGCGCTGACGATCGCCGCGCTGCGTGCTACTCGATGTGCAGCGCCGTCGGCGCGCCCACCAGGCCGAGCCGCGCAGGCCGCGTGGGGTGCGCGAGCACGGCGACGTAGTCGTGGCGCGGCACGGCGAACCACGGATGGCCGGCGGTCGGAGCCGAGACGACGATGTCGATCGTCGCGCGCCCGTTGCCGTCGAGCGTGCCGGTCAGGTGCGAGAAGGCGAGCGGCGCTCCGCCCGGCTGCAGCGTGGCCATCCGGCGCAGCAGCCCGCCCGGGCCGTCGTCGTTCACCGGGAGCGTGAAGCCCTGGAAGGCGAGGCCCGGCTGCGCGCCGGCGGTGGTGCCGAGCAGGTAGTAGGTGCGCCCCGCGTGGGCCGGCCCGAAGTCGAGCCGGAGCTCGCGGCTCGTGCCCACGCCGTCGCCCGCGATCGAGAAGGTGTCGTCGTCGAAGTGCGCGAAGGCCGTGCGCAGGACGGCGAGCTGCCCGGAATTGCTCTCGTCGTTGGGCGTGGCCAGCGCGAGGAGCGGCTGGCTCTCACCCAGCGCGTTCCCGAGCAGCAGCACCCGGTCGCGGTCCCCGAGGGTCTCGCCCGCTTGCGGCACGCTGCTGGGGAGGAACGAGAATCCGCGCAGGGGCGCCGGCCCCTGGTGGATCACCCGGTCCACCAGCGGAGGCCGCCCGATCGCTCCCTGCAGCAGGAACACGCCCCCCGCCCGCACGTCCCCGGGCGCGCGGAAACCGTTGGCCCCGACCACGATGTCGGGCACGCCGTCGTGGTTCCAGTCCAGGAAGGGGTCGGGCTGCCCGTCGTGGTCGAGGTCGAGCAGGCCGCGGTTCGTCGCCGGATCCACCGGCAGGCCGGCGATGGTCGTGCCGAAGCCGAGGCCAGGCGTGGCCGTGGGCGGAGCGAGCCGCACGAGCTCGGTGGCACCTGCGGGATCGAGCGTGTACACGACGACGCGACCATCGAAGCCGCGGGCCGCGGGCGCGCCCACGGCGAGCTCGCCCCGTCCGTTCCCGTCCAGATCGCCGAGGTGGGCAACGTGGGCCCCGAACCCGGAGCCGGGCGCGAAGGGCGCGTTCAGGACCATGAGGGACGTGTAGCCGGGGCCGTCGAGGATGTCGACGTAGGCACCGGCCAGGGCGCCCACGGCGAGGGCCGGGATCCCGTCGCCATCCAGGTCGTCCACGAGGGTCATCGAGTGACCGAAGGCGATGCGCGGGAAGACCCCGGAGACGAAGAAGACCGGCCCGCTCTGCGGCGTGGCGCCCGAGTAGAAGTAGACGCGCCCGGGATAGGTCGAGATGCCCTGGCTGACGGGGTTGACCGGTGCCCCGATGGCGAAGTCGGGCGTGCCGTCCGGGATGGGATTGCCGGCGGGATCGAGCACGTCCCCGAGCGGCAGCATCGGCGACCCGAAGTCGGTGTTCGCGTAGGGGTCGACCACCTCGAACAGGAACGCCCCGCTGGCGCCGGAGAAGGCCGCCGCCATGCGCAGGGCCTTCGGGTTGCCGTGGGCCACGAGCACGTCCCCGACGCCGTCCTGATCCAGATCGCCCACCAGGATCGCCTCGACGCCGAAGCCGGCCCCCGGGGCTTGCCCCGTGAGCGCCTGGTAGTCGTCACCGGTGACGCGGAAGAGCACGCGCCCGTCCAGGCCGGAGCGGATCTCGACGACCCCCTGGGTGTACCCCGGCAGCGCGCTCCCCTTGCCCTTCTGGTCGGCAGCCACGAGCACGTCGGGCGCCCCGTCGCCGTCGAAGTCCCCGACCGCGTGCAACCCGGACCCCAGACGGTCGCGCAGGGTGCCGCGCACGTCGCTCAGCGTCTGGGCCCCCGCGAGGCCCCCCAGCGCGAGACCCAGCCCGATCCGCGCCATCGACACCACCGAGTTCCAGCCCATCTCGCCCTCCGTGGGGCTCGTGGTTTCCGGGCAAGCCGCAACGACGGGCCGAGACTACCCCCCGGGGGCTGGATCCACCAGGGGTGCAGGCCGGGTTCACGGCACGGGCGTGCGAGCCGAGAGCTACCCCCGGGCCCCGCGACAGGCGAGACTGCCGCCGTGAAGCGCACGCTCGCCGTCCTCGGTCCCCAGCGCCTGAGCCGCACGCTCGGGGCGACGCTCGAGCACCTCGGGCTCGAGCGCAGCGCGCGCATCGCCACGGTCACGGCCGGCTGGGAGGAGCGCGAGGGCGACGACGCGGAGCTGCACGAGCACCTGTGGCAGAGGAGCGTCAACCTGCGCCTCCACGAGCGCACCGACGCGGCCGTGCACGCGGACCGCGAGCTGCGCACCGGCGCGCGCTGGCGCACGGAGCGGCTGCGCGAGGTCCAGGAGCTCTACCGGGTGCGCGTGGCCCATGCGCTCGAGGCCGCGCGCGAGCTCCTGCGGCGCGAGCCGCGCCCCAACGCGGCCGACCTGCTGGCCCAGGAGCGCGCCGGCGCGATCGAGACCCTGCGCACCCTCGACGCCGAGCACGAGGCGCGCGTCGGCGCGATCCGCGACGAGTTCGTGGCGCGCTGGAAGCCGCTCGAGCGTCCGGCGGTCGAGCGCCAGCGGACCGAGGTCGAGCGCGAGCTCGACGACTGCCCGGTCGTGTGCGTGGCCGGCGGGCACGTGGCGGTGCTGCTCGACTGCCTGCGCCTGTTCGCCTTCCCCGAGCTCCTGGGCCCGCGCGCGCTCGTGACCTGGTCGGCCGGCGCGATGGCGCTCTCCGAGCGCGTGGTCCTGTTCCACGAGAGCCCGCCCCAGGGCCAGGGCTCGGCCGAGGTGCTCGAGACCGGCCTCGGCCTCGTGCCGGGCATCCTGCCCCTGCCCCACGCGCGCCACCGCCTGAAGCTCGACGAGCCGCGTCGCGTGCTGCTGCTCGCTCGGCGCTTCCGGCCGCTGCTCGCCGTGCCCCTCGACGAGGGCTCGCGCCTGGTGTGGGACGGGCGCGGCTGGCGCGGCGGAGCCGGGACGCGCAAGCTGACCGAGGAGGGGCAGGTGGCCGAGGTCGGGAGCTGAGCCGCCGGGCCACTGGATGCCGCAGGCATCCTTGGCGCGGGGGCTCTGGATCGGCCGAGCGCGCGATCCTCGCGCGCCTTCCGATTCCTACACGGTCTCTGAGGCCCGCCGGGGCCGGACCGGCTCGAGAGGGCGGCGAGGAAGCGCTGGAAGCCCCTTGCAGAGCTCGCGGGAGCCTGTAAGTTGGCCAACCAACCAAGGCCCATGCCCCCGCCCGACACCCGCGCGCGACTGATCGAGGCGGCCATGGAGCTCTTCGTCTTCCAGGGATACGAGCGCACCGGCCTGGCCCAGGTCGCGAAGCGCGCCGGAGCGAACCCGGGCAGCCTCTACTACTTCTTCCCGACCAAGGAGGACCTGCTCGCGGCGACCCTGGAGCGGCGCAAGGAGCTGCTCCACCCGGAGGTGCTCCAGCCGATCTGGGAGCGCGTCTCGGACCCGCTCGAGCGCGTCTTCGGGTTGCTGGCGGGCTACCGCCAGATGCTGATCGTGACCGAGTTCGACCACGGCTGCCCGATCGGCAACCTGGTGCTCGAGCTCGGCAACACGCACCCGAACATCCGCCGCCTGCTGGCCGAGAACTTCGACAACTGGCTGGCGGCGATCGAGGCCTGCTTCGAGCAGGCGCGCGAGCGCCTGCCGGAGCGCATCGTGCCGCGCGAGCTGGCCGTGTTCGTGCTGACCACGATGGAGGGCGCGGTGATGCTCGCGCGCACCTACCGGAACTTCGAGGCCTACGACGCGGCCATCGTCACGCTGCGCGACTACGTCGAGCGCCTGCTGGCCGAGGGCCGTGCCTGGTCCCCCCCCACGACGGGCGAGGACGTCCCGTCGCACTCCACCGAGCTCTCCTGAACCCGCCCCAGCCCCATGAAGCCCCCGGCCACCGACACGCCCGCCCTGACCGACGCCACCGTCCGCGAGAAGACCGGCAAGACCCTGTCGCAGTGGTTCGAGCACCTCGACGGCCTGGGCGGCCTCGCCAAGGGCCGGCGCGAGCTCGTCAACGCGATCTACGGCGCCGACAAGCTCGACGAGTGGTGGGCCACGACGGTGGTGGTCGAGTACGAGCGCGCGCGCGGCGCGAAGGAGAAGGACGGGCAGCCGAAGGGCTACTCGATCTGCTCCACGAAGACGATCGCGGTGCCGCTCGAGCGCGTGTTCCAGGCCTTCGGGAAGGCCGAGGACCTCGACCGCTGGCTCGGACCGAAGACGAAGATCGAGTTCGGCGACGGCGGCACGCTCGCCAACGCCGACGGCGACCGCGCCAGCTTCACGCGCATCCGCCCGGGCAAGGACCTGCGCCTCGCCTGGCAGCACGCGACGCGCGCGCCGGGCAGCCAGGTCGAGGTGCTCTTCGCCGCCAAGGGGGCGGGCAAGACCGGCCTGACGCTCAACCACACGCGCATCCAGGCGCGCCGGGACGCCGACGAGCTGCGCGCCGGCTGGAGCGCGGCCTTCGAGCGCCTGAAGGCGCACCTCGAGGGCGCTTGAGCCTCATCGCACTCTGCCTGCAGGCCGCCGGCGCGGCCGAGCGTCCCCTGGACTGGCGTCTCTACGGGGCCGCTGTCAAGGCCGCCGAGGCCTCGCTCCGCCTGCACGAGACCGACCAGGCGCAGCGCTGGCTGGCGGAGGCGCCCGAGGCCCACCGCGGCTTCGAGTGGCGCTACCTCGCGAGCCAGGCGGAGCGCAGCGCGGCCGTCCATGCGTTGCACCAGGGCACGATCACCGACGTGGCCGTGTCGCCCGACGGCATGCTGGTCGCCACGGCCTCCGGCGACGGGACCGCCAAGCTCATCGACGCGCGCACGGGAGCGGTTCGGCACGTCCTCGCTGGCCACACGGCCGCCGTGTGGTCGCCGGACTTCGCGCCCGACGGCGCCCGGCTCGCCACCGCCTCCTCCGACGGCACGGTGCGCCTGTGGGACGTCGCGAGCGGGCGCGAGGAGCGCGTCCTGCCCGGCAATGGCAAGGGCGTGGCGGCCCTCGACCTCGGCCCGGAGAGCCTGCTGGCGGTGTGCTCCTGGGACCGCAGCGCCGAGCGCGGCGTGTGGGGCGTCGTCAACCTGTGGGACGCCGCGAGCGGCGAGCGCCTCGAGCACCTCGAGCACGGCGTCAAGCCGATCACCGCCATCGCCTTCAGCCCGGACGGGAGCCAGCTCGCGGCCGGGACCTGGGACAGCGACGTGGCCCTGTGGCGCGTCGGGGAGTGGAGCGCGCCGGTGCGCCTCTTCCCCCCGCAGAACGACGACTACCAGGCCGTGCGCGACCTGGCCTGGGCGCCGGACGGGCGGGAGCTGGTCGTGTCCTACGCCGACGGCCGCGCGCGGCGCTACGACGCGGAAACGCAGGCGCTGCTCGGCACGCTCGACACGACCTCGCTCGCGGCCGTGAAGGAGCTGAACGACGTCGTCTACCTGCCGGACGGCGCGCGCCTCGCCACGGTCGGCGCGGACCTGACGCTGCGCCTGTGGGAGCGCGCCAGCGGGCGCTGTCTCGCCGAGTACCACGGGCACGAGCGCAGCGTGCAGAGCGTGGTCGCGAGCCCCGACGGGACGCAGCTCTTCACCGGCGGCGCCGACGGCACCCTGCGGCGCTGGGACCTGGCCGCGCTCGCGCCCGAGCGCGACGCCTGGCGCGGCGCCCCGACCGCCTACTCGCTGGCCCTCGATCCGAGCGGAACGCGCGCGGTCGTCACCGGCTGGGAGGGCCCGATCCGCATCCTCGAAGTCGCGACCGGCCGCGAGCTGGCGCGCTGGACGGGGCACCGCGAGTCCGGGGTCGGCGTCGACTGGAGCCCCGACGGGCGCTTCCTCGCCAGCACCGGCAACGACGGGCGCGTCGTGCTGTGGGACGCGGAGGCGCACACGCTCGTGCGCGAGCTCGCCAGCCTGGGCGGCCAGGTGCTGTGCGCACGCTTCAGCCCCGACGGGACGCGGGTGGCGGCCCCGGGCGAGGGCAGCGCGCTCGTGCTGCACTCCGTCGCCGAGGGCACCGCCGCCGTGACCCTGCCGGGCGACGGCGGGCGCGTCGGCTACCTCGCCTTCTCGCCCGACGGCTCACGCCTCGCGGCCGGCCATCCCGATGGGCGCGTGCGCCTGTGGGACGTGGCGGCGGGCACGCTCGTGCGCGTCCTCGAGGGCCACGCCGCCGGCCAGGTCGCGCTGAGCTTCCACCCGCGCGGCGGCGAGCTGCTGAGCGCCAGCGGACGCGAGCTGCGCCGCTGGGACGCGCGCACCGGCGCCCCGCTCGGAGCACCCCACGAGGCCGCGAGCGGCGTCCATCACCTCGCCTTCTCTCCCGACGGCACACGCATCGCCGCCGGGCTCTCCAACGGCACGCTCGAGCTCTGGCGCGCGGACTCGGCCGAGGTCCTGCTGCGCACGACCTACTCGGCCGGGGTGTGGTTCACCGCCTGGGCCCGCGACGGCGCGGCGCTCTTCGCGCTGCCCATGGACGACACGGTGCGCCTGCTGCGCGCCGACTAGCCCGACCGGAGGATCGGGCCAGATTGCGCCGTCCGCGGGACCGGCGCGGATCCGCAGTCGGGCGCCAGCCCGACTGCGCTCCGCGGCGCACGCTCCTCGCGGCGCCGGGTAGCGTCACGCGCGCGGGCCGCGCAGCTCCTTGAGGGCCGCGACGATCTCCTCGTGGGCCCGCATCGCGCGCCAGCCGACGATGACCCAGAAGACCGTCGTGACCAGGCCGAGGACCGAGGTGAGGAAGGCCAGGAAGACGAACAGAGGGCCGGTGCCGCTGAACTGCATGGAGGTCTCGGTTTCAGAAGTCGAAGCCCGTGCTCGCCACCAGGGCGAGCAGCGCGGCCAGGATCAGGAAGAGCATGTGCAGCCCGATCAGGAGCCGCACCGGTGAGGGGACGCCGCGCAGGAGCTCGTCGAGCCCGGAGCGCAGCGCTGCGACAGGGCCCCTGCGCCCACGCACGGACTCACGCTCGTCACGGCGGGCCTGCAGGCGCTCCTCCTGGGCCCGGCGCCGGCCGCGCGCGGTCGGGGCGGCGGCGGGCGCCTTGCCGGCCGTAGGCTCGGGCACGGCGCCGCGCTCCGTGCCGCGGATGCGCTCGACGTCGGTCTTGACCTCGCTCGCCTGCTGGTAGCGCAGCTCCGGCTCCTTCTCGAGCGCGCGCAGCACGACCCCGTCGAGGCGCACGTCGAGCGCGACCTTCTGGCTCGGCGGGGCGAAGCGGCCCATCGGCAGCTCACCCGTCAGGAGCTCGTAGAAGACCACCCCCAGGGCGAAGATGTCGGCGCGGTGGTCGACCTCGAGCGGCCGCTCCCACTGCTCGGGCGCCATGTAGTGCGGCGTGCCCAGCACCTGCGAGGTGCGCGTGAACGAGTCCGTGTCGCGCCCCAGCACCTTGGCCAGGCCGAAGTCGAGGATCTTCACGCGCCCGCGCCGGTCCACCAGGATGTTCTCGGGCTTGACGTCGCGGTGCACGACGCCCTGGTCGTGGGCGAACTGCAGCGCCTCGCACACCTGCACGACGATCGCCAGGGCCTCGCGCGGGGCGACGCGGCCCTGGCGCATCAGGTGCCGCAGGCTGGCGCCGTCGACCAGCTCCATCACCAGCCAGGTGTAGGGCCCGCTCGTGCCGTGCTCGTGCACGGTGACGATGTTCGGGTGCGTGAGCCGCGCCAGGGCCCGCGCCTCGCGCTCGAAGCGCTCGGTGAAGCCCGGGCGCGCGGCGATGGCGCGGTCGAGGACCTTGAGCGCCACCGGACGCGCCAGGTTCTTCTGCGTGGCGCGGTAGACCGCCCCCATGCCGCCGCGCGCCAGCAGCCCCTCGAGCGCGAGCTGCGGGAGGTGCGGGGCGAGCTCCGCGACCGTGGGCGGCGGCTCCGTCGGCGTGACTGCGCTCAGCACCACGCTGCCCTCGACGCCCAGGCTCTCGGCCAGGAGGCAGCGCGGGCACAGGCCCTGGGGGCTCTCGGCGGGCGTGCGCGGGGCGCCGCAGCGCGGGCAGGGAGTGGCGTCGGTCATGCAGGGGCTCGCGACACCGGGAAGAGAAGCGAACGACGGCCGAGGTTACAGGGCGGCGGCGGAGTTTCCGGCCTCCAGCGCGCGCAGGAGCGCCCCGAGCTCGGCCTCGACCGCGGCCGGGCTCGCCACGGTGTCGGCCACCAGGGCCCGCAGCGTCGTCCCGAAGCGCTCGCGCAGGCGGTGCGCGGCGACCTTGACCGCCCCCGGCGAGAGCCCGAGGGTTGCTGCCACCTCGGCGTGGGGCACGTGGGCCCCCTCCAGCTCGCCCTTGAGGGCCTCGAACAGCTCGGCGCGGCCGCTGGCGCGGTACTCCTCCGCCAGGCGCCCGGTGGCGACGCGCAGCACCTCGAGGGCCCAGGCGCGCTCGAAGTGCTGCTCGGGCGTGAGCTCGCGCGCCGGCTCGCGGGCGAAGCGCTCGTCGGCGCCGGCCAGGTCGACCGCGCGCACGAGCGCTCCCCCGCCGCGCCGGAGGGCCTGCTCGCGGTCGCGCTCGTTCGCCCAGTGGTGCTGCAGCGCCGCCAGCAGGAACGAGCGGAAGCGGCCCTTCTCGCGCGCGAGCCCGCGCAGCTCGCGCTTCTCGATCAGGCGCGTGAATAGGCCCTGCACCAGGTCCTCGGCCTCGGCCGCGCCCGCGCCCTTGCGGCGCGCAAAGGCGTACAGCGGATAGCCGTAGCGCGCGCACAGCGCCTCCAGGGCCGTGCGCGCCGCCGCGTCGTCGCCCCCGGCCGCCGCCACCTGCGACCAGCGCGTCGTGTGGAAGCCCTCGGAGGGAGCGGGCGCCTCCACCGCTCACTCCGGCGCAAGACGCGCCGTGAGCCACTCCGTGAGCACCGCCAGGAACTCGGCGTCGACCGGGCGCGCACGCAGGTAGTCGAGCGAGCTGGGCGGATCGCTGGCGACCTTGAAGAGGTGGTCGAGGGTCGGGAAGCGGCGCACCTCGTGATCGGGATGCTGCACCAGGGCCCCCGCCAGGGCCGGCATGTCCCGGTCCGCCAGGACCTGCACGTCGCACCCGCCCTGCAGCACGAGCACCGGGCAGGCGACGCGCGCGAGCACCGCCAGCGGATCGCGCCCGATGTGGCTCTTCAGCCAGGCGTGGCGCGGCACGAAGACCGCGAGCTCGGGCGCGAGGCCGGCCGCGGGGGGCGGCTTGCCGGCCGCCACCGCCTTCAGGAAAGCGTCCATCTCCTGGCCGAAGCGCTCCAGCTCGGCCTCCGAGGCGCCGGCGGCGGCTCGTCCGGCCAGGAGCTGCTCGCGCAAGAGCACGTCGATCGGCCGGCCCGGCGCCGCCAGCAGCACCACGGCCGCGACCCCGCCCTCGGCCGCCAGGATCGGCGCGCTGAGGCCGCCCTCGCTGTGGCCGAGCAGGGCGACGCGCTCCGGATCGACGTCCGGACGCGCGCGCAGGTAGTGCAGCACGCGCCGGCCGTCGGCCACCAGGTCGTCGAAGGTCAGGCCCTCCATCGGCCCGGTGCTCTCCCCGGCGCCGCGGTCGTCGACGCGCAGCACCAGGAAGCCGGCGCGCGTCAGGTGGTCGAGGATCTCGTGCGTGCCGAGGTCCATGCCGGCGGCGAAGCCCTCGCGGTCCTGCAGGCCGGAGCCGGACAGGAAGGTCAGCGCCGGCAGGCGCCCCGTGGCGCCGCGCGGGCGCGTGAGCGTGCCCGCCAGGGACACCGGGCCGTCGTCGATGCGCACCTCCTCGCGCTCCAGACCCTCGTCCGCGCCGGGCCGCGTCGGACGCTCGATCTCGAAGCGCGCCACGGGCTCCTCGACGCGCTGGAAGACGATCTCCTGGGCCGGGATCTCGACGCGCTCGAGCCTTCCAGCGACGAAGTGCAGGCGCTCGCCCAGGGAGTCCTCCAGGATCGCGCCCCCGGGCAGCTCCTCGACGCGGCGCAGGACGTAGGGGAAGGCCTGGCCGAGGTTGACCGAGAAGAGCGTGACCGTGCGCGAGGCCTCGACCGGCGAGAGCGCCAGCACGAGCTCGATGTGGCCGACGAAGTTGTTCGCCAGCAGGAAGGCCTCGGGCGCGAGCGGAAAGCTCTGGCTGCGCACAGCGGGCCCCTGCTGCACGGCGAGCTCGACCTGGCCGTTCGCCACCAGCCCCTCGATCACGGTGCGCGCGTCGCCGACCTGGGCGCGGAAGTCGAAGCGCAGCGGGCGGCCATCGACCCCGGTCCACAGCTCCATCGTGAAGCGCTGCTCGAGGGTGCTGCCGGGCGCCGCCAGCACGAGGCGGACCTGCTCGCGGAAGAGGTGCGCGCGCAGGCCGCCGAGGTCGACCTCGCCCTCGTAGCGCGCGGCGCCGTCGCCGATGCGCTCCCCGGCCTGCTCGATGGTCCAGCGCGCCTCCTGGCCCGCGTGGTACGGGCCGGGCAGCGTGGCCGGCTCCTGGAGGAACGCGAGGAGGAGCGGGAGGAGCCACATGACCAGGATCGTCTCCGCCGGACCGTCCGCGGGCAAGCCGCTGCTCCTTCGAGCCTGCTGACAGCACGCTGACAACAGGGGTCGCGTAGAACGCGGCGAGGAGGGACGAGCCCGTTCCTCGCCCCACGAACTCCAGCCAAGGAAGCCCATGTCGATCGCCGCCGATCTCGTCTCCGACCTCGAGGCCGAAGCCGCCCTGACGCGCACGTTGCTCGCGCGCGTGCCCGAGCCCGAGCTCGCCTGGAAGCCCCACGAGAAGTCGATGAGCCTGGCCCAGCTCGCCAGCCACGTGGCCGAGACGCCGGCCTGGACCGGCGCGATGCTCGAGCCGGCCATGGACTTCGCCGCCATGGGTGACTACCGGCCCTTCGTGGCCCGGACGCAGGCCGAGCTCCTGCAGGCCTTCGAGCAGAACCACGCCGCCAGCGTGGCGGCCCTGCGCGGCCGCGACGACCGCTTCCTCGAGGAGTCCTGGACGATGCGCAACGGGGCCACCGTGCTGATGACCCAGCCGCGCAAGGACGCCCTGCGCCAGATCCTCGTGCACCACGCGGTGCACCACCGCGGGCAGCTCACCGTGTACCTGCGCCTCCTGGGGGTGCCGCTGCCGCCCCTGTACGGACCGACGGCCGATCACCCGTCCTTCGGCTGACGGGGCGAGCCCGCTCCGGGCCGGGGTGGGAGCGCGCGCGGCGCACGGGCTACAGTGGGACGCTCGCCCGCCGTGCGCCGCGCCGACCGCCTGTTCCAGCTCGTCCAGCTCCTGCGCGCGCGGCGCCTCTCCACCGCGGCGCAGCTCGCGGCCGAGCTCGAGGTCTCGCCGCGCACGGTCTACCGCGACGTGGCCGACCTGATCGCGAGCGGCGTGCCGATCGAGGGCGAGGCCGGCGTCGGCTACGCCCTCGCGCGCGGCTTCGACCTGCCGCCGCTGATGTTCGACGCCGAGGAGATCGGGGCCTTGGTCCTCGGAGCGCGCATGGTGCAGGCCTTCGGCGACGAGGCCCTGGCGGGGCGCGCGCGCAGCGTCCTGACCAAGGTCGAGGCGGTGGTTCCGGAGCGCCTGCGACGCGCCTTCGCGCGACCCGAGTGGCACGTCTCGCGCTCGCTGCGGCGCGAGGCGCGCGCGCACCTAGAGACCCTGCGGCGCGCGATCGACGAGCGGCGCAAGCTGCGCCTGCGCTACGAGGACGAGGGCGGCCGCGCGAGCGAGCGCACCGTGCGGCCCCTGTGCCTCGCCTTCTGGGGCTGGACCTGGACCGCGGGAGCCTGGTGCGAGCTGCGCCGCGACTTCCGCAACTTCCGCCCCGACCGCATGCGCGAGGTCAGGCTGCTCGACGAGCGCTTCACCGACGAGCCTGGCCGGGACCTGAGCGCCTACCTGCGCGCGGTCGAGGCCGAGCTGGCCCGTGAGCGCGGCGGCGGCGGCGGCCGGAAGCCCCGCACGTAGGCGCCCCGCCGGTTCTCCCTTCGCCCGCGCCCCCGGCGCGGCCGATGAGGGGCCCCCGAGTGGCGAGCGACCCCGCGATCCCCGAGCGGCCGAGCGACGCCGCGGCCGGCGTCACGGCGGCGTCCTCGCCTGGAGAGCTGCTCGCGCCCCGCCCCGGGGTCGCCGGCCCGCTCGCGCCGGCGCGGCCCGCGCCGCCCGAGGAACCGCTGCGCCTGCCCTCGGCGGCGCGCGCCGAGCCCGACGAGCACGCACGCTACCGCACCTCGCGGCACTTCGGCGCCCTCGATGGGCTGCGCGCGCTCGCGATCCTGGCGGTCCTGTGGCACCACACGGTCGGCGGCCCGGGGCGCCTCGGGGCGAACCTGTTCTTCCTGCTGAGCGGGTTCCTGGTGACGACGATCCTGGTGCGCGAGGCGCAGCGGACCGGCACGGTGGCCGTGGCGCGCTTCCGCGCGCGGCGCGCGCGGCGCCTGTACCCGCTCTACTTCGCGGCGCTGGCCGGCTACGTGGTCCTGGTCGCCTGGCTCGAGCCGCCGGGGCCGACGCGGGCGGCCTTCTTCGAGAACCTGCCGGCCTTCGCGACCTTCACCTCGAACCTCCTCGTCGGCCTCGAGGGCGAGCGCGTGATCTTCTACTTCGCCTGGTCGCTGGCGGCCCAGGAGCAGTTCTATCTCGTCTGGCCGCTGTTCCTGAAGCACTGCGACGCGCGCACCTCGGCCGGCGCGGCCGCGAGCCTGCTCCTGACCGCCTACCTGACGCGCGTGGGCCTGTTCGACCTGGCGCTGCCGGCGGGGAGCTTCCTGCGCACCCTGGTCCTCTCGCTCCTGCCGGCGATCCTGCTCGGGGCACTCCTGGCGCTGGCGCTCGACTCGCGGCGCGGCCACACGACCCTGCGGCGCACCCTGGGCGGGCGCTGGACGGCCGCGATCCTGCTGGCGCTGGTGCTCGCGATCTGGCGCAGCCCGTGGGTGCCGGAGGCGGGCATGCACCTGGCCCTGGCGGCCCTGGTGGCGGCCTGCGTGGTGCGCGAGGACCACGTGCTCGCGCGCATCCTGCGCTGGCGCCCGCTGGTGCACGTGGGGACCGTCAGCTACGGCATCTACCTCCTGCACATGCTCTGCCACAACGCGGTCGAGCGCGGGCTCACACGCCTGGAGGCGCACCGGCCGGTGCTCGACTTCGCCCTGACGGCCGCGCTGGCGGTGCTGGTCGCGACCCTCAGCCAGCGCCACTTCGAGTGCCGCTTCCTGGCCGCCGACAAGCGCTCGCGGGGCGCACCGGCCCGGACCGAGCCAGCATCGATCCAGGATCGGTCCGGAGCTCCGTGAGCCTCCGTGTTTCCGTGACTCGATTCCGGAAGGTGGTCCCCGGAATCGGGCGCAGGCCGCCGCCGCTCAGAAGCCGCTGAGCTGAGTGATCCGCGCGCGGAGCTGGTCGCGGACGGCCGTGACCCCCGGATCGGTGCCGACCAGCGGCGCGAGGTCGTTCGTCTCCCCCGGATCGAGCAGGAGGTCGTAGAGCTCCTCGCGGTACTGCGGCGGCGTGTCGGGCGTGCCGGCGGGCAGGCTCTCCTGCCCCGGGGCCGTCTGGATCACGATCAGCTTGTAGCGCGCGTCGCGCAGGGAGCGGCCGTGCTCGCCGGTGTTCTGGGGCGCCCAGACGTAGACGCCGGGCGTGGTCGGGTCCTGGCAGCCGAGCTCGTAGGGCCCGACCTCGGTCGGCTGGTAGCCGCCCGGCAGCTCGAAGCCCTGCGTGAAGACCTCGGTGCGCGCCGAGGGCGAGCCGGGCCGCACGAGCTGGTTGCGGAAGCTGATGCTGTCGAGCGGCTGCAACGGTGCCGCGCGCGTCTCGCTGGCGCCGGTGACGTCGGCCAGGGTGCGCCACACGTCGACCACGTGGACCAGCGCCTCCGTGGCGTGCGCGCCGCGCGGGACGAGCGGCCCGGCCACCAGCATCGGGATGCGCACGCCGCTCTCGTACATCGTGCCCTTGCCGCGGCCCGTGTCGTGCAGGAGCGGCTCGATCACCGCCCCGGGCGTGCCGTTGTCCGACACGATGAAGACCATCGTGTTGGCGCGCTTGACCGGGTCGATCTGCGCCAGCAGGTTGCCGATCTCGGTGTCGACCGCCTCCAGCATCGCGGAGTAGAAGAGCCGGATCTGCGTCGAGGGGCAGCCGGAGAGGTTCCCGCAGCTGCTCGACCCGCAGTTGCCGGCGGTCCCGTGCTCCTGCCCGGGGCAGTAGGGCCCGCCGCAGTTCCCGGGGTCCTGCAGGGCGGCGCGCGTCGCGGGCGAGAGCAGCTCGAAGGGCGGGAGCTGGTAGGGGAAGTGCGGCGCGTGGAAGTTGACGTAGGCGAAGTAGGGCTGCGCGCTGGGCTGGGCGTTGATCCACTCGACCGCGTCGGCGCGCGTCACGCTGGCCGTGAAGCTCTCGGGCGAGTAGCTCGTCGTGCGCACCAGCGTGCCGGGGACCGTGCAGGCGGCCGAGAACTGGAACGGCCCGACGAAGGCCGACGCGCCGACCTCGCGCCGCAGGAGCTCGACCGAGGTGGGCGTCGAGAGCACCTGCGTCCAGTCGTAGTGGTCGCCCGGGTTCGAGACCGCCACGCCCGGGTTGCCCATCGTGCCCTTGAACACGTGGAAGCCGTTCAGGATCGGGTGCGAGAAGTCGCTGGTACGCACCGGATCGCACACCGCCAGCCCGGTCATGTGCCACTTCCCGAAGGCCCCGCAGCGGTAGCGCCGCGGCGCGCCGGGCGCCGTCGCCGGAGCGAACCCCTGGCGCAGGAGCTCCGCGATCAGCACCTCGGAGTTCTTCATGCGCTTGCGGTAGCCGGCCCCGTCGTCGACGACCCCCAGGCCGTTGCGCAGCCCGTAGCGCCCGGTGTTGAGCGCGCCGCGCGTCACGCAGCACACCGGCGCGGCATAGGCCTGGTCGAAGCGGAGCCCGCCCCCGAGGAGCCCGGGGAAGCTGCCCGCCGCCAGCCGGTCGAGGCTCGGGGTCGGCGGGTAGGGCAGCGGGTGCGCCAGGATCCCGCAGTAGGGGGCCTGGGCGTACTGGGGGGCGTCGCTCTCCCCGTACATCGCCAGCTTGTCGGTGCCGACGTCGTCGAGGGTGATCAGGAGCACGTTCGGCTGGATCCGGGCGCCCGAGCGCTGCTGGGCGCTGGCCCCGGCGCCCGCGGCGGCCAGGACGGACGCCAGCAGCACGAGCCGGCCGAGGCCTCGCCCCCCATGGGGCCGAAGCTCTCCTGCGAGTTGCGAGCACATCGCTGCGGGATCCTGCAAGCGTCTCCGGCCAACCGTCGCCGGTCCTTGGAAGTCAAGCCTACCAGACCGTGGTCCCCCTCCCAGGGACCGCGTTGCTCCCCATGGAACCTCGGGCGGACGGATCTGGGAAGAGACTTCCGCCGGTTCTGCCCCGGCTCGGCCCGGAGAGCGCGCGTGCCTCGCGCCGACGGCCTCCCTATCCTGGCCCCACCTCCGTCCCCGCCCCAGCCCATGCCGCCCACCGTTCCGCTCGACCTCCTCTGCATCAACACCCTGCGCACGCTCGCGATCGACGCCGTCGAGAAGGCGAACTCCGGGCACCCGGGGCTGCCCCTCGGCGCCGCGCCGATGGCCTACACGCTGTGGCAGGGGCACCTGAGGTTCGACCCGGCCGACCCGCGCTGGCCGGACCGCGACCGCTTCGTGCTCTCGGCCGGGCACGGGAGCATGCTGCTCTATGCACTGCTGCACGCCTACGGCTACGAGCTCCCGCTGACGGAGCTGCAGGCCTTCCGGCAGTGGGGCTCGCGCACGCCGGGGCACCCCGAGTTCGGCATGACGCCCGGGGTCGAGGCCACCACCGGCCCGCTGGGCCAGGGCACGGCCAACGCGGTCGGGATGGCGCTGGCCGAGCGCTTCCTGGCGGCGCACTTCAATCGCCCGGGCTTCGAGCTGGTCGACCACCACACCTTCGCGCTGGTCTCGGACGGGGACCTGATGGAGGGCCTCTCGCACGAGGCGGCCTCGCTGGCCGGACACCTCGGGCTCGGGAAGCTCGTGTATCTCTACGACGCCAACGACGTCTCGCTGGACGGACCCTGCTCGCTGGCCTTCAGCGAGGACGTGGCGCGGCGCTACGAGGCCTACGGCTGGCACGTGCAGCACGTGCGCGACGGCGACCACGACGTGCAGGCGCTCGACCGCGCGCTGCGCGCCGCCCGGATGGAGAGCGCGCGTCCGTCCTTGATCGTGATCAAGACCACGATCGGCTTCGGCTCGCCCGCCAAGGCCGGCACGGCCGCCGCCCACGGCTCGCCGCTCGGCAAGGAGGAGGTCGCGGCGACCAAGCAAGCCCTCGGCTGGGAGGCCCCGGGCGAGTTCCACGTGCCCGCCGAGGCGCGCGCGCACTTCCAGCAGGCCGCCGCGCGCGGCGCCGCGGCCCACGCGCGCTGGAACGAGCTCCTCGCCGCCTACGCCAAGGCCCATCCCGAGCTGGCGGCCGAGTGGAAGCGCGCCCAGGCGGGCGAGCTGCCCTCCGGCTGGGAGAGCGCCGCGCCGCGCTTCGAGGCCGGCGCCAAGGTCGCCACGCGCTCCGCCGGCGGCAAGGTGCTCAACGCCTTCGCCGCGCGCATCCCGACGCTGTTCGGCGGCGACGCGGACCTGGGCGGCTCGACCAAGACCGTGCTCGAGAAGCTGGGCTCCTTCGAGGGCCGCGGCGGCACGGGCCGCAACGTCCACTACGGCGTGCGCGAGCACGCCATGGGCGCGATCGCGAACGGCATCGCCTACCACGGCGGCGCGCGCAGCTTCACGGCGACCTTCTTCGTGTTCTCCGACTACATGCGCCCGGCCATCCGCCTGGCGGCGATGAACCACCTGCCGGTGACCTTCGTGTTCACGCACGACTCGATCGGCCTGGGCGAGGACGGCCCGACGCACCAGCCGGTCGAGCACCTGGCCTCGCTGCGCGCGATGCCGAACCTGCTCGTGCTGCGCCCGGCCGACGCGACCGAGACGGTCGAGGCCTGGAAGCTGGCGCTGGCGGCCAGCAAGCGTCCGACGGCGCTGGTCTTCTCGCGCCAGGACCTGCCGGTGCTCGATCGCTCGAAGCTGCCGGGCGCCGAGCTGGTCAAGAAGGGCGCCTACGTCCTGGCCGACCCGCCGGCCGGCGAGAGCCCGCGTGCGGTGCTGATCGCGACGGGCTCGGAGGTGCACCTCGCGCTGGCGGTGCAGAAGGAGCTCGCCACACTCAAGATCCCCGTGCGCGTCGTCTCCATGCCGAGCTGGGAGCTGTTCGAGGAGCAGCCCGAGGCCTACCGCGCCTCCGTGCTGCCGCCCGAGGTCTCCGCGCGCGTCTCGATCGAGGCCGGCGCGACCTTCGGCTGGTCGCGCTGGATCGGCGAGCACGGCATCGCCATCGGCCTCGACCGCTTCGGCGCCTCGGCCCCGGCCAGCGTGCTCTACGAGAAGCTGGGGTTCTCGATCGAGCGCATCGTGCGCGCGGTCAAGAGCCTGGTGAACGACACGGTCCTGACCGGGCGGTGAGGACGGGCTCGCGAGGGGCCGTCCGCGCCCGCCCGTGAGCGCGCCCGACCCGACCTGGCCGAGCCCGACGAGCCCGGGCGACCGCTGGCGGCCCGCCATCGCGCTGCTGCTCGCGCTGGCCGGACTGCTCGTGCTCGTGCTGGTCGTGTGGCCGGCGCGGGCCCGGCTCGGCGCCTGGATCGAGGCCGCGCAGGACCTGCACCCGGCCTGGGTCTTCGCGATCGCGGGGCTCTACCTGCCCTTCTGCGCGCTGCTCCTGCCGGGCA
>DASVAP010000379.1:0-35702 GCA_036376275.1 Planctomycetota bacterium | reverse complement strand
GGAGAGGCCGCGCTTCTTCTTCTTGAGGTCGTCCTCGAGGCGCTGGATCTGGCGCGACACGTGGTCGGCCATCTGGGTCAGCTCGGTGGCGTGGCGCGTCTCGAGCTCGACCTTGGCGAGCTCGGCGGCGCGCAGGCGCTCGCGCAGGCCGGTGAGCTCGGCCTCGCTCGCGTGGCGCGCCTCCTGCTCGAAGGAGACCTGGACGCGCAGCTCCTCCAGCTCCTGGAGGAGCTCGGGGCCAGGCGCGCCGCCCGGAACCGCGCTGGCGGGCCACGCGGCGGCTCCGTCGAGGCGCGCGGTCAGCTCGGCCACGCGCTCGAGCAGCGGCTCGAGCTCCTCCGGCGCGACGCCGGCGCCCCGCCCGCGGCCGGACTTCTCCAGCCGCGTCGCCAGGCGCTCGAGGCGCGCGAGCATGTTCTCCTGCAGGTGGGCGTCGGACTGCGGACCGAGCTTGCGCACCTCGGCGTGCACGTCGCCGAGCTGCTCGCCGATGAGCATGAAGCGCTGGTCGAGCTCCTCCAGCGGGAAAGGCGCCGGCGGCGGCGGGGCCGGCGCGCGCTCGGCGCGCGCCAGGCCGTCGACCAGCTCCTGGAGGCGCGCGTGGAGACGCGCGAGCTCGTCCTGGCCGTGGGCGCCCTGGGTCGCGGCCGCCGACTCGATGCGCGTCGCGAGCTCGTTCAGGCGCTGGACCTGGTCCGACAGCTCGAGCGCGATCGTGTGCGCGCCCGGCGCCTTGGCGGCGATGGACTCGAGCCGGCCGGCGAGGCGGTCGAGCGTCACGATGCGGCGCTCGAGCATCGCGCGCTCCTCGCCCGCGTCGGGGAGGTTCGCCAGCAGCCCGAGGCGCTCGGCCAGCCCGCGCTCGAGGGCCTCGGCCGACATGCGCGCCTGCGTCAGCTGATCGTGGAGGGTGCCGAAGTCCGTGCGGAACGAGCCGACCACCCCGGTCAGCTCGCGCACCTCGTCCAGGCGAGTCGCGACGGCGAGCTGGCCGCGCTGCATGCGGCGCACGAGCAGGATCAGGCGCAGCCACTCCTGCTCGCTCGGCGAGCGCCGGCGACGAAGCAGGCGACGCAGCGGGCCGAGGGCACGCTTCAGCGGGGATCGGGACATCCGGGGATCGAGTCGCCCTGCGCGGGGCGAGGACCGGGGCTCTATCGACGCCGCGCGCGGAAGCGATCCAGCCGGGGTGGAAGGAAACGCGCCGCGCGCGCGCCCGGCCCCGGGACCCGGAAACTCCTTCCGGCTTCCGCGGCCCTGCGCCCTCGGGCGTAGGCCGCGCACGCAGGGTGCGCAGGCCCCCGGTCGCACGGGACGCGCGCTTCCTGGCACGGGAGAATCGGCCCCATGCCCTCCACCTCCCTGACCCTCGACGGGAACGAAGCCGCCGCGCGCGTCGCCTACCGCGCGAGCGAGGTCATCGCCCTCTACCCGATCACGCCGGCCTCGCCGATGGGCGAGCACTGCGACGCCTGGGCCGGCGCCGGAGAGGTCAACCTGTGGGGCGCCGTGCCGGAGGTGATCGAGATGCAGAGCGAGGGCGGCGCGGCCGGCGCCGTGCACGGCGCGCTGCAGGCGGGCGCGCTGGCCACCACCTTCACGGCCTCGCAGGGGCTGCTGCTGATGATCCCGAACCTGTTCAAGATCGCCGGCGAGCTCACGCCGGCGGTCGTGCACGTGGCGGCGCGCACGCTGGCGACCCACGCGCTCTCGATCTTCGGCGACCACAGCGACGTGATGGCGGCGCGCTCGTGCGGCTGGGCGATGCTGTGCGCGAGCTCGGTGCAGGAGGCCCAGGACATGGCCCTGGTCGCCCACGCGGCCACGCTGGAGTCGCGCGTGCCGTTCCTGCACTTCTTCGATGGCTTCCGCACCTCGCACGAGGTCGCGCGCATGGTGCCGCTTGCCGACGACGACCTCCGCGCGCTCCTCTCCGAGGAGGCGATGCGCGCGCACCGCGCGCGCGCGCTCACGCCCGAGCGGCCCGTGCTGCGCGGCACGGCCCAGAACCCGGACGTCTTCTTCCAGGCGCGCGAGGCGGCCAACCCCTTCCACGACGCGGTGCCGGGGATCGTGAAGGACGTGCTGGCGCGCTTCGCGGCGCGCACGGGGCGGCGCTACGCACCCTTCGAGTACGAGGGCGCGCCCGACGCCGAGCGCGTGCTGGTCCTGATGGGTTCCGGCGCCGGCGCGGCCGGCGAGGCGGTGGCCGAGCTCGTGCGGCGGGGCGAGAAGGTCGGGCTCCTGACGGTGCGGCTCTTCCGGCCCTTCTCCGCGGCGGACTTCGTGGCCGTGCTGCCGGAGCGCGTGCGCGCGCTGGCGGTCCTCGACCGCACCAAGGAGCCCGGCGCGGCCGGCGAGCCGCTGTACCAGGACGTGCTCACGGCCCTGCACGAGGCCTGGGGCGCGGTCCACGCCGGCGCGCCGCGCCCGGACGTGATCGGCGGACGCTACGGGCTCTCCTCGAAGGAGTTCACGCCCGCCATGGCCGCGGCCGTGCTGGCGGAGCTCACCCGACCCGCGCCCAAGCGCCACTTCACGATCGGCATCCACGACGACGTCACGCACCTGAGCCTCGCCTGGGACGAGGCCTTCGAGACCGAGGCGGACGACGTCGTGCGCGCCGTCTTCTACGGCCTCGGCAGCGACGGCACGGTCGGCGCGAACAAGAACTCGGTCAAGATCGTGGGCGAGCACACCCCGCTCCACGCCCAGGGCTACTTCGTCTACGACTCGCGCAAGGCCGGCGCGGTCACGGTCTCGCACCTGCGCTTCTCGCCGCGCCCGATCCGCTCGACCTACCTCGTGCGCCGGGCCGGCTTCGTCGCCTGCCACCAGTTCCACTTCCTCGAGCGCATGGACGTGCTCGAGCTGGCGGCGCCGGGCGCCACCTTCCTGCTGAACAGCCCCTATGGACCCGCGGAGGTCTGGGCGCACCTGCCGCGCGAGGTGCAGCGCTCGATCCTGGAGAAGGAGCTGCGGCTCTTCGTGGTCGACGCGCGCCGCGTGGCCGAGGCCGCGGGCCTGGGCGGCCGCATCAACACCGTCATGCAGGCCTGCTTCTTCGCGCTGAGCGCGATCCTGCCGCGCGACGAGGCCCTGGCGCGCATCAAGGAGTTCATCGAGGAGTCCTACGGCAAGCGCGGGCGGGCCGTGCTGGAGCGCAACTTCGCGGCCGTCGACGGGGCCCTCGCCGCCCTGCACGAGGTCGCGCTCCCGGCCGCGGAGCTCGGGACGCTCCGGCGCCTGCCGGCCGTCCCGGAGGCGGCGCCCGACTTCGTGCAGCGCGTGACGGCCCTGATGCTGGCCGGCCACGGCGACCGCCTGCCGGTCAGCGCGCTGCCGGTCGACGGCACCTTCCCGACCGGCACGGCGCGCTGGGAGAAGCGTGGCATCGCGCTCGAGATCCCCCTGTGGGACGCCGCGCTGTGCATCGACTGCGGCCTGTGCGCGCTGGTCTGCCCGCACGCGGCGATCCGCATGAAGGCCTACGCGCCGGAGGCGCTCGCAGGCGCGCCGGCGGAGTTTCCCTCCAAGGTCTGGAGCGGCAAGGAGCTCGCCGGCCACCGCATGACGATCCAGGTCGCGCCCGACGACTGCACCGGCTGCGGCATGTGCGTCGACGTGTGCCCGGCGCGCAGCAAGGAGGTCGCGAAGCACAAGGCGCTCGACATGCACCCGCGCACGGCCGAGCTGGCGCGCGAGCGCGCGCGCTACGAGTTCTTCCTCGACCTGCCGGAGCTCGAGCGCACGCAGGTCGAGCTCGAGACCCCGAAGACCACGCAGCTCCTCGAGCCGCTCTTCGAGTACTCCGGAGCCTGCGCCGGCTGCGGCGAGACGCCCTACCTGAAGCTGCTGAGCCAGCTCTACGGCGACCGGCTCCTGATCGCCAACGCCACGGGCTGCTCCTCGATCTACAGTGGGAACCTGCCGACCACGCCCTGGACCACGAACCGCGACGGGCGCGGGCCGGCCTGGGCCAATTCCTTGTTCGAGGACAACGCCGAGTTCGGCCTGGGGCTGCGCCTGGCCTGCGACCAGCGCCGCGACGTGGCGCGCGCGCTGCTCCGGACCGAGGCGGCCGGGCTGGGCGACGAGCTCGTGCGCACGCTGCTGGAGACCGACCAGCTCCCCGAGGCGAACCTCGCGCGCGTGCGCGCCGCCGTGGAGGAGCTGCGCCGGCGCCTGGCGGGCCGCACGGACGAGCGCGCGCGGCGCCTCCTCGAGCTCGCCGACGCCCTGGTCGAGCGCTCGGTCTGGATCGTCGGCGGCGACGGCTGGGCCTACGACATCGGCTTCGGCGGCCTCGACCACGTGCTGGCCTCGGGCCGCGACGTGAACGTGCTCGTGCTCGACACGGGCGTCTACTCGAACACCGGCGGGCAGGCCTCGAAGGCCACCCCGCGCGCGGCGGTGGCCAAGTTCGCCGCCGGCGGCAAGGACGTGCGCAAGAAGGACCTCGGGCTGCTGGCCGCCGCCTACGGCAACGTCTACGTGGCCCAGATCGCGCTGGGCGCCAACCCGAAGCAGACGATCGAGGCCTTCCGCGAGGCCGAGTCCTGGCGCGGGCCGTCGCTCCTGATCGCCTACAGCCACTGCATCGCGCACGGGATCGAGATGTCGAGCGCGATGGGCCACCAGAAGGAGGCGGTCAACAGCGGCTTCTGGCCGCTCTTCCGCTACGACCCGCGCCTCGGCGGCCCAGGGCTCCATCCGTTCCAGCTCGACAGCAGGAAGCCGCGCACGAGCTTCCAGGAGTTCGCCGCCAAGGAGGCGCGCTTCGCCATGCTGGCGCGCGCGAACCCGCAGCAGGCGGCCCACCTGATGAAGCTGGCCCAGGCCGACATCGACGAGCGTTACCGCTACTACGAGCAGCTGGCCGGCGTCGAGCGCGTCGCCACCGACGGAAGCGAGGAGTCCCACCCGTGAGCGTCGACCTCTCCACCCGCTATCTCGGCTTCCCGCTGCGCGGTCCGCTGGTGGCCTCGGCCTCGCCCATGACCGGCACGCTCGAGGGCCTGGCGCGCCTCCAGGAGGCCGGCGCCGCCATGGCCGTGATGCCCTCGCTGTTCGAGGAGCAGATCGTGCACGAGGAGCTCTCGCTGCACGCCCTGCACGAGTACGGCAGCGAGTCCTTCGCCGAGGCCCTGGGCTACCAGCCCGCGCTGGACTTCCCCCACTCGACCGAGGGCTACCTCGAGACCCTGCGCCGCGCCCGGCGCGAGCTCACGCTCCCGGTCTCGGCCAGCCTGAACGGCTGCACGGCCGGCGGCTGGGCGCACCTCGCGCACGAGATCGAGCAGGCCGGCGCGAGCGCGCTCGAGCTGAACGTCTACGTGGTCGCGACCGACCTCGACACGAGCAGCGCCGAGCTGGAGCGCCGCGCCCTCGACCTCGTGGCCATCGTGCGCGCGGCCGTGGCGCTGCCGCTGGCGGTCAAGATCGGCCCGGGCTTCAGCGCCCCGGCGCACTTCTGCCGGCGCCTGGTCGAGGCCGGAGCCGACGGGCTCGTGCTCTTCAACCGCTACCTGCGCCCGGACGTCGACCTCGAGCGGCTCGAGCTGGTGCCGAGCCTGGTCCTCTCCGACTCCTACGCCGCGCGCATCCCGCTGCAGTGGATCGGCATCCTGCGCGGGAAGCTCTCCTGCTCGCTGGCCGCCTCGAGCGGCGTGCACACGGCCGAGGACGCGCTCAAGCTCTTGCTCGTCGGCGCGGACGTCGTCATGGCGACCTCCGCCCTCCTGAAGCACGGCCCGGCGAAGCTGCGCGAGCTCGAGCAGGGCCTGCGCGCCTGGATGGAGGCCCACGGCTACACCTCGGTCGAGCAGCTCAAGGGCAGCCTCTCCCAGGCGAACTGCCCCGACCCGAGCGCCTACGAGCGCGCCAACTACATGCGCGCCCTGATCTCCTACACCGGCAAGTTCATCTGACCCCGGGACCGCCGGGCTCCAGCCCGGCCTGCGGCTCCCTGCCCGCGCTCAGGGAACGATCGTGAGCGGCCGCCGCGCCAGCACCTGGTTGCCCTGCCCGGTCATGTAGCGCACCTCGGCCGGCCCCGCCGCGGCGGGCGCCTTCACCTTCAGGGGCGAGCCCGCGGTCGTGTTCGTGTAGGCCCCGTACTGGCCGTCCGGCGTGGCTGCCGCCACGACCGTGAGGTAGTCGCCCGGGTTGTTCGGGCCCGTCCAGGCGATCTCGACGTCGGCGCCGATCGGCGCCTCGGCCGGCGCGGACAGCGTGACCTCGGCGGCGACGATGCGCAGCGCGCGCCGCGCGAGCACGCGGTTCCCCTGTCCGGCCACGTAGCGGAGCTCGTGCGCGCCCGGCGGGATCGGCAGGAGCAGCTTGGCGGGCGAGCCGCCCGCGGTGTTGACGTAGTTGCCGTACTGGCCGTCGGGCGTCCCGGGTGACACGACCGTGAGGTAGTCGCCGGGGTTGTCCGGCCCCGTCCAGCTCAGCGCCAGGGTCGTGCCCGCGAGCGCCTCGGCCGGCGCGTCGAGCGTGACCTCGGCCGCCAGGACCCGGATCGGGCGGCGTGCGAGGACCTTGCGCCCCGCGCCGCTCACGTAGCGCAGCTCGGCCTCGCCGACGACGGTCGGGGCGCGCACCTTCAGCGGCGAGCCCTGCTCGGTGTTCGTGTAGTTGCCGTACCGGTCGTCCGGCGTCCCGGATGCGACGAGCGTCACGTAATCGCCGCGGTTGTCGGGCCCGCTCCAGGTGACGGAGACCTCGGTGCCGAGCAGCACCTCGGGCGGCGCGTCGAGCGTGACCTCCGGTGCCACGACCTCCAGCGGGAGGCGTCCGAGGATCGTGCGCGAGCGCGCCGTGACGTAGCGCAGCTCGTAGGCACCCGCCTCGATCGGCGCCGTCAGCGCGAGCGGACTGCCCGCCTTCGTCTCGGCGTAGCTGCCGTGCGCCTCGGGCGGCGCCGTGCCCGCGACGACGGTCACGAAGTCGCCGCGGTTGTCGGGTCCGGTCCAGGCGACCTGGAGCTCCGCCCCGGCGAGCACCCGCGCGGGCGCCGACAGGGTCGCGGGCGTGAGCACCTCCGCGCTCTCGGCCACGGGAGGCGCGCCCTGGGCCGACGCCGCCGGCTCCTCCACGCGCGCCGGAGCGGCCGGCGTGGGCGTGGGCATCCCGTCCTTCGCCCGCCCGCAGCGCAGGAGGAGCAGCAGGATCAGGAGCAGGAGCACGACCAGGACGAGGATCCGGTTCCGGCGACGGGCATCCGTGGACATGACGGACAGTCTAGTCGGCCGTGTACCGGGCGCTCAGAGCGAGCGCGTCACGGTGCGCGTCGGCGGATCGGCCCGGTGCGGGCGCGGGCGCTCGCACTCGTCGGGCACACCGTTGGCGTTCCAGTCGCGCGAGCGCCCTTCGGCGAGGTCGCACTCGTCGGGGATCCCGTTCGCATTGCAGTCCGGGCTCGTGCCGCCGGCGATGTCCTGGTCGTCGGGCACGCCGTTGCCGTTGCAGTCGCTCGGCGGAGCGGTCCAGGTCGCTTCCGCCATCACCTCGGGCGCGGACATGCCGGTCGCGAGCCACGCGTCCAGCAGCGCCTCCCCGGTATCGGCCAGGAAGCCGGTGCCCGGGCCGGCGCGGCGCAGGAACTGCACGTACTCCCAGCTCGTCGTCTGGTAGAGGAGCTCGATCGCCGCCGTGCGCGCGCCGGGCGGAGGCTCGAGCACGAGCTCGTCGAAGTGCTCGTAGGCCTCCTCGCCCTCCGGATCGCCGTACAGGCTGGCCGGCACCGGCGGGATGTTGCGCTCGAGCGCCTCGGCCCGCGTCATGCCCCAGGGCGGGATGCGCGTGTCGGAGAGGATCGTGTTGTTGAGCACGAAGTGGAACGACTCGGCCTGCGTCCCGGGCGGGGCGGCGGCGAGCGCGCCCAGCGTCGTCCCGGGCGCGCCGCTCACGCGGTCGTAGTCCAGCACGAGCCCGGGCGCGTAGCCGAGCGCGAGCAGCTGGCTGGCCCATTCCTGCGTCAGCCCGAAGTGCACGGCGTACAGGCGCAAGCGCGGATCGTGGAGGTCGAGGATCGACTCGACCGTGGCGGGAGCGCCGTCGATCACGACCTCGAGCGCCCCGTAGGCCCCGTCCTCGCGCAGCACCGCCCCGCCCGCGCCGCGCCAGGTGACGTGCAGCCACATGCGCCGGCCCTCGGGATAGCCGCTGATCAGCTTGTGGCCGGTCAGGTTGACCACGCGCAGGGTGTCGCCCGCGACCTGCAGCGCGGCGGCGCGCCGCAGGTTTCCGCGCGCGTGCAGGACCCCGCGCTCCAGCGCGGCCCTCCGCTCGGTGCCGAGCCCGCCGCCCAGCACGAGGCGCCCGCTGTCGTCGAGCCACGTGATCGCGCGCGGCACCCAGGTGTTCCCGCCGGTCAGGTCGTGCAGCGGCAGGTCGCTGCGCAGCGGCGCGCCGGCGCGGTCGCAGCCGCGGCCGGTGACCGGCGGCATGTGGCAGCTCTGGCAGGTGAAGGTGCGCGGGTCGCCGTCGACGTAGTCGCCCGAGGGGCTCGCCGCCAGCGCGTCGTCGCGGGCCTTCTCGATCGCGCCGGCCCGCAGCTCGGGCGGCAGCGTCGCGTAGTCGGCGATGCGCAGCGTGGAGAGGTCGCTGGCCACGTGCTCGCTGTAGGTGCGCTCGACGACGCCGTAGCGGTACGGGAAGTGGTTGAAGGCCGCCTTGCCGTCGACCGGCGCGCCGGGGACGCCGCTGTAGGTCCCCGCCGGCAGCGGCGTGAAGGCCCCGTGGTTGTGGGCCAGGTCGCCGACGGCCGGGTTGCTGACGTCGTGGCAGGTGCCGCACAGGGCCGAGGAGCGGTGGAAGTCCGACTCGACCGCCTGGTGCGGCGAGGCCGGGTCCGAGTAGGGCCCGTTCTTGTCGCTGTCGGGGTCGAGCACGTACATGCCGCTGCCGGAGTACGCCCGCGGAGGCAGGCCCTCGTCGTGGGCGAGGAAGGGCGCGTTCTGGACCCCGAAGTGCTCGGAGCCGTCCGGGTTCACGAGCTGGTGGCACAGGTCGCAGGAGACACCCTCCGCGTCCGCGGCGCGCAGGGCCGAGCCGTCCGTCGGGGTCGAGCGCCCGCCGGTCCAGCCCTCGGGCGAGTGGCAGCGGATGCACAGGTCGCCCGAGCCGCTGAAGTCGTGCTCCGCCACCGCGACCGTCGCCCAGAAGAGCGGGTCGCGCCCCGCCTGGGACATCATGCCGCCCCAGTGGTTGCGCACCGGCTCGACGGCCACGTCGTAGCCCGCGTGGCAGTTGTCACAGCGCGTGGACGCCTCGATCGAGACCTCGAGCGGCTGCGTGCCGGGTTGCTGGATGTCGGTCGGGACGCTGGTCGCCTGCGCACGCGCGGGACCGGCCAGGAGCGAGAGCGAGAGGAGCGCCAGGGAGCGGGCCAGCATCGGGATCCTCCGGGGGTTGAAGAGCTCGTTCCCCCACGATCGCCCGGGCCGTCCCTCGCTCCCATGCGGACGGGTCGAGGTCCGACCGGGAACCAGTGCGTAGGCGCCGCCCCGCGCCGTGACGCATCCGGAGCGCCCGCGGGTGTCCGCGAGAGACCGACCGTCCGTGACCGCTCGGGGTCACGGACGCACGTCCCTCACCAGCGGTGATACGCCGGGTGCCCTTCCTTGACGGCCACGAAGACACCGCGGCAGGTGCAGGTCACCTCGCCGCGCGCCTCGAGCGTGGCCTCGACCACGGCCTTGCTGGCGCTCGACTCGACCACGCGCGCGCGCAGCGTCACGGGTCCGTCGGTCGGAGTGGGCTTGCGGAGCTTGACGTGGAACTCCGCCGTCACCGTGCAGGGCGGCGTCGTCTGGCCGCTCTTCCTCATCAGGTGCCAGGCCGCCGTCCAGTTCGAGTGGCAGTCGAGCAGCGCCCCGCAGATCCCGCCGTTGAGCATGCCCTCGAAGGCCTCGTGGTGCTTCTCCGGGCGCCACTCGCACAGGACCTCGCCGTCCGGATCGTCGCCGGCGGGGATGCTCTTCAGCCGCAGGCCCTTCGCGTTGGCCGGTCCGCAGCCGAAGCAGGCGTTGTGGGGCGCGTAGCGGTCCTGGAGGCTCTGGGGCATCGTGGCGAGAGCCTAGCGCGCGGGCGGGACGGGAAGAACGCCGCCCGGCCGGGGTCGCCCATGGGGCCCGTCCCTATCCTGGGCGGGCCGGTGCCTCCGCGAAGAAAGGCGGGCTCCCTGTCGATCCGCGGGGGCCTCGCTCGACGCGCGGGTGGAGCCGGCGACGGCGGCCGGGAGGACCCGGCCGGGTCGGCTCCGAGCCGACACCCGCAGGAACCGAAGGAGAACGACGATGCGATTCATGGGATTGCTGAGGGCCGATGCCGAGTCCGAGGCCGGCGCGCCGCCCAGCCCGGAGCTGATGGCCCGCATGGGCAGCTTCATCGAGGAGATCACGCGCGCCGGCGTGATGCTCGCCACCGACGGGCTGCACCCGAGCGCCAAGGGCGCGCGCGTGAAGCTCGAGAAGGGCAAGTTCACCGTGCGCGACGGGCCCTTCACCGAGTCGAAGGAGCTGGTCGCCTCCTACGCCGTGTTCGAGGTGAAGACCAAGGCCGAGGCGATCGAGTGGACCAAGCGCTTCCTGCAGGTGCTCGGGCAGGGCGAGTGCGAGATCCGGCAGATCTTCGATCCGGCGGACTTCTCGCCCGAGGCCTTCCCGCCCGCCGAGCAGGCGCGCGAGACGCGGCTGCGCGCGGAGATGCGCGGCCGGGGTGGTCTGGGCTAGCCGATCCCCAGATCGGCTACGGATCTCGCCGTCAGCGCTGACCGCACCGGTTCTCCGGGCGGGCTCCCGCCCGCCCGGTGATCCGGTGCGCGGACTCCCGGCCAGGCTCCTGATCGATCGCAGATCGCCTGCTGACCTCACCGTCCGCACGACCGCGGACTCCCCGCCACACCCCGACCTTCACCCGCAGGCCGTTCAAGCGCAGGGCCACCCCGCGTCTTGCCCGAGGCCGCGAAGATGCTCTGATCGGGCCCCGTGACGGCCCCCGACGTCCAGCGCGCGATCGACGCCGTGTGGCGCATCGAGTCGGCCCGGCTAGTGGCCGGCCTGGCGCGCATCGTGCGCGACGTCGGCCTGGCCGAGGAGCTGGCCCAGGACGCGCTCGTCGCCGCGCTCGAGCAGTGGCCGGAGTCCGGCGTGCCCGAGAACCCCGGCGCCTGGCTGATGGCCGCGGCCAAGCACCGCGCGCTCGACGCCGTGCGGCGCGGCCAGCGGCTCGAGCAGAAGCACGCCGAGCTGGCCCGGGCCCTGGCCGAGCGCCAGGCCGAGCCGGACGACCCGGGCGCCGCGCTCGACGACGACTTCGGCGACGACCTCCTGCGCCTCGTGTTCACCGCCTGCCACCCGGTGCTCGCGCCCGAGGCGCGCGTGGCCCTGACCCTGCGGCTGCTCGGGGGGCTCACGACCGACGAGATCGCGCGCGCGTTCCTGGTGCCGGAGGCGACCATCGCCCAGCGCATCGTGCGCGCCAAGCGCTCCCTGGCCGAGGCGCGCGTGCCCTTCGAGGTCCCGCGCGGGCCCGAGCTCGGCGCGCGGCTCGCCTCGGTGCTCGAGGTCGTGTACCTCGTCTTCAACGAGGGCTACTCGGCCACGGCCGGCGACGACTGGGTGCGGCCCGGACTGTGCGAGGACGCGCTGCGCCTGGCGCGCTCGCTGGCGGCGCGGCTGCCGGAGCCGCCCGAGGTCCACGGGCTGCTCGCGCTGCTGGAGCTGCAGGCCTCGCGCCTGCGCGCGCGCGTCGGGCCCGCGGGCGAGCCGGTGCTGCTGCTCGACCAGGACCGCGGGCGCTGGGACCGGCTCCTGATCCAGCGCGGCTTCGCGGCCCTCGAGCGCGCGCTGGAGCGCGGGGGCGAGCGCAACCCCTACGTGCTTCAGGCGGCGATCGCCGCCTGCCACGCGCGCGCCCCGACCGCGGCGGAGACGGACTGGCCCACCATCGTCGCCCTCTACGCCGTCCTGGGGCGCGTGGCGCCGAGCCCGGTGGTCGAGCTCAACCGCGCCGTCGCCGTGGCCATGGCCTCGGGACCGGCCGCCGGTCTCGCGCTGCTCGAGCCGCTGACGGCCGAGCCTTCGCTGGCGGGCTATCACCTGCTGCCCAGCGTGCGTGGCGACCTGCTGGTGAAGCTCGGACGCCTTGCCGAGGCGCGCCTCGAGCTCGAGCGCGCCGCCGCGCTGACGCGCAACGCGCGCGAGCGCGAGCTCCTGCTGGCCCGGGCCCGCGCCTGCGGGGAGTCCGCGCCGCCGCCGGGGTGACGCGCGCGTGGACCGGAGCCGCCGCCCGGGGATGCGACGGCGAGATCCGACGGCGCTCTCCGATGGCTCAGTCGTCCCAGAGCTCGAACTCGGGCCCGTCGCCGCTCGCCGTGCCGAGCCGGGCCTCCCAGGCGTGCTCCTCGCCCGCCGCGCCGCGCAGGGTCGTGCTCGCGGCGTCCTCCGCACCCTGGACCCAGACGCCGAGCTCGCCCGGCGGGAGGTCGTGGAGTGCGAAGCTCCCCTCCGGGCCGATCTCGACCGTGGGAACGAGGAGCGAGACCACGCCCGAGCCGTGGATCGTGAGGCGACCCTCGGCCGGGTTCCCGTGGGCGTCGAGCACGCGCCCGGTGAGGGTCCAGCCGCGCGCCAGGCGCACCTCGGTCGTCGCGCTCGCGCCGGCGGCGGCCTCGACCTCGCCACGCCAGGGCGCGTGCCCCACGGCCAGCACGCCGAGCGGAACGGTCCCGGGGCGCACGCCCCCCACGGAGAAGCGCCCCTCGGCGTCCGTGCGCGCGCTCACCGGCCCGGCGTGGGCGCCGCGCGTCGAGTCGGCGGCGTAGGCGATGCCGGTCGCCCCGGGCGGCAGCAGCGGGTTCTCCTCCTTCAGCATGTCCTGGCCGTCGACGAGCACGAGCGCGCCGGCGAGCGGCCTGCCCTCGGCGTCGAGCACCTGCCCCGCGACCGACGTGCCCGGCCCGCGCAGCTCGAGCACCTCCTGCACGACGGCTCCCTCGGGATGCCGGAAGCTGCGGTACAGCGCGGGCGCGTGGCCGTCCTTGCGCGCCCACAGCCCGACGCGCGGCTGCAGCGAGCGCACGCGGAAGGTCCCGTCGGCCGCCGAGGTCGCGGCCAGGAAGTACGGCGGGTGGCTGCGGCCCATCCAGACCTGCGCGCCGGCGACCGGAGCGCCGTCCGCGGCGCGCACCACTCCCTCGAGGTCGAAGCCGCGCGGGATCTGGAGCGCGAGGCTCGTCTCCTCCCCCGCGCGCAGCACGGCCGGATCCGAGCGTGGCTTGCGGTCGACCAGCACCAGGGCCTTGCCCGCCTGGAGGTCCGTGAAGCGACACGTGCCCGCGGCGCTCGTGCGCCCCTCGAGCGCCGCCTGCGAGGAGCGGCCGACGTCGGTCACGCGCAGCAGCACGTCCGCGGCCGGCGTGCCGTCGGACCAGGTGACCGTCACGCTCAGCGCCGCCGCGCCGCCGGCCTGCAGGCGTGCGGCTCCGGACGGGGCCGCAGGCTCGCGCGTGCCAGGTGTCACGACGGCGGGCTCGATCGCGGGTGCCAGGATCGCGGGCGCCAGGACCGCAGGCGCGGTGACCGCGCCCGCGAAGGCCGCGGGGCTTGCGGCGGGAGTCCCCGGAACGCTCGGCCGGAGCAGGAGTCCGAGGAGCAGCAGCGTGAGGCCGGGGAGCAGCAGCTTCGGGATCAGCATGGCGAGGATCGGTGGGGACGGAACGGGTTCGGGCGTGCGGCGCGCGGCCGGCGCCGGTCCCGGACGCGCAAAGGGGAGGAGCAGCGCGGCCCAGGCGGAGCGCGCGCCGAACTCGCGATCGAGGCGCGCGCGGAGCTGCGCCAGGGCGCGCTTGGTGCGCGTCTGCACGGTCTCGACCGGGAGGCCGAGCCCAGCCGCGATCGCGCGCGGCGACGCCTCCTCGTAGAAGCGCAGCAGGACGACCTGGCGATAGGGCTCGTCGAGGGCCAGCACCGCGCGCACGACGGCGGCGCGCGCGGCCTCGCGCTCGACCACCTCGGCGGTCGAGGGCGCGCGCTCGGCACGGGCCGCGCTCGCCTCGCGCCCCGCGCGGCGCGCCTCGCCGCGGCGCCACAGGCTCGCCCGCTTCCGCACCACGCTCGCCAGCCAGCCGCGCAGCGCGCCGGGCTGCGCCGGCGGCCGCTCGAGGCAGGCGACGAACGCCTCCTGGGCCACGTCGTCGGCGGCGCCCGGATCGGCGAGCAGGCTGCGCGCCAGGGCGCGCACGAAGTCGGCCTGCCCCAGCAGGGCCTCGGGTCCGGGAGCGGAGCGGGGATCCATGGCGGTCGCCACGCAGTTGCCATGGTGCCCGGATCCGGTTCACCCGGGTCGCGAGTTTTCTCGGCCGGGTCTGCGGGCCAGGAAGCAGGGCCCAGGACGCAGGGCTCAGGACGCTAGGATGCCCCCGTGCGCCGCGCGCTCCCCGCCCTCGCCTGGATCGCGCTGCACGCGGGCGCCGCGGCGCAGGCGCGAGGAGCGGCCGAGCCCGGCTGCGCCTTGCCGGAGTCCGATCGCGCCTGGCTCGAGCGTGCCCTGGCGGCCTGGCGCTTCGCCTCGCGCGAGATCACCGGCATCGGCGCGGTGCCGAGCTTCCGGGCCATCTTCATCGGGGCCGAGTGCGTGCTGACGAGCGACGACGCGCTCACGAGCCCGACCGGAGAGGGCGTCACCTGGAGCGCGGCCCGGCACGCCGGGACGATCGCGCTGCCGGACGGCAAGGAGCTGCCGGTGGGCGTGGCCTCCTTCGCCTCGAGCCACGAGGGTCGCGCCTTCTTCGTCATGTCGACGCCCAGCGTGTGGAGCGCGAACGGGGTCGGCCAGGGAGCGGACCTCGAGCGCACGATGGTCGCCGTGCTGCTGCACGAGGCCTCGCACGTGGCCCAGACCGGACCCTACGGAGCGCGCCTCGCGAAGCTGATCGAGACGCACGCGTTGCCGGATTCCTTCGACGACAACGCGGTCCAGACGCGCTTTCGCGGCGAGCCGGAGTTCGCGGCCTCGGTGCAGCAGGAGACGGCCCTCTTCCTGCGCGCCGCCGCCGCCGGGGACGAGCTCGAGGCGCGCCTCCTGGCCTACGAGGCGCGCGAGCTCATGCGCGCGCGCGCCGCGCGCTGGTTCGTCGGCGCCGACGCCTACCTGGCCGAGGCCGAGGACCTGTGGCTGACCTTCGAGGGCTCCGGCCAGTGGACCGGCTACAAGTGGCTGGTCCACCCCGAGGGCGGGGCCCAGCCGGTCGCCGACGTGCACCGCAGCTTCGCGCGCGACGGCCAGTGGTCGCAGGCCGAAGGCTTCGCCGTCGTGATGGCGCTCGAGCGCCTGGTCGGCCCGGCCTGGAGGCGTCACGCCTTCGGCGACGGGCAGCGGACCGTGCTCGAGATGCTCGACGGGGCCCTGGAGGAGCACTGAAGGAGCTTCCTGGGCGTCCGCGAGGTTGCGACTGGAGGGGGGAGACTTCATCTAATGGAAGGCGATCGGAACCGCCGATCCCCCTCGGACCCCGCCGCGCGGGGTACGGAGCCTACGGAACGGATGGACCCGGGCGCTGCGCCCGCTGGCAAGGAGCTTCGAACGATGTCGACCCTCTCTGGCCCCCCCATGTTGCTTCCCGAGCTGCGCGCCCGCAGCGCGTCACCCTGGCCCTGCGCCCTGCGGGCCGGCGCGCTCCTGCTCCTGGGCGGCACCGGGTTCGCCCAGGCCCTGGTCAACGGCGGCGTCGTGCGCGGCTCGATCGCGACGCCGGGCGAGCAGGACACCTACACCTTCGACGCCGGGCCGGGCGACTGGTTCGAGCTGCGCGTGGCGAACGTGGCCGGCGCGACCTTCGCGCCGCGGATCGAGGTCTTCAACCCGCGCGGCGCGCTCCTCCGCTCGGCCGCGAGCGCGGAGATCGCGGTGATCGACACGACCCGCGTGGACGGCGGGCTCTCGCAGCACACCCCGGCCGGGACGTACACGGTGGTGGTCGCGAGCGTCGAGGGCACGCGCACGCCGACGGGCGACTACGACGTCCACTTCGTGCTGGCCGCGCGCGACATCGGCGAGGCGCTGCTCGACGGCGTGACGGTCACCGGCGAGCTCACGCGCGGCGAGCTCGACACCTTCACCTTCACGGCGCCGGCGGGCCAGACGATCATGGGCACGATCACGCGCCTGCAGGGCAGCTCGTTCCGCCTGCGCGGCGAGCACATCGGGCCCACCGGAGGGCGCGGCGTCGGAGTCGGGGGAAACGTGATCCACTTCACGAACAGCACGACCCCGGGCGGGGTCCACACGATCGTCGTGTCGGACGGCACCCCCGACGCCACGGGCACGGGCCGCTATTCCGTGGTCGTGCACGGCATCCCGGACGCGCCGCCCTCTCCGGCAACCGTCTTCTGGCCGAGCGAGCTCAGCAGCGATCCCCTGCTACTCGACGCCGGCGGCCACACCGGGCTCGGCCCGCGCATTGGCGACCCGGCGCAGCCCTTCAACGTGCTGCTCGACTGCACCGGCGCCGACGCGCCCGGGGTCTACCTGCTGACGCTCTCGACGGGCTTCCAGTCCGCGGCGACGACCCCCTGGGGCTGGCTCTACCTCGCCGGCCCGCGGCCCTTCGAGAAGCTCGGCCAGCACCAGCGCTCGCTCGAGTCCTGGTTCCCGCAGCCCGCCGGCTTCGTGCTGCCGAACGACGTCACGCTGGTCGGCCGGAGCTTCACGGTCCAGGGCGCCTGCGGCGGCTCCGCCGGCTCGCTGCGCCTGAGCACCGCGCTGACGCAGACGATCGGCGGCTGAAGCGGGCGCGTGGCCGGCCGCCGGGGTCGGCGGCCGGCGCGTCCACGTCCCTCACGGGACCGCGCGGCTCATGGCGCCGCGACCCCCGGCCAGCGCCACGCGAAGGCGGCCGCGGTCAGCGCGGCGTAGATCAACCCGTCGAGCATGTAGACGAACGTGCTCGACCAGGACTTGCCCATCCAGATCGAGTCGGAGGGGATCGCCCAGGCGTAGGCCAGCCAGGCCGCGGCACCGGTCACCTGGAACACGTGCACGGCCTCGGCGCCGGGCGCCACGGTCGCGCGCGCGACGTACCCGACGACGAGCGAGACCACCAGCGAGTACGCGAACCACTTGCCGAGGAAGGGCCCGAGCTGCACGGGCCCGTTGGGGCGCACGAACATCACCGCGTTCGGCCCCTCGGCGTACTTGCGCTGCATCTCCTCGGTGGCCATCTGCTTGCCGTCCTCGCAGAAGGGCAGCACGTACTTGCCGGGCACGGGCGCGGACTTGCCGATCGCGGCCCGTACCTCGTCCTCGTTGGGGAACGTCTTGTACTCCGACCTGTGCCAGCGCAGGACCATGTGGATCAGCGAGCTGGCGACGAACACGAGCACGGCCGAGAGCACCGCAGGCAGGAGCAGGGCAGACCACGGGATCATGATTTCCTCCAGGGACCTTCCTCCAGGGGGGCGGAACGTGCCCTGAGGACAGCGACCGCCGGGGCGGCGATCAAGGGGCGGACAGGGGCTTCACCTCCGGCGTTCGCTGCGAGTGTCGAGGCGGCCCGGACGGCGGCGTTGCACTCCGTGTCCGCCTCGTCCTGGTCCACGCCCCGACGCTCGCGCCCGCTCCGAAGAGGTGCCGGGCGCCAGCCGTCCTCCAGGCCTCATCGACCCGGCACCCGGCGCTGCGCCGGGCTGCCGGTGCTCGCGCGCGCAGCTCGTCGCGCAGGCGGCCGCTTGCCCTTCGCCACGGCGGGACCGGCCTCCTTGCGCACCTTGCCGCTCCCGTGCACGAGCGCGTGGCTCTCCGCGACCCAGCGCCGGAGGACGGCGGCCGCCGGCAGGGCTTCGAGCGAGAGCTTCACCCAGCCGCCGGTCCCCACCTGGAATCCGAGCTTGCGCGCCTCGGCGGCCGAGGCCTCGAGCTTGAGGCGCGCGTCCTTGGCCGACACGAACAGGAACGCGGACTTGCCCGTCCGGTAGGTGCGACTCTCCAGGGCGGTGCCCGCGCAGGCGATCCCCTGCTCGACGTCCGGCAGCGCGAGAGCGATCTTCGCGAGGTCGAGCATGCCCGCGAGTCTAGCCGCGAGGCGCTTCCCGGGCAGGCTCCTACCGGATCGTGGCGCGCCGGCCGAGCTCGATCAGACGGGCGCGGTACATCGGATCCGCCATGCGGGCCCGCGAGCGGCGGATCGCGACTCGCACCCTCCAGACCGGCCAGGTGGCCGCCAGCAGGGGGCCGCCGGCGAGGAGCGCTCCCAGGACGTACGGCTCGCCCTGGCCGGGACGCTGGACGAACCAGGCGTAGGCCACACCGGGCAGCAGGCCGAGCACGAGGAAGGGCGCGATCCGGTCGAGGACCCACAGCCACCGCCGTCCCGACCCCAGGAGGTCCCACTCGCTCGCGCCGGGCCGCTCGACCGGCGCACGGCAGCGGGGACAGTCCTCGAAGGGCCGCCCGACGGCCGTGCGCGCGCGCGGCACGCTCAGCACGTGGGCGCAGCCCGGGCAGCGCAGCTCGAGGAGGGAGGACACGGGCCGAGGATAGCAGCTCGCTCCCCGGATCGACGGCCGCGCCTGCGCAGCAGGGGCAGGGCGGGAGCGAGGGCCGCGTGGACACGATCCCGGCATGCAGGCGATCGCCGACGAGCTGCGCGGCTCCGTGGAAGGGGCGAGGAGCGACACGCAGGCGCTCGGCAGAACATGAAGCGAGGGGGTCGCTGGCCCGGTGTGCCCGGCAGCGACCCCCTCGGGGCTCAGCAGGAGCGCGTGACTAGCGCACGACCGTGATGGCCGGCGTCGTCCACGACTCGAAGTCGGGGTAGTTGACGCCGTCGCCCTGGAACTTGTCGAACTCGAGCCGGATGTAGTAGATGCCCGCGGGGGCGGGGCTGCCGTCCTCCAGGGTGCCGGCCCACTGGGCGAAGTCGATCCCCGTGCCAGCGCCGCTGTTGCGCACCCAGTACTCCAGGCCGTCCAGCAGCGGACCGCCGCGGTCCACGGCCCACGCCACCGTCCGGCCGGAGGTGTCGAGGACGCGTGCGCGGTACTTGCGCAGCAGCGGGAAGCCCTGGGACACCATCACGAAGGCGGCGTCGTCGTACTTGTCGCCGTTCGTGAAGTCGAGCGTCAGGGGCGTGCTCGGTCCGATCGACCAGCCGCAGGAGCCGGGCGTCGGGTTCGAGCAGCAGGCCGGACGGGTCGGGGGCGGACCGCCGCAGTTCGGCCGCGACTCCGGGCGCAGCGACGGGTTGTCGAGGGACTGGTTGATCGCGGTGAAGGTCGGGTTGATCGCCGGGAGCTGGTGGTAGTCGCCCTTGAGTCCCATGTAGGGGACGCGCAGGCACGGCCCGCCCTCCTGCGGGGTGAGCAGGATCCAGCCGCCGAGCACCGAGCCCTCGGGCACGCCCACGGGCTCCTGGAAGGAGACGGTGAGGCTGGCCTCGCTGTTCGCGGACACGACCAGGGTCGTGTGCGAGAAGGCGACGCTGGCCGCATCGGTCTGCGGCAGCCAGAAGCCGGTCATCGGCGGGGCCGCGGTCAGCGCGGGAACGTGCGTGACGTGGTAGGTGACGGGCTGGCTGGCCTTGTTCTCGACCACGATCGTCTCGGTGCGGGTCACGCCGCCCAGGTCGCGCAGCGCGAGCTTGGCCGGGCTGGTCTTGGCCGTGACGACCACGGCCGCCATGACATCGACCAGGCCCGCGCCCTGACGGGCGAGGGGCTCGAGACCCAGCGTCGGATCGGTGTTGTGGGGCATCGGGAACGCGGTGTTCATCAGCCGCTCGCGCACCTCGTGGGCGCGCTTGCCCTTGAGCCTGGGATCGGCCGACATCATCAGCGCCACGACGCCGGCGACGTGCGGCGACGCCATCGAGGTCCCGTCCATGATCCCGTAGGACCCGTAGTGCGCGGGGATCGTGGAGAAGACGTAGCCACCGGGGGCCATGACGTCCGGCTTGAAGTCGAGCTCGTGCGACGGGCCCATCGAGCTGAAGTAGGTCGGCACCCCCGGGAAGAGCGGGGTCGAGATCTGGGTGTAGAAACCCCAGGTGAGCGGGCCGGCGCTGGCCTGCGCCTGGATGGCCGGGACGCTGGCCCTGCGCACGATCACGGCCGGGATCCGGAAGGGGATCGTGCTGCTGCCGAACTGACCGGGCCACGAGGTCGGATTGGAGGTGTTCTGCCACCAGATCACGCCGGCCGCCCCGCGGTCCGCCAGCAGGTTGACCATCGTGAACGAGCGGCAGGAGAAGGCCCCCTGTTGCACCAGGACGATCTGGCCGTCGTAGCGCACGTCCGCGGGCAGGCTGCAGTTGGCGACGCCGTAGTCGACGATCGGGTAGTCGCCCATCGACGGCGGCGTGGGGCCGGGGAACATGATCCGGTAGGGAACCAGGGTCCCGTCGGCGAGCCGGAAGGCCAGCTCGTCGATCTCCGTGTTGTAGGCGGCCGCGACGGCGATCGCGCTCCTGGAGTTCGCCGGCGAGCCCATCAGGAACGGCCCGGCCGTGCCGGCGTTGCCGGCCGCGATCACGGGGACGACGCCGCGCTTCAGGAGCCGGTCGGCGGCGCGCGGCAGGAGCGATTGCTGGAGGACCCCGAAGCGGTTCGAGCCCAGGCTCATGTTGACCACGTCACAGCCCTCGTCCGCGGCGCGCTCCATCGCGGCCAGGATGACGTCCTCGGTGCCGCCGGGGTTGCGCGTGCCGAACACGCGGTAGAAGCGGATCTTGGCGTCCGGCGCGACGCCGACCATGACGCCGTCCTCGCCCGCGGCGATGCCCGACACGTGCGTGCCGTGCTGCTCGACGAAGGCCCCGCGGTCGTCGAACGGATCCGGGTCGTCATCGGCGAAGTCCCAGCCCCCGATCACCTTCTGGTTGGGGAAGCCCGGGCCGCCCAGGGCCGGGTGGTTGTAGTCGATGCCGCCGTCGAGGATCCCGATCGTCACGCCGGCGCCGCGGATCCCCGCCGCGTGGACCGCCGGCACGTTGGTGAGTTCGGTGACCGTGACGTTCTCGCGCGTCGTCCCCGCGGGGGCCGAGGCGGGCATCGGCACGCCGCCACCCAGGAAGCGGTAGACGGGATAGGTCGCCGTGACCGTGTCGAGACCTTCCAGGGCCGCCAGGTCCTCGTCGGCGATCTCGATGGCGAGCCCGTTGAAGAGCACCTCGTACTCGTGGTGCTCGGTGAAGGCCAGGCCCCGCTCCCTGGCCTCGGCCCGGAAGGCGGCTCGCTCCAGCTGGAGCATCGAGCGGTAGGTGCGCTCGCGGTTCCGGGTGACGTTCGCGTCGGCGAGCGGGGTGCTCCTCAGCTCGACGAAGCGCAGGCCGGGAACCTCCCCGTCCACCATCTCCGGGGACTCCAGGAAGACCTGCGGCTCCTCCGCGGGCGTCTCCTGGGACGAGTGAGGCAGGCTCGTCGTGGCGAGCGCGAGGGGAGTGAGGGCCAGTGCGAGGACGGCCCTCCGATGCCAGGTTCGAGTGCTCATGTCTTCTTCCGGTTCTCCTCGGAGAGGGCTGGGGTTCAGGGGGCGCGCCGCTCGCTCCAGGAGCGGCCCGCGGGGCGGAGGGAGCCGGGGAACGACGCGTTCCTCCTGAATCCCTCGACGCGGACGATCTTGCTGCCCCTGCCGCGCGCGCTCTATGCGGTTTCCGCAAGCCCCCGGGGCCCGCGCGCCGAGGGTCCCCCGGCCCACGAGATGGCCCGCGCGCTCAGCGCGAAGCGGCCGGGACGACGATCCCTGCGGCGGGGCGCCGGAAGGTCTCCGAGGGCTTCTCGCCGAAGAGGCGCCGGTACTCGACCGAGAACCGCCCCAGCTGGTCGAAGCCGCACAGGAGCGCCACGTCGCTGACGCTCCGTCCGCCGGCCCCCGCCCCCGCCTCCATCAGCAGCCTGCGCGCGCGGTGCAGGCGCGCCTTGCGGTGCCAGGCCTGCGGGCTGATCTGGAGCGTCTGGCGGAAGTAGAGCTCGACCGTGCGCTCGGGATAGTCCAGCGCCCGGCACAGCCTCGCGCTGTCGTAGGGCTCGTCGAGCCGCGCGCGCAGCAGGCGCTGCGCCTCCAGGACCGTCTGGGTCCGCACGTGGGCGTGGAGGGCGCGCCGCTCGGCATCGGGTGGATGGGAGAGGGCGCCGAGCGCGTCCACGACGGAATCGACCAGCGCGTCCCGCAGCTTCTCCATCCCCGCGTCCGGCGCGGCCTCCAGGTCGTCCAGGAGGCTCTCCACGACTCGCGCCAGCTCGGGGAGATCCTCGGGAGCCGGCAGGTTCAGCGCGTGGCGCTGCGGCAAGAGGAGCTCGCGGCCCCCCTGCAACCCGGCGCGGCGCTGGAGCTCCTCCCGCCGCACCTGGATCGCCGTCCAGGTCGTGCCGGCACCGGCTCGGTAGAGGATCTCCGATCCCTCGGGGTAGAGCTGCACCTGCTCGTTGCGGACCGCGAAGCCGTTGGCCTGTCGAATCGCGGCCCCCCTGGAGAAGGCGATCGTGACGAAGCCGGGACGGAACGCGCCCCGGGCGAGGACGTCGAAGCCGTACTCGCCCCGATCGACGGTGAGGTCCTCGCCCTGCCACTTGCGGAGCCTGGCGCCCGCCGCGCCGGGCTGGAGCAGGATGTGCTCGGCCTCGCCACCGTGCAGGGCGTGGCGCAGCCGATCGGGCTCGAAGTCCCGCAAGCGGTGGCTCTGGTAGGCGTCGGGCATGCGGCGAACCGAGCGTGCGGAATCAGCATAGTCGCCCCCCCGGAAGGAGCCAGTCCAGCGCTCCCTCTCGCCGCGCAGCACGGCGGGCGACCCGCGCAGGGACGGTCACGGCTGCTCCCGTCGTCTTCCGCCGTGGCAGAATCCGTCCCCCATGCTACGGCGAATCCTCCTCGCGCTGACGGCGACGGTCCTCGCCCTGCTGGTCACCGAGGGAGCCCTCTCGCTGACCGGCACGCCTCTGCTGGGGCGACTCCTGGACCGCGACGGGCTGCAGGGCTTCCGGATGCAGTGGGACGAGGAGCGCTTCGCGGCCGCGGCCCGCACGCCAGGGCCATACCGCGTCCACGAGGATCCGCTCGTCTCCTACACGCTCAAGGCCGAGCACGACTTCGAGGTCCTCGGCGGCAAGGGCAGCTCGGACGCCCTCGGCCTGCGCCGGCGGCCGGCCGTCCCCGGGGCACCGGCCTGGGAGGACCCGCAGACCTTCCGGATCGCGGTGCTGGGGGACTCGGTCGCCTTCGGCTTCGGGCTGGACGACGCGGACGTGCTGGCGGCGCGCCTCGAGGCCTGCCTGCGGGAGGTTCAGGGCGCGCTCGGTCGTCCCGTGGCCTGCCGCACGGTGGCCATCGCCGGCTGGAACTTCCGCAACGAGATCGCCTTCCTGTACGACCACTGGAACGAGCTCGATCCGGACCTCGTCGTCCATCTCCCCATCGAGAACGACCTGGTGGGCTCGCGTGGCGTCAACGAGACCGGCCAGACCGGTCCGGCTCCCGACCTCGGAGAGGAGGACCCGTGGCTGGTGGTCAACGGCGACTTCTCGATGGGGATGAAGCTGTTCCTGCTGCAGCGGGCGGCCGAGGGCAAGCTCGACCTCTCCGAGGAGGACCTCGGGCCCGACGTGGTGAAGGCCGGCCTCTCGCCCACGTCCACGCGGCGCTACGACGCCATGGCCCGTGCCGTCCTCGGGCTCGAGGCCTTCCTGCGGGAGCGGGACCGGCACCTGGTCCTCGTCCAGTACGACCACCTCGGAGCGCTGCCGATCCTGCTCGAGCGTCTGCTGCGCGAAGGCCTGCGGGCGCCCATCGTGCCGTTCCTGTCGCGGGTGGTGCGCGGGGACACGCTCGGGCACGACCCCCATCCCAGTCCCGACACGGTCCGCAACCTGGCCATCGTGATCGCGCGCGAGCTGCTCGCCCGCGGGCTCGTCGAGCGTGGCGAGGATCGCCCGCTGCCGCCCCTCGACGCCCGGATCGAGGAGCGCCTCGCGCCCGTCCCGACGCTCGACTCGTGCGCCGCCGAGGCGGCCGCCGCGCGCGCGGAGGCCCTCGCGAGCCTGAGTCCCACGATCGACTGGGAGGAGGGTCGTGGGGTGCGGCAGACCTTCGGGAACATCTCCCCGCGCGGCGTCGTCGGGACGCGGCTCGTGGTGGTCGTGAAGGGCGGGCGCAGGCTGCGCATCGTGCTCGAGCCCCTCGCGGAGCGCCCGGACCTCTATCCGCTGTCGGTGGCGGTGGAGATCGGCGGCCAGAGCATGGACCCGCTGCGACTGCGCGCGGGGGAACGCGCCGAGGCGGTCTACACGGGCTTCGCGAGCGACGCGGAGGCCCTGGAGGTGCGCCTGGTCCCCGAGCGCTGGGTCGTGGTGCAGCGCGCGCGCAGCTCGCTCCTGGGAGCCTTCCAGCTCGTGCGGATCGAGGCCCTCGACCCCTAGGCGAGCGAAGATCGCCTACCGACTTCGCTGTCAGCGCGATCGCCGGGCCGAGCGGAGCTAGCGCTGCCCGAAGTGCACGCGCAGGCCGTTCGTGAAGGCGACTCCGCCGCGGGCGTCGGGGTCGATGACGAAGGCCTGGAACACGAGCTCCATGCCGCACAGCAGCGCGGGGACGTTCCGGTTGATCAGGTCGGGGGAATCGCCGCTCGCATTCAGGTGGAAGGCCCCCACCAGGACCGGCTCGGCGAGGAAGTTCGTGGCCCCGTAGCGACGGAAGAAGGTGGCCGTCTCGCGCGGGCTCCAGAGGAGACAGCCGTGCGAGCAGGGCGGGCCGCCCCGCACGGCGAGGTCGAACTCGCCGCCGACGACCGGCGGGTCGAGGGCGACGAGGTCGGGATCGCTGCCGCGCGTCGAGCCCTCGTCGAGCGCGAGGACGCTCGGAGTCCCGCAGCTCCCCTGCGGCGGCGCGGACGCCTGGGACGAGTCACGCCCCAGCACCACACCCGCCACCACGGCCACGGCCAGCCACCGCGAACGCATCGTGATCCGCATGCTGATCTCTCCTGGATGCCTCGGCAGAGATGCTAGGCGCGGCCGCTGCCACGTCAACCGCGCGACTCGCTTCCTGGCCGGCGTGGTGGCGAGGGCCGAGGCGCGACCGGCTGGGCCTCCGGAGCGGCAACCCGCCGGTCCCGGTTCACCCGGAACGACTCGGCGCTCGCACCCCGGGGGAGAGCGGCGCGCCACCCAGGGCCGCGAGGGGGGGCGAGGGCGCGCGGCGGGAGAGAGCCCGACGGGTTCGGGCGAGCTCCGTCCAGGCGTGCGCGAGCCTTCTCCCGTCCCCGCGGCGATCCGATCCGCGCGCCGACCGGCCGCTCCAGGCGCACATGCTAGGCTCGCCTGGATCTGGCGCTTCCTCGCTCGCATGGAGGAGCGCTCGACCGGCCATCCCATGCTCCGTCGACTCCTCGCGCCTCTCGTCGCGCTCGCCTCGGCCTGCGGATCCTCGTCCGATCCCACGACCCTGCCGCTCTCCACCGGCCTGGCCTTCGCCCGGCTACAGGTGCCGGCGACGAGCCGGCCGCACGCGCCCGAGCCGCCCGAGCGGATCGCCCTGGTGGGCTGGAAGGAGGAGGGCGAAGTGGCCATCGCCCCCCTGCCGGTCCGGCCGCGCAGCCCGTACTTCCTGCGCCCGCCGCCGGGGATGCGCGTCCTGCGCGCGGACGGGACCCCCGTCTACCACACCTCGATGGCCGTTCCGCGCGAGCCGCACTGGAGCCTCGACTCCACGACGATCCGCCTCTCCGGCGCGGGCCGTCCGGAGGACGGCGCGCTGCACCTGGAGTACGGGCTGGCCTACGAGCGCGAGCGCGCGCTCAACCAGGGCACCTCGGGGCTCGCGCCCGAGGCCTTCGTGCGCACGACGGTGCAGGCCGGGGCGACCTCGTGGTCCGGGCTGCTCCTGCCGGCGCCCGCCGAGGCGCTCTTCGAGCTCGAGCTCCCCCCGCAGGCGGAGCTCACCTTCCACCCGCTGCTGGTGCCGCCGGAGGTCGCCGACGCGCCGCCCTCGGACGGGGCGGAGATCGTCGTCACGCTCACCACGGGCGAGGAGACGGTGGAGGTGTGGCGCGGCCGCGTCGTGGACGCGAGCGCCCCGCTGGTCCGGCTCGACCTGTCGAGCTGGGGCGGCCGCGCGGTCACGCTCGCGATCCGCACCGACCCGCTGGCCGATGCGCGCTTCGACTACGCGTTCCTGGGCGACCCGCGCGTGGGCGCCCGCCGGCCGGAGCCCCGGCGCGTCGTCGTGGCCTTCGTCGACACGCTGCGCGCCGACCATCTGGGGGTCTACGGCCACGAGCGGCCGACCTCGCCCGCGCTCGACGCGCTGGCCGCCGACAGCGTGCGCTTCACCCAGGCCCGCAGCGTGGCGCCCTGGACCCTGCCGAGCGTGCGCTCGCTGCTCACGGGCCGCCTGCCCGAGGACTGGAGCGAGGCGACGACGCTGGCGAGCCTCCTGCGCGCCGCGGGCTTCGCGACCGCGATGTTCGCGGCCAACGGCTACGCCTCGGCCAGCTTCGAGATCAACCGTGGCTGGGGCCGGCACGAGTTCCACCTCGAGCCGCGCGCGGACGAGCAGGTCGACCGCGCGCTGGCCTGGCTCGCCGAGCAGGACGGGCAAGACGCGCTCGTGCTCCTGCACCTGATGGACGTCCACATGCCCTTCCAGGAGCCGGAGCGCTACCGCCGCCTCTTCGCGGGCGATCTGCCGGCGACGCTCCCGCGCGAGAACTTCAGCGACCGCGAGGTCCGGGAGGCCGCGCTCTCGCCCGCTGACCAGGCCTACGTCCGCGACCGCTACGACAACAACGTCCGCTTCGTCGACGACCAGCTCGCGCGCCTGTGGGCCGCGCTCGGCCCGCAGGATGTCCTCCTGTTCCTCTCGGACCACGGCGAGGAGTTCTGGGACCACGGCGCCTACGGCCACGGCCACGCCCTGTGGGACGAGCTCCTGCGCGTGCCCCTCGTGCTGCGCGCGTCCGGGCTGCCCTCCGGGAAGGTCGTCGATGCGCCCGTCTCGCTGCTCGACGTCCTGCCCACCGTGCTCGACCTGCTCGGGCTCCCCGTGCCCGTGGAGCTCGAGGGCAGCAGCCTCGTGCCGCTCGCGCGGGGCGATGCGGCCGCCGAGCGGGCCTTCCGCGCGCGCGACCAGCTCTTCGGCTACCCCTGGCACGGCTCCGAGTCGTGGGGCGTGCTGCACGGCTTCGAGAAGTACGTGCTCGCCAGCGACCACCAGATGCTGTTCGACCTCGGGGCCGATCCGGGCGAGCTCGCGGACCTGTTCCCCGCCCGCGCCGACGCGGCGCCCGAGATGCGGGGCTGGCTGGCCGACGCGCTGGGCCGAGCCGTCCTGCCGGCCTTGCGCTTCACGCCCCACATCCAGCGCGGAGACCGGGAGGAGCTCGTGCTCGACGTGCGCGTGCCCGGCGGCCTGCGCGCCGCCTGGGTCGGCGACGACCCGACCGAGACCTCGGCCGCCGAGCTCGTCTGGGAGGACGGCGCGGACACGGCGCGCATCTCCTGGCCGCCGCGCCGGCGCATGCCGCGCACCGTGTGGCTGGTCCCGACCGAGCCGCTCGCGAGCGCCCTGCCCCGCCTCGAGATCGAGGCCCGCTCGGGCTCCGCCAGCGCCCGCGTGCGGGTTCCGCCCGGCGCCCCCACGGTCCCCGACGGCCGCGGCTCGGAGGTGCTCAGCGTGACGACCGGCAAGCGCCGCTGGTCGCTCGCCCTGGGCTACACGCCCCTGCCCCACGGCGGCACGCGGCTGACGGGGGACGACCCGGAGCTGCGCGACAGCCTGAGCGCCATCGGCTACGCCACGGGCGAGCAGGACGAGGACGAGTAGGTGCGCCGGGCGCGTTCGCGAATGCGGCCGGCTTGAAGAAGATCGACCGTCCCGAGGTGGGCGGGGGGGAGCGTGTCCGGGGGTCCGCGCACCGGATCTCCGGGCGGGCGCGCGCCCGCCCGGAGAACCGGTGCGGTCACGCTGACGGCGAAATCGGTAGCCGATCTGACGATCGGCTAGCGCGGACGTCCGGGAGCCGCGCGAACGCGCTGGCCGAGCACGAGACCGCGGCGCTCGAACAGGGCGAGCAGCTCGGCGGCGATGAGCCGCAGCGCCTCCAGGTTGGAGTGCAGGTCGGCCTTCCAGTAGAGCAGCACGTCCGTGGACCGGAACACCGGGCGCATGTCCAGGACGTCCAGGCCGCGCTGGCGCAGGAAGGCCAGCAGGCTGTCGGCCATGCGCTCGCTCGTGCGCAGGTCCTCCGGCGACACCTCCAGCATCGCCAGCGCCTCGCGTAGCTTGGGATGGCCATCCGGCTCGATCTCCGCCGCGGAGGGGATGAACACGAAGACGGGATGGATCGAGCGGCGCAGGCACAGGGCCTGGATCTCCGTGCAGCAGTCCCGGATCGCCTGCAGGGCGACGTCGACCTGGTCGGGCCACGTCGCGAAGTACTTGACGGAGTTCAGGGCCTGACCGATGGACGCGACGTGGCCCTTCAGGGCGCGCGCGCGCAGCTCCCGGAACTTGTCCGCGGGGGGCCGAAGGGTGCCCTGGAAGTAGTGGTGCGGGGTCAGCACCTCCTCGAAGTCGTTCCCGCCGTAGATGCCCACCACCAGCACGTCCGGCTCGAGCTCGAGGGCGCGCTCCAGGGCTCCCAGGTACTGGAAGAAGGAGTAGCCCCCGCGCGCGGCGTTCAGCACCTCGATCGTCCGGTCGGGGTGCGCCTGCCGCAGCCCCTGCTCGAGCCGCGCGGGAAAGGTCTCCGCGTCCAGGCACACGCCCTCGGTGTGGGAGTCGCCGACCACGAGGACGCGCAGGTCCGGCGACGTCGGCGCGGGCTCGGCGCTGCCACGCAGCCCGAGCGAGTTGGTGCGCCAGGCGTAGTGCCCCTCGGGATGCTCCGGCCAGTCGCGGCGCCCCTCGAGGCCGGCGCGCTTCACGAAGTAGCAGTGCGGGTCGTAGACGTCGAACTCGCGCTGGCCGAGGGCGAAGAGCAGCTCGACCTCCTCCGGCGAGAGCGGACGGCGCAGGAAGGTCGAGGGCGGGAAGCGCGAGGTGAGCTCCGCATCCAGGGGATCGATTCCCGCGCGCGTCCCGGGGAGCGCGGGGACGCCTCCCAGGTCGCGCTGGATCGGGACGAGGGTGAGCTCGTCCCCCGCAGGCGGCTGGACGCGCAGGAACAGCGCGAAGACGAGGCCCGCCGCGGCCGCCGCACCCAGGGCGAGGAGGACCTTCGTGCTCCCGGGCCTCACGTGACGAGCGCAGGTTGCGCGCGGGTGGTCTTCCAGGGCATGGCGCGAGTCGCGGAGGGATGCCGGGGAGCGCAGTGCGCGCCTCGCGCGCAAGGATAACCCTCCGCCGGCGGGGGCCACTCGCATTCCGCCATCCGGCCGCAGCGAGCATCCGGCTCGCGCCGCAGATCCCGCGCGGCGCGCTGGCGGTCCTGGAGGCACTGGGTCCCTGGCCGGTAGATTGAGCGGCTCACATGCCACCCGAGGCCCCGGCACGTCCGCTCTCCTGGCGAGGCTTCGGGCTGCTCGTCCTCGGGCAGCTCGTCCTGGCGGTCCTCGGGACCTACCCCGTGGCCTTCCACCTCGGCCGGGGCGAGCTCTGGGGCGGGGGTCCCGATTCGTTCCAGTCGCTCTGGAACCTGTGGTGGACGAGGACAGCGCTCGCGAGCCCCACCGAGCGCTGGTTCCACAGCGACTGGATCGACTTCCCCGCGGGGATGCCGCTCGCGCTGCACACCTTCGCGCCGCTGAAGAGCCTGCTCGGGGTCCCGCTCGGCGAGCTCCTCGCCGCGAACGACGTGCACAGCGTGCTGATGCTCGCGACCTACTGGTGGGCGGGCGTGGCGGCCTTCCTGCTCGTCTACGACTGGCTCGGGCGCGTGCGCTGGGCGCTGCTCGGCGCGTTGATCTACGCCCACGCGCCGTACCACGCGGTGCACGCGCTCGGGCACATGAACCTGGCGTCGATCGAGTTCCTGCCGCTCTTCTTCCTGTGCCTGGCCCGCACGCTCGGCGCGGGGCCGGCCCACCTCGGGCGCACGCCTCCTGAGCGCCGGAGGTGGTGGGCGGCCGGCGCCGGAGCGGCGTGGGCCCTGACCGCGTGGGTGGACCTCCAGTACGCGCTCTTCCTCGGCCTCTTCGCGCCGCTCTTCGCGTGGGCCCTGCGCCGGCAGGGGGTCTCCGCCGTGGGGCCGCCCGCGTGGCGCCTCCTCGCCTGGGGCGCCGGAACGGCCGCGCTGCTCGTGGCGCCGCTCGCGACGCTCATGGGCCTCGAGCTCCTGCGCAGCGGGATGCCGGACGCGCCGGCCGGCAGCGAGCTCTACTCGCTCGACCTCCTGGCGGTGGCGCTGCCCTCGCCGTTCAACCCGCTCTCGGGCCGGCTCGTGGCGCCGTTCCTCGCGCGCCACCCGGGCTGGTACGAGTCCGTCGAGCGCGTCGGCTACGTGGGGCTCCTGCCGCTCCTGTGCGGTCTCCTCGCCTTCCGCCGCGTGCGCGCGGTCGCGGCCTGGCGCTGGGTCCTGGTCGCGGCCTGGATCCTCTCGCTCGGGCCCACGCTGCGCGTGCTCGGCTTCGACACGCGCGTGCCCCTGCCGAGCGCCCTGTTTCCGCACCTGCCCGTGCTCGGCCAGTTCCGCGCTCCCGGGCGCTTCCAGGTCCTGACGGTGCTGGCCCTGGCCGTGCTCGTGCCGGCCGTGCTGGCCGCGCTCGTCGACCGCGCGAGCGCGGGCAAGCGAGCCCTGCTCGCGCTCGGGAGCTACGTGGTCGTGGCGCTCGACCTGGTGGCCTTCCCGGTCATCCTGACGCCGATCCACGTGCCCGGTGCCGTGCACTACCTCGCCGCGCAACCGGACCATGCGGCCATCCACCTGCCGATCCTCGACGAGACGCCCTACGTGTGGATGCACTACCAGGGACTGTGCGGCAAGAAGCTGCTCATCGGTCGCACGGCGCGTGACTACGCCGCGCGCAAGGAGCTGGCCGAGGCGACGCGCCAGCGCCTGTCGGCCCTGCTCCAGCCGGATGCCAGCGGCGTCTTCCCCGGACCGGCAAGCGTGCGCCGCGAGTACCAGGAGGCGGGCGTCGGCTACCTCGTCGTGCCGCTCGACTTCGCGCAGAGCGCGCGCCTGAGGCGTCGTTCCGAGGAGCTGCTGAAGCACCTCTGCCCGGACGGACCGGCCTTCCGGGACGAGGAGCACGCGGTCGTGCGCATCGCCGACCTGCCCTGAGGCCGAGCCCGACGCGACTGCGCTCGAAGGGGCGCGCGAGGATCGCGCGCCAGGGACGATCCAGAGCGCCGGGCAGGAGGCCGCGGCCTTCGGCCGCGGCATTCCTGCCCGGCCTCAGACGACCTTGACGATGGGGTACTCGGCCCCCAGCACCTTCTGGTGCGGGACGGCGAAGCAGCCCTCGATCACGCCGGCGTAGACCGAGCGGAAGTCGGTCGTGTGGACCAGGTCGCCGTCGTCGAGCGTCTCGAAGGTCGGGTGCTTGCCGTGCAGGCCGCCCTTGATGTCGTGACCGAGCACGAACATCGGTCCGGCCACGCCGTGGTCGGTCCCGATCGCGCCGTTCTCGGCCACGCGCCGGCCGAACTCGCTGAACACGAGCACGACCGCGGCCTTGCCGGCCTCGCTGCGGCCGAGGTCGGCCAGGAAGGGACCGAGCGCGCCGTCGAGGATCGCCATGAGCTCGTCGTGGCGCTCGCGCTGGTCGGCGTGGGTGTCGAAGCCGCCCAGCTCGACCGAGATCACGCGCGCGCCGATCCCGCCCGACACGAGCGCGGCGACGTGGTGCATGGTCTGGGCCAGCACCTCGTCCGGATAGGCGACGTCGGTCTCGTAGGCCCCCACCGCGCGACGGATCTCGTCGGACGAGGTCTGGCTCGCGGCCACCACGCGCCGCAGGAAGTCGAGGGTCGGGGTGCGCTCCTCCATCGACGCCGGACCCTCGCCGACCTTGCGGAAGGCCATCGCGCCACGCTCGCCGCCGATCCAGCGGTAGCCCTCCGGATCGACGAAGGACGCCGGCCGATGGTGCTGGCTGTGGAGCGAGTAGGGCACGTTCGGGCCGATGTGCACGACGAGGTTCGGGTTGCGCTCCGCCGGCCAGGCGGCCTCGCAGAGCTTCCCGATCCAGCCCAGGCCCGCGGCGCGCCCGCGCGGATCGGCGGTGTGCCAGATGTCGAGCGACTCGAAGTGCGAGCGGTTGGGGCGCGGGTAACCGACGCCTTCGACGATCGCGAGCCGTCCGGCATCCCAGGCCGTCCGCAGGTTCTTCAGCGCGGGGTGCAGGCCACGGTAGTCGTCGAGCTTGAGGAGCTCGTCCTTCTTGCGCGTCAGCGTGGCGCGCGCGCGGTAGTAGGCGTCCTCCTCGTACGGGACGACGGTCTCGATCCCATCGTTGCCGCCCGAGAGCTGGAACAGGATCAGCGTCCGCGCCGAGCCGTCGAGGCGCGGCGTCATGCGGAAGCGCACCGCGGCGTTGGCGCGGCTCTGGAACAGGGAGAGGCCGGAGAGGGCGCCGAGCCCTGCGAGGGCCGTGCGGCGGTCGATGCGTGCGTCCATGGGGTGACCTTTCCTCAGTTGAGCTGCGCCTCGGGCAGGGACAAGATCAGGTGCGCGAGGCGTCGCAGCAGGTCCTCGGTCTTCTCGCCCGCGCCGAGGAGCCCAGCCTCCTCGAGGCCCAGGCGCTTGCGCTCGGCGGCCAGGAACTCGACCAGCACGGTCCGGCTCGCGCCGGAGAGGGGCACGGCCAGGAGCTGCTCGGCCAGGCGCTCGACGAGCTCGCCCTCGCCCTTGGCGCCCAGCCGCCCGGCGAGGGCGGTCATGGCGACCTCGGGCACGTAGCCGCTGACCCGCGAGTCGTCCATCAGCGACAGTCCGTCGCTGCGCACCTCCTGGATCACCTCGGAGGGCTTGGTGATCCCGAGCAGGACGCCGGCGACGTTGCCCCGCCCGAGCAGGGTCGAGGTGCGGATCCAGGCCTCGCCTTCCTCCCAGCCCTTGACGTTGGGCGGCTCGAACAGGCGCTGGCCCGTGTGCGAGGCGGCCAGCCACAGGAGCTTGGGCGGGAAGCTCGCCCCCAGGCGCCGGGCGCTCCCGACCACGAACTCGACCGGGCCGGCGATGCGATGCCCGACGATCTCCTCGCGGTAGAAGCGCGGGTCGAGGAACAGCTTCCGCAGGAAGGGCGCGATCTCGTAGTCCGAGGCCTTCAGGAAGTCCGCGTATTCCGCCAGGCGCGCGGCCTCCGGCTCCACGCCCTCGAAGTAGCGCAGGAGCTTGAAGGCGATGAAGCGCGGACAGGCCGGCTGGTCGAGCAGGATGTCGACGAGATCTCCGGCGTCGAAGTTGCCCTTGCGGCCGAGGATCGTCTTCTCGCCCGTGTCGTGCAGCTTGGGCAGGAGGCGCGGCTCCGTCGCGATGTCATCGGTCTTCCAGCCCGTCAGCGCGCGCGCCCCCTCCTTGATGTCCTGCTCGGTGTAGTTCCCGATCCCGAGCGCGAAGAGCTCCATGATCTCGCGCGCCAGGTTCTCGTTCGGGTTCCCGACCATGTTCTGGTCGTTGTCGAGGTAGACCATCATCGCCGGGTCGCTGACGATGGCGTGCAGGAGTCGGCTGAAGCTGCCCAGGGCCTCGCGGCGGAAGAGCTCGTTCTGGCGGATCATGGCGACGTAGCTCTTCACGTCGGCCGCCGAGCTGACCAGGTGGTTGTGCCAGAAGACCACCATCTTCTCGCGCAGCGGGTCGTGGCTCGCCACCATCGCCTCGACCCACCAGGCGGCGTAGTCCGCGATCACCAGGCGCTCGCGGCGCCGGCGCTCGGCGCAGGCGTCGAAGTAGTCGTGCTGGTCCGGGAAGTCCTCGGGCTTGGGGCGGTGGACGACCTCGTAGGGGAAGGTCCGCTCGTCCTCGGCGAAGCCCGCGAGCAGGGCGTCCACCAGGGCCTCGGGGGTGCCCGCGAGGGCGCGCGCGATCTCCTCCGGCGTCGCACCGAAGGCGGCGCGGTTGTAGAGGTGCTCGACCGTGCGTGCGTTCCACGGCACGCCGGGGGCGGCCTCCTGGGTCAGCGGGGAGAGCAGGAGGAGGAGCAGCGTGTTCATGGGAAAACGCTTCGGTTCATTGCCAGGGCGGGGGAACTCCAGCGGATCGGCGAGACGATCCGGGGAGTATAGCGCCCCTATCCTACCTGGCCGGCCAGCCGGAGGAGCCCGCGCTCGAGGGCCGGAAGCGACAGCGCACGGAAGCAAGCGCCACGACCGCCGGTGGTGACCCGCGGACGCTCACCCGGAGCGCGGCGCGCCCTGCGCGAGGCCGAGACGCCGCTCGAGGGGCGCTATCTTGTTCCCATGCCGCGCACCGAGCCCCTGCTGCCCGCCGTCGAGCTCGAGCCCGAGAGTCCGGCGCGTCACGCCGTGATCTGGCTGCACGGGCTGGGCGCCGACGGCCACGACTTCCCGCCGATCGTCCCGGAGCTCGGGCTCGATCCGGCCCTGGCGATCCGCTGGGTCTTCCCGCACGCGCCGTCGATCCCGGTCGCGCTGAACGGCGGCATGGTCATGCCCGCCTGGTACGACATCCGCGCCGGCGACCTCTCCAAGCGCCACGACGAGGCCGGCATCCGCCTCTCGGCCGAGCGCGTGGCGCGGCGCATCGAGCACGAGGAGGCGCGCGGCGTGCCCGCGAGCCGCATCGTCCTGGCCGGCTTCTCCCAGGGTGGCGCGCTGGCCGCGCACGTGGCGCTGCGCTGGCGCGCGCGCCTGGCGGGCCTGGTGTGCCTCTCGACCTATCTCGTGCTCGAGGAGACGCTCGCGGCCGAGCGCAGCCCCGCCAACCACGACCTCCCGGTCTTCCAGGCCCACGGCACGCTGGACCCGATGGTCCCGCTCGAGCGCGGCGTCGCGGCGCGCGACCGCCTGCAGGAGCTCGGCCACCCGCTCGAGTGGCACGACTACACGATGGGCCACCAGGTGTGCCTCGAGGAGCTCGAGGACCTGGGCGCGTGGTTCCGCGCGCGCTTCACGGCGTGAGGAGCCGGTGAGCGCGCGTCCCTCCCCCACCGCTCCTCGCCGGCGCGCATGAATCCCTTCCCGAACGGCTGGTGGCCCTACCTGGCGGGCGGCCTGCTGGTGGGCGCCGGCACGGGCCTGATCTTCCTCTCGACGGGCCTGCGCGCCGGTGCGAGCAGCGTCTTCACGACGACGTGGTCGTGGCTCTCGGCGCACGAGTACTTCCAGCGGCCGGCCTTCCGATCGGCGCGCGCCTGGCGGCTCGTGTTCTCGCTCGGGCTGATCGCGGGCGCGGCGGCGTACCAGGTCCGCGTCGGGGAGCCCTTCGTCACCGCGGTCGCGCCCTGGCGCCTCCTCGTCGGCGGACTCCTGGTCGGCTTCGGCACGCGCCTCTCGCGCGGCTGCACCTCGGGCCACGGGATCTGCGGGCTCGCGGCGGGCTCGAAGCCCTCGCTGGTCGCCGTGCTGACCTTCATGGCGGTGGCCATGCTCGTCGCGCAGCTCGTGCGCGCGGCGGGGGTGACGCCGTGAGGCTCCTCGCGGTCCTCGCGGGCGGGCTCCTGTTCGGCTACGGCCTGGCGCTCTCCGGCATGACCCGGCCGGAGGTCGTGCTCGCCTTCCTGACCTTCCAGGACCTCGGCCTGATGCTCGTGATGGCCGGCGCGATCGCGCTCACCGCCACGGCCTTCTGGCTCGGCCCGCGG
>DASVAP010000180.1:0-5453 GCA_036376275.1 Planctomycetota bacterium | reverse complement strand
CGCGGTCCGGACGCCCCGCGAGCGCGCGAAGCGCGCGACTCCGGACCGCGTGGAGCCTCGAGAGCTCGACTGCACGGCGCCACGGGTCCGGCGCAAGCGCCACGGAGCAGCGGCGGGGCCCCGACGGGCGCACAGTCTCGTCCCACCAACGATGCCCGACGGCCCCGCGCCCAATCCCCCCGACAGCCCACCTCCACCGCCCACCCAACGGCCACCCACGAGACCCTCGAGCCCCAGAAGAAGAACCGGAGCGCCGAAGCGCCTACGTGAGGACGCGCAGCCCGATCAGCGCGCCAGCACCGTCGTCAACCACGGCACGTACGTGATCAGCAGCACCCCGATCCCCAGGATCCCGATCATCGGCAGCGTCGCGCGCGCCACGCTGAACAGCGGCCGCTCGAAGCGATAGGAGGCCAGGAACAGGTTCAGCCCGACCGGCGGCGTCAGGTACCCCAGCTCCAGGTTGGCGATGAACAGGATCCCGAGGTGCACCGGGTCGAGCCCGTAGGCGCGCCCCAGCTCCAGCAGCAGCGGCGCGATCACGAAGGTGGCCGAGTAGATGTCGAGGAAGCAGCCGACCACCAGCAGGAACCCGTTCAGCGCCAGCAGGAAGGCCCAGCGCGACTCGACCGTGCCCTGGACCCAGGCGAGGAGCCGCGTCGGCACCTGGGCGTCGACGAACCAGCTCGAGAGCCCGTAGGCCGCGCACAGGATGATCAGGACGCCGCCGAGGAGCGCCCCGGACTCGCGCAGGATGCGCGGCAGCTCGCGGATGCGGATCTCGCGGTGGATCACGAGCTGCACGAGGAGCGCGTAGACCACCGTCGCCGCGGCGGCCTCGAGCACGGTGCCGATGCCGCTGAAGATCACCCCCAGGGTGACGAGCGGCAGGGCCAGCTCGAACTTCGCGGCCCAGGTCGCGCGCAGGGCCGGGGCCAGCGCGAAGGGCGTGCGCGGCAGGCGCGCGCGCAGGCCGGCGCGCATGCCGTGCAGCGACACCAGGCCGATCAGCAGCGCTCCGGGCAGGATCCCGCCGCGGAAGAGCTCCTCGATCGGCGTCTCGGCCGCGATCCCGAACAGGATCAGGGGCAGGGCCGGCGGCAGGAGGATCCCGAGCGCCCCCGAGCCCGTCACGAGGCCGAGCGAGAAGCGCTCCTCGTAGCCGTCCGCCAGCAGCGCGCGGTGGAGCAGGAGGCCCACGGCCAGGATCGTCACGCCCGAGCCGCCGGTGAAGACCGAGAAGAAGGCGCACAGGACCGCGCACACGACGGCCGTGCCGCCCGGCAGCCAGCCGAAGAAGGCGCGGAAGACCGCCAGGAGCCGCAGCGCCGCGCCCTCGGTCAGGAGCATCCCCGTCAGCGTGAAGAGCGGGATCGCCGGCAGGAACGGCTGGGTCGCGAGGCGCAGCATCTCGGCCGGGATCGCGACCCCGGGGTAGATGTCGCCCGGTGCCCCCTGGGCCAGGAAGAGCAGCAGGGCCGAGCCCGCCAGCGGCACGTACAGCGGCGCGCCCAGGAACGCGGCGAGCACCAGGAGGACCAGCCCCGGGCCGGCCCCGAGGCCGAGCAGCGGCCCGCCGCCGAGGGCGAAGGCGCCCGCCAGCAGCGCGAGCCCGACCCCGCGCGCCCAGCGGGCGAGCTCGCCGGTCCAGGCCAGGCGCAGCCCGATCCCGAGGAAGGAGAGCGGCAGGACGCAGAGCAGCGGCCACAGCGGGAAGAGGCCGGCGACGTCGGTCGGGAACTCCCGCTCGTACCGGACCAGCTCGAACGACGCACGCGCGAGCAGACCCGTCGTCGCGCAGGCCACCCAGGCCGCCGGCGTCATCAGGGCCCGCAGGCGCGGCGAGCGCTCCAGGAACTCGGCCGTCGCCAGGCGCAGGAGCTTCTTCTCGCGCGCCGCCAGCGAGGCGCCGGCGAAGGCCAGCAGCAGGTTCGCGTGCTGCGTCAGCGGGATCGCCGCGGCGGTGGGCGCGGCGAAGACCACGCGCTGCACCAGCGCATACAGCGGCAGCGCCACCAGGGCGGCCAGGAGCAACCCGACGAGGGCGTCCTCGGCCAGGGCCAGCGCACGCTTCATCGCCGGCGGGACGGTCGCTGCGCGGCCATCGCGAGACGCTAGCGGCTCGAGCGGTGCTCCTCCAGGAGCGCCTTGGCCTGATCGAAGATCTCGGGCGGCACGGTGTGGGTGCGGAAGAGCTCCTGGAACGAGCGTCCGAGCGCGAGCCACTTCTCCGCGTCGCTGGCCGGCTCGGTGACCACCTCCAGGCCGCGCTTCTTCATCTCGGCCAGGGCCTCGCGCTCCAGCTCCGGGATCTGGGCGAAGAGCTGCTCCTCGCTCGCCTGCGCCAGGCGCAGGAACGTGGCCTGGTCGTCGGCCGAGAGCTTGGCCCAGCTCGCCTGCGTCAGGACCAGGCCGCCCAGCAGCGGCGCGAAGCGATGGTCGAGCATGTGGGGCGCCGGCCGGAACCACTGCAACGACAGGGCCGCCAGCGGCGTCGCCGGCAGGCACTCGATCAGGCCGGTCTCCAGCCCGGTGAACACGTCACCTCCCGAGAGCGACACGGGCGTGAGGCCGAGCTGCTGGTACCAGCTCGCGAGCCGGCCGTCCGTGCCCCACACGAACTGCTTGCGGCGCTTGAAGTCGTCGAAGCTCGTGATCGGCTTCGAGCCGAAGAAGCGCAGCCAGCCGACGTTGCTCCACTGCACCAGCACGCAGCCCTTGGCCGCCAGGCGCTGCGACAGGGTCGTGCGCATCCGGCTCAGGATCAGCTCGACCTCCGCGTCGGTCTCGAGCAGGAGCGGCACCTGGAACAGGTAGAAGGCCGGGTCGATGTCGCCCAGCCCGGAGGCCGAGAAGAGCCCGCCCTGGAGCTGCCCGATGCGCATCTTGCGCAGCACGTCGGGCTCGTCGCCCGCGACCCCGCCCGGGTAGATCAGGAACTTGACGCGCCCGGCGGTCGCCTGCTGGACGGCGGCGCCGAGCTCGCGCATCGACTTGTCCCACACCGAGCCCTCGGGCACGAGCGTGGCGAGCTTGAGCGTCTGGGCCGAGGCGGCCAGCGCGAGCAGGGCCAGCGCGGCGGCCGGAGCGAGCGCGCGGCTACTCCAGCGGCGGAAGGAAGAGATCATCGATCCTGTCGAGCAGGTCACGGGCACGGATCCGGGAGATGCGGTTGGAGAGGCGCTGGTCGGGGGCGGCGTCGAGGTCGACGGCCATCACCAGGGCCAGCATGCGTTCGAACTCGGCCCGATCCTGGGCCGGGATGGAGAGGTTTTCGGCCACTTTCAGGTGGACGCTCGCGCGCCGGCCGCCGGAGAGCTCCAGGGCCCGCCGGTAGTGCTCGCGCGCGCGCTCCTCCGAGCCGCCCATCAGGCGCGACAGGCCCTCGATCGGGATCAGGGCCTCGTGCAGGGCCCCCTCGCCGTAGTCCTCGTCCAGCTCCAGCGCCCGGCGCAGCAGGGCGCGCACGGCATCCACGTCGGCCACCAGCGCCGGGTCGTCCTTGGCGAGCGAGATCGCCAGCCCCCAGGTGCCGCCGGCCCAGTAGGCGAGCTCGACGTCGGCTTCCCCGAGCAGGGCGGCGGCCGCGACCGGATCCGTGCGCAGCGCCGCGCCGATCCCCGCGTGGCGCAGCTCGAGCCCGCGCAGCGCGTAGTCGCGCGCGCGCAGGTAGAGCCCCAGGGCGCGCGCCTTCATCGCCGTGCCGCGCGCGTAGTCCACGGCCTCGATGCGCTCGGCGTCCACCTGCACGAAGGCGTAGGCGTACAGGCCGAAGGCGCCGCTGGCGGCGGCGAGCAGGGTCTCGTTCTCCGGATCCCCGATCAGCACCCCCTCGATCGTCTTCATCGCGAAGGGCAGCGCGGCGCGTGCGAGCTCGGGGTCGTCCTCGCGCGCGAAGGTGACCGCGCTGCCGGCCAGGGAGTCGGCCAGGCTGTTCACGGCCAGGCGCCGCAGCGAGCAGGCGCTCGCGAGAGACGCCAGGCCGAGCACGAGGAGGCAGCGCCGGGCGTTCCTCATCGTGGCGCGCCGCTCGAGGCCTCGACCAGCCGGCGCAGGCGCGCCACCTCGGCCTCCAGCGCGGACACGCGCGCCTCGAGCGTGCCGGGTGGCACCGCCGGCGCCGGTGCCTGCGTCCGTACCGGCGCTGCGGCCTCCGCGGCGCGCGCGAGCGGCAGCGCACCCTCGGCCAGCGAGGTGCGCCCCGCCGCGGTCGGGCGGGCCTCGCCGCCGGCCGGCTGGGCGATGATCTGGTCCCACTGCGGCGCGCGCGCGCCGGGCAGCGGCTCGAGGCGCTGCACGAAGCCCTTCTGGCGCAGGCCCTCGAGCGTCGCCTGCAGGACGTCGAGCGTCTCGATGCGGCACATGCGGTCGGCGCGCCCGCGCAGCTCGCCCGGCATCTGCGCGCCGCGCAGGAGCAGCTCGGCCACGACCGCCAGCTCGGCCGGCGTGAGCTGCCACACCGTCCCGGCCGCGTGCCGGTAGCGCTCGACGCGCGAGCCGGCCGCGTGGGCCGCGCCCACCAGGGACTTGCGCCGCAGGCGCTCGATCCCGGCCGTGATCTCGGAATCGGACAGCTCCAGCACCGGCTGGCGGTTCGACTTCTGGTTGCAGCCCGCCGCCAGGGCGTTGAGCGAGAGTGGGTACTGATCGGGAGTGGTGGTCTCCTTCTCGATCAGGACCCCGAGAATGCGGGCTTCGGTCGCGTCCAGTTCCAGGGCAGGCATGGTGACGGGCGCGTCAATCTACCAACCCAGCCCGGCCCCCGATTCCCCTGGTTCCACGGGGGGATCGGGCTCGCCAGCCCGCGGCCGTTTCTGCTAGGGTTCCGGCCCGCGAGGGCTTGCTCCTCGCCTTCCACAGTCCCTACGAACCCGGTCACAACCTTCATGAAGCTCAAGAAAGCACTCGCGGTGGGCGTCCTCGCCCTCGGCCTCGGCAGCTCGAGCTGCCTGGGCCCCGACAACGCCTTCAAGTCCATCCGGAACTGGAACGCCGAACTCTCCGATCAAGACTGGGTGAACGAGGTCGTGTTCCTCGGCCTGACGATCATCCCCGTCTACGGCATCGCCCTCTTCGGCGACGTCGTGATCTTCAACACGATCGGCTACTGGACGGGCGACAACCCGATCAGCGACCCGGGCCCCTTCAAGGGCTTCTCGGCGAAGGACTAGACGAGTCCTGTCCGGTTTCGCGGGCGGGCGGCGGCCGACGAGGCCGCCCCCGCCCGTTGCCTTGTTGCTGGGCCTGGCAGGCTCTCGCTGGGCGCTGTCTCTGTCTTCTGTCGGGCTTGGGGCTTGCGTGTGGGGGGGGGAGTGGCAGGGGTGGTGGCGCGGGGGGGTCGGGGCAGCGTTGGGGGGACGAGACAGCGCGCCCGTCGGGGCCCCGCCGCTGCACCGTGGCGCTACCGCCGGACCCGTGGCGCCGTGCCGTCGAGCTCTCGAGGCTCCACGCGG
>DASVAP010000375.1:0-40249 GCA_036376275.1 Planctomycetota bacterium | reverse complement strand
GGGACTCCCGAGCGCGGTCGGGAGCCGGCCGGACCGCGGTCAGCGCGGCCGCGGTCATCCGGCGTGGGCACTCAGTTACCCGGAGGGCGGCCCGGGTTCCAGCGAAGTCCGCGAGACTTCACTTTGTGGATAACTTCGGGGGGAGGAAGGACCGCGGAGGCGCGGGAGCGCGAAGGCGCCATCCGTCCCGCGGGGGTCCTGCGCGGGGACCGGATTGCCGGAGTTGCTGGTGGCGTCCGGCTTCGCCGGACGCGCCTCTATTGCCGCGTGAACGTATCGAAGATCGCCGACTGCGAGTACCCCGACTGCGTCCCGCCGCCCGCCAGGAAGATGTGCCCCTGGTAGAGCACCGGGAAGATCCCGTGGCGCGGGTTCGGCATCGGCTCCTCGAGCCGCCACGTGTTCCCGACCGGGTCGTACACGTCCACCCGGTCGAACACGCCGAACTCGTTGGCCGCCACGTCGTCCAGCGTCTCGCCGCCGAAGACGTAGAACTCGCCCCGCGACCACACGGCCTTGCCCATGCCGCCGCGGCGGTGCGGCAGGCTCGCGATGGTCGAGCCCGGCGCGAAGCTCCAGGTCCAGGTGTCGCTCGGCGGGTCGTAGATCATCACCGAGGCGAAGCCGTTGGTGACGAAGTTCCCGCCGCGGCGTCCGCCGAAGACGTAGAACTTCTGCCCGTCGGTGCCGGCCGCGGCGTGGTTGCGGCCGAAGTCCGGCATGGGCGCGCGCGTCGTCCAGGCGTCCGTGGCGATGTCGTAGACGGCGCAGTTGCTGGTCGTGAAGCCCGGCGTGGCGATCCCGCCGGCCACGTAGATCTTCCCGCCGATCAGGGCCGTGCTCACCGAGCCCGCGTTCCAGGGCATGCTCGTGGCCGTGCTCCAGGAGTTCGTGACCGGGTCGTAGATCTGCACGCGGCCCTCCGAGCCGCCGTCGAGGCCGCCGATCAGGTACAGCTTGCCGCCGTACACCTCGGCCGCGTGGTGGTGGCCGACGAAGGGGCGCACGGCCTTGTTCGCGAGCCACTGGCGGTTCTGCAGGTCGTAGGCGAAGGTCGCGCTGTTCGTCTCGCCCACCAGGTACATCACGCCGTTGATCACGCCGGCCGTGACCTCGCCCAGCGGCTGGGGCACGTTCGCGAGCGTCTCCCAGCGCCCCGGCTCGGTACCCAGCGGACGCAGGAAGCGGAAGGCCCCGGTCAGCGTGTCCGAGTCGCCACCCACCTGCACGACGACGTCGAGGAGCTGCGAGCTCGGGCTCGCCACGGCCGGGAGGGTCCCGCGGATGCGGCCCCAGGTGACCTCGGTCAGCGTCGCCGGCTGGCCGCCGATCGTCACGGTCGTGGTGGAGAGCGTGCCGAATCCGCGCCCCGCGAGCGTGAAGGGCGTCCCGCCCGTGGCCGGCGCGCGCCAGGGGAAGATGTCGTGCACGACGAGCTGGGCCGAGCTGAGGTCGTCGGGCTCGAAGACCTCGATCTCGCCGCCCAGGTAGTCGAGCGACACGATCGCGCCGCCCGGGCCGTTCACGCAGCCCAGCCCCAGCGGGTTCGGCTCGATCAGGAACTGGCCCAGCGAGGCGCGCCCGTCGGCCCGCAGGCGCACGCGGCGGAGCTGCCCCTGGTAGCGCTGCACGATGAGCTGGCCGCGGATCTGGCCGCCGAAGGTGTCGGCGCGGTACTCGTCGATCCCGTTCGACGAGGGCGGCAGCCAGGCGATCATCTGGAACAGCGTGTCGGGGATGCTCGGCGGCCCGGCCAGCCCCGCGTAGTAGACGTTCTGGCGCGCATCGGTGCGCCCACGGTTGCGGTTGGGCGACCCGTAGTAGTTGCCCCACTCGACCAGGCACAGCTCGTCGTCGTCGTAGGGATCGGCCGCCTGCGTGTGCGGGCCGGTCGAGGCCGGGCCGAAGCCGACGTTCGGGCCGTTGTCGGTGGCGTAGAGGTGCCCCTGCGTCGTGTAGACGACCCCGTAGGCGTTGCGCAGGCCGGACGCGTGCACCTCGACGTCGATGCCCGGCGCGACGTCGACCTCCTCGCCGTCGCGCTGGTCGTCGTTCGGGAGCCCGCCGACCGTCTCGACGTAGGTGACCGTGCCGTTGAAGCCGGGCTTCGAGAGGCGCGCCTTGACGATCGCGGCCGAGAGCGGCGACTCGGGCAGGTCGCCCGAGTTGAACGCCAGCACGCCGGCGTTGGTCATGCTCCCGACCGAGATGAACAGGTCGCCGTTGTGGTCGAAGGCGATCCCGTTGATGCCGTGGTCGTGGTTCGAGACCGGCAGGCCCGTGATCAGCGGCACCGGGGCGTCGAAGTCCGGGCCCGTCAGCACGCTGATCTGCCCGGTGTAGGCCGAGGGCCCGGTCGGCGTCGCGCCGCCGTGCAGGAAGTGGTCGCCGTGCCCGATGTAGAGCTTGACCGGCGAGGGCGGATCGAAGGGGTTGATCGCGACCGCCAGCGTGTCGCGGTTCGTCAGCCCCGAGACGCCGGCGTGGATCGTCTGTGAAACGAGCTGGTAGTCCTCGTCGAAGGTGAGCACCGAGAGGCGCCCGTCCAGCGCGGTGACGTAGAGCGTGCCGTCGGGCCCGAAGACGCCGGCCGTCGGCTGCGGGACGGAGACGATCGTGTCGCGCCGGAACTGGATCGGGGGCGGGCCCTCGAGCAGGTACTGGAACGTGCGCGAGTTGCTGGTGCCGTTCGCGTTCTCGACCGAGACGGCGATGGCCCCGCCGCCGGGCGGCGAGATGAATTCGATGCGCGTCGGCGTGAGCAGCGTGAAGTCGGCCGCGATCAGGTCCATGTCGCCCCAGTGCACGACGACCTGCTCGGACGGGAAGAACCCGGTGCCCTGGAGCACGATCGGGTCGCCGCCGACGAGCGCGCCGGACTCGGTCAGCGCGTGGATCACCGGGACGAGCCCGGTCTGGTCGTGGGCCAGCTCGGCCTCGCCGAGTGGGATCGGGTTCCCGCCCTGCGCGACCTCCAGGGTCAGCGGCAGGTCGGCCAGCGTGTCGACGGCGAAGCGCGCGTCGAGCTCGTGCTCCCCGGCCACCAGGAACCAGTTGCCGGTCACGAGCTGGCCATCGACATACAGGCGGCGGTCCGTGCCGCCCGTGAGGGTGAAGGTGTAGGGGCCCGTCTGCTGGAGCGTCGTGCGCGCCCGCAGGCGCACCAGGACGTCGGCGTTGAAGGGCGAGCCGCCCACCTGGCTCGCGCCCGAGACCGCCAGGACGGGCCGCACCTCCTGGAAGTCCGGCGCGCCCAGCACGGCGTCGAGCAGCGCCTCGGCCCCGCTCCCGCTGGCGTCGTGGTAGGTCACCAGCACGCCCGGAACGGCGTCCGCGTCCACCAGGCGCACGTCGTGGTGCCCGACGAGCGAGCGCGGCGGGGCGTTGTCGTCGAAGATCTCCAGCTCGACGTCGGTCTCGCCCGGGCCGATCGCGAAGCCGGCCGTGGTCGTGGTCGAGACGACCTGACCGTCGACGCGCCACTCGTGGGCCGCCAGGGCGTGCCCCGGCTCGTGCGTGTGCGAGCCGGTGCCGTCGAGCTGGACGGGCTCACTCTCATCCGCGTCGTAGTCGACGACCCAGGTCGGCCCCGCGACCGTCACGTGCAGGAAGGGATCGCCCGCGTGGCCGCCCAGGCCGCTCACGACGACCTCGTCGGCCGCCCCGTTGCCCTCGAAGCGCAGCACGAAGGAGTCGAGCGTCTCCTCGCTCGGCTCGAACGTCACCGTGGCCGTGGCCTCCTGGCCGCGCGCCAGGACGAGCGGCGGCTGGAGCGTGCGCGTGACGTTGGTCGCGGCGCCCGCGTAGGTCCCGCCGTTGAAGGTCACGCGGAAGGCGGAGCTGTTCCCGCTGGCCCCGAGCAGGAACGTGAGCTGGCTCACCTGCACCGTCTGGAAGCCGGCGTTGCGCACCGTCAGGGCGAGGCCCGGTTCCTGGCCCGTGGGCACGGCGCCGAACTCGAGGGTCTCGGGCGTCACCCGCAGCTCGATCGGCCGCACGATCACGGCCGGACCCGGCTTCGGGGGGCCGGGGGCAGGCTGGGTGGTTTGCGGGCCGGTCTGGAGCTGAGCGCTCGCCGGGAGGGCGAGGGAGAGAGCTAGCGCGAGCCGGCGGAGCAAGGTGCGGCGCATCACGGGGACCCTGGGCGACGGGCCGGGAGACCCGAAAAGTCTACCGCCCCGGGTGCCGTCGCGGGGCGCTCGCCTGGGCCTTGTCGGGCCCGCGCGCGGCCCGTCAGGGCGCCGCGAAGCTGGGCGCGCCGTCCTCGCGCAGGAGCTCCAGCCGCGGAGACCCGTCGAAGAGCGTCGTCAGGCGCGCGCGGGCGCGGGCCTTGGCGTCCTGTAGCTCGAGCAAAGGGCTCCCGTCGGCCTCCACGACCATCCCCAGGCGCCGTCCGCCGGCCTCGTCGAGCAGGAGGACGCTCGGCACGTTGCCGGCGTCCAGGCCGAGCTGGCCCCGGATGCGCCCCTGCCCGTCCCGCACCTGGAGGCCGGTCAGACCGGTCGAGAGGCTCTCGAGCGCGCCCCGCTCGCGCCCCTGGGTGTCCAGCACGTAGACCCCGGCCGAGCCGTCCGCATGGGCCGTCAGGCGCACGCCGTCGATCAGGCGCGCGCTGACGAGCTCCAGGCGGCTGGTGGCCTTCGAGTCGACTCCTAGGAAGGCCCCGACCTTCCCGTCCGCGCCGCGCAGGAGCAGCGAGGGGCCGCGCGTCGTGAGGTACGTCGAGGCCTCGCCGCTCCTCATCAGCAGGAAAGGATGTCCGTTCTCGTCCACCTCGAGGGTCGCGGCCTCGCCGCCGTCCGGCGCCAGCAGCACGAAGCGCTCGGCGCTCAGGCTCGTCTTCTCCGGACCCAGGGCGCAGGCGGTCCAGGCCAGGCAGGCCAGGCCGGCCGCCAGGGCGGCCAGGCGGTGGCGGCGGTTCGAGCGCTCGAGGGATTCCAGGCGCAGGACGAGCTCGGCGGGCGTGGGGAGGGAGGGCTGGGTCATGGCGGGGAGCGGGGGCCTCGGGGGCGGACAGGGTAGGCCCGGGGCGGGCAAACGGCGCGCCCCCGCCGCCCGCCCGGGCGGGAGGGTCGGGGGCGAGCGGCGAGCGGCTGGCGCTCGGCGGCGGGCGCCCGCTTCCGCACGGATCCGGCCGGCGGCGCCCGGGCGGGACGGCGCTCAGGTCTTCTTGCAGTGCTCGTCGAAGGCCTTCGCCAGGCCGGCGGCGACCGTCTGCGGGTCGCGGCCCTCGATGTCGTGGCGCTGCATCATGAAGACGATCTTGCCGTCCTTCAGGATCGCGATCTGCGGCGAGCTGGGCTGGTAGGGCTTGAAGTGCTCGCGCGCCTGGGCGACCGCCTCGCGCTCCATCCCGGCGAAGACCGTGAACAGGTGCTCGGGCCGGTTCTTGTGCGTCAGGGCCAGCGTCAGCCCCGGCCGCGCCCCGGCCGCGGCGCAGCCGCAGACCGAGTTGACGAAGACCAGCGCCGTGCCCTTCTTCTGCACGGCGGCCTCGACCTCGGCCGGCGTCTTGAGCTCGATCACGCCGAGGCGGGTCACCTCGTCGCGCATCGGCTGGACGAGGGCGGAGTCGTAGAGGCCGGCACCGGGGGAGGGCTGTTGGCGGGAGAACATGGCGGTCTCGCTGGGTCTGGGGGGTCGGTTGCGACCGAGCATCCTATCGAACTCCGGCAGCTCCCGTCCGGGTTCGGGGTCGGTTGGACCTGGTAAGGCCTGAACCGGGCCGCGGGCCCGAGCCCCGCACGAGCGGAACTCGGACCCGCGGACCCGTCAGGCGATCCAGGATTCCCTGGGTCTTCGCCGTCGTGGCGAAGCCCGGACAGGCTCCTACGGCGCAGACCGGCGCCTCACGGATCGCCCTGCCCCGAGAGGAGCACGAGCGTGTAGCTCACCGGCGGATCGTCGTCGTCGCGCCGGAAGCGCAGCTCGCGCGTGAGGCTCTGGCCGGGCAGCAGCACGCCATCGCGCAGGAAGATGCGCAGGTAGGGATCGCCGTCGCCGGTGATGCCGCTGGCGTCCTCCAGCCGGATCTGGTCGGGGAGCCCCTGGGCCACGAGCAGGAGGTGCGTGTCGATCACCGACGAGCTCGTGTTGCGGATGCGGTACTCGTCCTCCTGCCGCCGCCCGCCGCTCTTCGTGTCGGAGTCGACCAGCCGGATCTCGGCCCGGGCCGTGACGTCCAGGAACTCGAGCCCCATGTCGCGCCGCGAGAGCGGGTCGTTGTTGTCCACGGGCAGGCCGCTCGGCATGCGCCCGTCGATGGCGCCCAGGGCCGCCAGGTCCGGGCGGTAGAGCGAGTACGTCAGGTCCCGCGGGCTCGGCTGGAAGAGGTCGGTCGTCGAGCGCGGGTCGTAGCGCACGAAGGCCGGGTCGTACAGCGCGTTCTCGATGAAGTCGGTCAGGTCGTCGATCTCGCGCCGGCTCAGGCCCAGGCCGCGCGGGGTGCCCGGTCCGCGCGGGTGGGTGAAGCGCGACGAGAGCGTGCGGGCCGAGCCCGCCTCCCGGTCCTGCGGGACGCCCGCGTCGAAGTACTCCACCACCTCGCGCACGCTCGTGAAGAGGCCGTTGTGCATGAAGTTGCGGGCGTCGCGGAGCTGGCGCAGCGTCAGCGTGCGGAACTCGAAGCGGTCCTCCTCGAGGCCCGTGATCTCCTTGCGACCCTCGTCGCGGAAGCTCGGGTCGTTGCGCACGGCGCGGTTCAGGGCCTGCAGCGGGTGGTCGGACAGGCCGAGGTTGAAGAAGTTCTGCTCGACGAGGGCGCCGACGCCCGCGAGGTCGGGGTCGTCGTGCTGCTTGTTCAGCATCGGGCCGCTGTGGCAGGTGAAGCAGCCCGCCCCGCGCGCCGGGCGCCGATCGTCGTCGTCGCAGTCATCGTCACCTCCACCGCCGTGGCCGTTGTTGTCGCCACCGTTGCCATTGCCATTGCCATTGCCATTGCCATTGCCATTGCCATTGCCATTGCCATTGCCGTTGCCATTGCCGTCGTCGTCGCAGTCCTCCTCGGCCGCGGCCGTGAAGAAGAGCTTGGCTCCGCGCCGCTGGCTCGACGTCAGGGCGCGGTCGTCGCCGGCCAGGAAGCGGTCCCAGGGCGTGTTCCGCGTCACCACGGTGCGCAGGAAGGTCGCCGTCGCCCGCAGCACGGTGACGTCGTTGATCAGCTCGTCCAGGTCGCCCGAGGCGGCCTCCTCGGGGAAGGCTTCCCGGAAGAGCTGCACGTAGGCCGGGATCCCCTGCAGCACCCGCGGCTGGGTCACGCCGCTCGCGGGCTGGGGCGGCAGCAGGCTCAGCATCCGGTGCGCGTCGAGCAGGAGCAGCGTCAGGTTCTCCTGCGCGGGGTGCCCGAGCGGGTTGAGGCCGCCCTCGGTCTCGTCGGCCTCGCCCGCGAAGCCGTCCAGCAGCAGCCGGTTGTTGAAGGCGAAGCCGATCACGCTCGGCGCCATGCGCCCGACGCTGTCGACGGCGTCGAGCCGACCGGTCGCCAGCAGCTCGCCCACCCCGGGCAGCTGCCCGTCGGCGGGCGTGCCGATCAGGAACTCGTAGACGTCGGTCAGGGTCGGCAGCCGGTCCACCATGGCGTCGCCGGGGAAGAGCGGCGTCGAGCGCACGCGCGGCAGGATGTCCGTGCGGGCTCTCCGGCGCGGGATGAAGTTGCCCTCGGAGTCCGTGTAGCCGACGCCCTCGCCGCCCGCGGCGAAGTTGATGAGCGTGCCCGCCTTCGACGCGGCCGCGCCCAGGTGACAGGAGCCGCAGGAGGCGCTCTGCGCCGTCTGCGGGACGCCGCCGAACTCCTCCACGATGCGCACCATGCGGGCCGGCTCGTGGAACAGGAGCTTGCCGAGGTAGCGCTTGGCCTCCGTCGTCGCGAAGAACGGGTCCGGAGTCCCGTCGGCGAGCCGCGGCTGGGGCAGGTCGGCGTTCTCGGCCGGCACCCTGAGCTTCTCGAGGCCGCCGACCTGGCGGTCGATGAAGCGGCGCAGCTCGGCCGCGCTCTCTTCCTGGGCGGAGACGACGCCGCACGCCAGCAGGGCGGCCAGGGCCGCGTGCACGCCACGCCGGCCAGCGGGCGGAATGGACGGAGCTCTCGATACGTACTTCATGATCGGGGATCCTCGAGGGTGGATGGATGGTCGCGCTCCGCGAGCGGAGCCCGAGCGGGCACCCGGCGGAGCAATGCTCCGGGGGCGCGTCCGGACGCCACGCGGTGGACGGAGAGCGGCTGAACGCCTCGGATGCGCGCGGAAGGGCGGCGTTACGGGGATTCGCCGCGGGCACCGGGGGCGGTACGCCGGCCCGAGGGCCGTCCCGGAGCTCGTGCGCCGGATCGACGCGCGGCCGCGCACCCGCGCGGAGACGGGTGGGCACGACCGGACGGACGATGCCGGCCCTTCCTCCTCTTGCTGCGGCGTGTCAAGCCGGTCCGCGGGGGCTCCACGTCGTCGCGAGACCCGGGGCGCTCGCCGGCGCACGCTCGCGGTCGGAGGTGAAGCTCCGCGAGGAGAGTGATCAGGCGAACAGCTCGCTCACCACGCGCCCCTCCACGTCCGTCAGGCGGAAGTCGCGCCCGGCGTGGCGGAAGGTCAGGCGCTCGTGGTCGAGGCCCAGCAGGGCGAGCAGGGTCGCGTGCAGGTCGTGGACGTGGACCTTGTCCTCGGCGGCGTAGAAGCCGTAGTCGTCCGTGGCGCCGTGCGAGTGGCCGGCCTTCACGCCGCCACCCGCCAGCCACACGGTGAAGCCGTGCGGGTTGTGATCGCGGCCGGCATTCGGGCCGACGCCGCCCTGCACCGTCGGGGTGCGGCCGAACTCGCCGGCCCACAGCACCAGCGTGTCCTCGAGCAGGCCGCGCGCGGCCAGGTCGTGCAAGAGGCCGGCGATGGGCTTGTCGACCTCGCGCGCGTTCTTGCCGTGCAGCTCGTGGAGCTTCTCGTGCTGGTCCCACTTGTAGCTGTGGGTGCACTGCACGAAGCGCACGCCGGCCTCCGCCAGGCGCCGCGCCATCAGGCACTGGCGGCCGAAGTTCTCGGTCACGGGGTCGTCGAGGCCGTAGAGCGCGCGCGTGGCCTCGCTCTCGCCGGCGAGGTCGAGCACGCCGGGCGCCGCGCTCTGCATGCGGAAGGCGAGCTCCCAGCTCGCGATGCGCGCCTCCAGGGCCTCGTCGCCGGGCCGGGTCGCGCGGTGGGCCGCGTTGAGCTCGGCCAGGAGCGCCAGCTCGGAGCGCTGGAAGTCCGGCGTGAGCTCCGGGTTCACGAGGTGCGCGAGGCGCGCCTCGCTGGCGGGCACGCTGGCGTTGCCGAGCGGCGTGCCCTGGAAGATCCCGGGCAGGAACGCGCTCGACCAGTTGTTGACGCCGCCGTGCCCGAGGGTCGGGCACAGCGTGACGAAGCCCGGCAGGTCCTGGTTCTCGGTCCCGAGGCCGTAGACGACCCACGAGCCCATCGAGGGTCGCACGAAGGTGGCCGAGCCGGTGTGCAGCGCCAGGAGCGCCCCGCCGTGGGCCTCGTTCGTGCCGTGCAGCGACTTGACGAAGCACAGCTTGTCGACGTGCCGCGCGACCTCCGGGAAGAGCTCGCTGACCCAGGCACCGCTCTCGCCGTGCTGCGCGAAGCTCCAGGGCGAGCGCATCAGGTTGCCGGTCGGCGCGAACTGGATGCGCGGCTTGGCGAAGGGCAGCTCCTTCCCGTCGTCGCGCAAGAGCAGCGGCTTCCAGTCGAAGGTGTCGATCTGCGAGGGCCCGCCGTGCATGAAGAGGAAGATCACGCGCTTCGCGCGCGCCGGGAAGTGCCCCGCGCGCGCCGCCAGCGGTTGCACGTGCGCGCGCGAGTCCTCAGCCGCGGCCAGGCCCTGGAACGCGAGCCAGCCGAAGCCGGCGCCGAGCTCGGTCAGGAGCCGGCGACGGGTGGGGAACCAGGGCGTGGGGCGCAGCGGGGCCATCAGTCGACGTGCAGGAACTCGTTGGTGAGGAAGAGCGTCTGCGCGAGGCCGCGCCAGGCGAGGGTCTGGTCGGCGGCGGGGGCGGCGGCCTCGACCGCCCCGGCCGTGGGCTGGGCCGCGGGAGCGCGCGCGACGAAGGCCAGGGCGAGGTCGCGCTCGCGCGCATCCGGCGCACGGCCGAGGACGCGCTGGTAGAGGGCCGCGACGCGCGCCGCCGGCTCGGGCTGGGCCGCGGCGAGCTCGGTGGCGAGCGTGCGCGCAGCCTCGAGCACGAGCGGGGAGTTCAGCAGCCACAGCGCCTGCGCGGGGGTCGTCGTGGCGATGCGCTGCTCGACCGGCATCGACGGGTCGCGGTAGTCGAAGGCGGCGAAGAAGTCGTACAGCGCGTTGCGCACGATCGGCAGGTACAGCGAGCGGCGCGTCGAGGCGTAGCGCGCGAGGTCGCTCGACTGGTCGTTGGTGACGTACTCGCCGTCCTTCGTCTCGAGCAGGGAGCCCCCCAGGGCGAGGTCGAGCGTCCCCGCACGCGCCAGCACCGCGTCGCGCACGCCCTCGGCGTCCAGGCGCCGACGGTTCGCGCGCGCGAGCCAGCGGTTCTCCGGGTCGCGCGCCAGGGCCTCCGCGCTCGGCACGCTGGCCATGCGGTAGGTGGCCGAGAGCAGGATGCGCCGGTGCAGGGCCTTCAGGCTCCAGCCGTCGCGCACCAGCGCGCGCGCGAGCCAGTCGAGCAGCTCGGGATGGGTGGGCGGCTCGCCGCGCCGGCCGAAGTTCGAGGGCGTGCGCACCAGGCCCTGCCCGAGGTGTCCGAGCCACACGCGGTTCGCGATCACGCGCGCGGTCAGCGGGTGCTCGGGCTCGGTCAGCCAGCGCGCCAGCTCGAGCCGTCCGCTCGTCTCGGCGGGGATCGCCGGGGCCGGCACGGCCGCCGTGAGCACGGCCGGGAAGCCGCGCGCGACCGGCTCGGGGCCGAGGTTCAGGTGGCTGCCGCGCACGTGCACGGGCAGGTCGACCCTTCGCTCGGCCTCGGCGACGCCGAGCGCGCGGTCGAAGGCCGGCGTCAGGCTCGCCTCCAGCTCGGCGAGGCGCGCGCGCTCACTCGCCAGCTCCGCGCGCGTCTCCGCGGCCAGCAGCGTCTCCGCCTCCTCGCGCCGCAGCGCGAAGGGCCCGGCCGGTCCGTGCAGCACGAGCCGCAGCTCCTCCTGCACGGGATCCGCCAGGCGTCCCGCGCCCGGCGGCTCGCCCTCGGGCACCTTGCGCGTGCGCCAGGCCTGCTCGACCGCCGCGAAGAGCGTCTGGTAGCGCAGCGCCAGCTCGCGCAGCGAGGCGGGCGCGAGGCCGTCGAGCAGCGTGGCGACCAGTGCGTTGGCGCGCGCCGGCTCGGCCGCCAGCTCGTCGCGCAGCGTGGCCCGCAGGCGCACGGCCTCGGACTCGAAGCGCTGCGCGTCGAGGGTCGCGAAGCGCGCCCACAGGCCGAAGACCGGGTCGCCGGCGCGCGCGGCGCGCTCCAGCACGCCGACCCAGCCGCGCACGAGCGCCGGGACGAGCCCCTCGGCCCACGGGCTGGCCGTCAGCCAGGTCGGGTCCTCGAGCGAGGCGGCCGGGACGAGCAGCAGCTGGTCGAGGTGCGGCACCGCGCCCTCGCGCTCCAGGCGCAGCACGTTGCGCCCCGCGCGCACCGTGAGCAGCACCACGCCCGCCCAGCGCTGCGCCGGCAGGTTCCAGCCGCCGGTGGGCTCGCCCAGGGCCTCCGCGGTGACCTCGGCCCCGTCCAGCAGCACGCGCATCGCCCGCCGCTCCTCGGCCGCGTAGCGCAGCTCGAGCCGCAGCGTCGCCGGCGCGGCGAAGGCGAGGTCGTACTCGACGAACTGCAACCCCTCCGCGCCGGTGCGCACGACCGGCTCGGCCGCCGAGCCGTAGGTGTCGCGGTCGACGATCAGGCTGCCGCGGCTGAAGTCCTCGGCCTCCAGCAGCAGCGCCGTGCGGCTCGCGTCCTGGGCCGCCAGCAGGTAGCGCGCGAGGTCCGCCTGCCAGGTCGTGCGCGCCGCGGCCAGGCCCGTGCCGAGGCGCTCGTCGGCCAGCTTGCGGGCGGCCTCGATCTCGGCCAGCTGGGCCCGGCGCGCCTCGATGCGCGCGCGCGGGGCGAGCTCGCGCTGGCGCGTCTTCGAGACGAACTCGAGGTTCGCCATCGTGCTCGTGCTCTTGAAGATCCCCGCCAGGGCCGTGTAGTCGCGCTGCGAGACGGGGTCGAACTTGTGGTCGTGGCAGCGCGCGCAACCCAGCGTCAGGCCGAGGAACGCCTGCCCGGCCACGTCGAGCTGCTCGTCGACGACGTCGAGCTCGAGCTTCACCTTGTCCTGCTCGGCCAGCATCTTCGGGCCGAGCGCCAGGAAGCCGGTGGCGGTGAGCTGGTCGCGCAGCTCCTCCTCGCCGGCGGGCTCCGGCAGGAGGTCGCCGGCGAGCTGCAGCGTCACGAAGCGGTCGTAGGGCAGGTCCGCGTTCAGCGCGCGCACGACCCAGTCGCGGTAGCGCCAGGCGCTCGGCAGCGCGAAGTTCTCGTCGAGCCCGTTCGAGTCGGCGTAGCGCGCGAGGTCGAGCCACTGGCGGGCCCAGCGCTCGCCGAAGTGCGGCGAGGCCAGCAGGCGCTCGACCTCGCGCTCCCAGGCGTCGGGCGCGGGATCGCTGGCGAAGCGCTCGAGCTCCGCGTGCGTCGCCGGCAGCCCGAGCAGGTCGTAGGTCGCGCGCCGCAGGAGCGTGCGCCGGTCCGCCTCGGGCGCCGGCGCCAGGCCCTCGGCCTCGAGGCGCGCCAGGACGAAGCGGTCGATCTCGTTGCGCACCCAGCCCGCGTCGCGCACGGGCGGCGGGAGCGGGTCGGCCATCGGCTGGAAGGCCCAGTGGGGGGCCTCCGGCGTCGATTCGGCAGCCTTCGGAGCCGCGCCCGCCTCCCCGCGCGGGTCCGGCGCGCCGCGGCGCACCCATTCCTCGAGCACGGCGATGGCGCGCTCCGGGAGCTTGCCCTCGGGCGGCATCTCGAGCTCCGGGTCGGCGTAGCGGATCGCGCGCACCAGGCGGCTGGCCTCGACGTCGCCCGGCACGAGGGCCGGGCCCGAGTCGCCGCCGCGCTCCCAGCCCGCGCGCCCGTCGAGGCGCAGGCCGCCCTTGGGCCGGCGCTTGCCCTCGCCGTGGCACTCGAGGCAGTGCTCGACCAGCAGCGGCCGCACCTCCTGCTCGAAGAAGGCGAGGTCGTGCGCGGCGAGCTCGGCCGGCGCCTCCTGGGGCCGGAGGAGGACGGCGGACGTCGCCAGGAGCAGGGGTGCGACCAGCACGCGCCCCGGATTCTACGCCCGGCGCGCGTTCCGGCCGGATTCCATCGGTCGATTCGGCACCTCGTTCGACCCGGGGGATGGAAAGGAGATCCACGCCATGCGCACCGTCCTCGCCGCGGCCCTCGTGCCGCTCCTCGCCTCCGATCCCGCTCCCTCCGGCGATCCGGGGTACGTCCTGCACGAGTGGGGCACCTTCACCACCGTGGTCGGCTCCGACGGGGTCCTGCTCGAGGGCCTGAGCTACGAGGACCACGCCCTGCCGGACTTCGTGCACCAGGCGCGCACCAGCCGGCCGGGCTTCGCCGGGGTGCGCGGGAAGATGGAGACCCCGGTGATCTACGTCTACAGCGACCGCGAGCGCGAGCTGCGCCTGCGCGTCGGCTTCCAGCCCGGGCTCCTGACGCAGTGGTATCCGCAGGTGGCCGAGCTCTACCCGCCGGTCGGCGGCGAGGCGCCGCTGCGCGGTGACGTGCCGCTGCGCGGTGGGCTGCTCGACTGGGGCGTGCTGCGCGTCCTGGCGCCCGGCGACGGCCTCGCGCAGCTCCCGGCGGTGGGTGCGGCGCACGTCTGGGAGCACGCGCGCGCGGTCGACGCCAACGTCCTCGAGCGCCCGGCGACCGGCGAGCACGAGCGCTTCCTCTTCTACCGCGGGCTCGGCTCCTTCGCGCTGCCGCTGGCGGTGCGTGCCGATCCCGACCGGCGGCTCCAGCTCGTGAACGTCGGCGACGAGCCGATCCCGGGCGCCGTCGTGCTGGCGCGCCGTGGCGCGGAGCTGCGCGCGAGCTTCCTGCCGGCCCTGGCGCCCGACACGCCCGTGCAGGTGAAGGAGTGCGACCTCGCCCCGATCGAGCCGGGCGCGCTCATGGCCCGCACGGCGCAGCTGCTGGTCGCCCAGGGTCTCTACCCGCGCGAGGCCGAGGCGATGGTGAACACCTGGCAGCACTCCTACTTCGAGGTCGAGGGCCTGCGCGTGCTCTACCCGCTGCCGCGCGCCCAGACCGACTGGCTGCTGCCGCTCTACGTCGCACCTCCGCCGCGCGAGAGCGTACGCGTCCTGGTCGGGCGCACCGACGTGCTCACGAACGAGGAGGAGCAGCGCGCCCTGGCGCTCGCCCCGCGCCTGACGACGGCCGAGGAGGCGCGCAGCGAGCTCGGGCGCTTCGCCCCGGCCGTGCTGCGGCGCCTGGAGACCCTCGCGCGGGAGGGCCGCGAGCGCGATCATGTGCGCGAGCTGCGCGAGCTCGTGGAGCGGACCTTCTGACGCGTTCGGCGAGGCCAGACGCCACGGCGACCCTCCGCATGCCCGTCGGCCCTGCGATGTCACCTCAGGACGGCAGATCCTCCGCGACGGGAAGCGACGCCACCGCGCTCCTCGCCGCCCAGGCCGCGCGCGGCGAGCGCGCGGCCTTCGAGGCCCTGCTGGCCCTGCACGGGCGCACGCTGCTCGCCATCGCGCGCGCCCACGCGCCGGCCAACGGCCGCGCGCGCTCGGGCGAGGCCGAGGAGGTGCTGCAGGAGAGCGCCCTGCGTGCCTGGCGCGACCTCGCGCGGCTCGACCGGCCCGAGCGCTTCCTGGCCTGGTTCGCGGCCATCGTGCAGAACACGGCGGTCGACCGCGCGCGGCGCGAGGGCCTGCGGGCCGGCGAGGAGCTGGAGGACCCGCCGGCGCGCGAGCGCGGCCCCAGCGAGGCCTTCCGGCTGCGGCTGCTGGGCGCCGTGCAGCGCCTGCCGGCGCCGCTGCGCGAGGTGATCGAGCTCGCCTACTTCGCCGAGCTGACCTACGCCGAGATCGCCGCCGCCACCGCGGCCAGCGTCTCGACCGTCAACCTGCGCCTGTCCCAGGCGCGCACGGCGCTGCGGGCGGCGCTGGAGGACGAACCGGAGTGAAGGACATGAGCGACGAGAGGCTGCACGCGTTCCTGGACGGCGAGCTCGCGCACGAGGAGGCCGAGGCCGTCGCGCGCGCCCTGGCCGAGGACGGCGCCCTGCGCGCGCGCCTGGCCGAGCTGCGCGCCCTGGACGGATCGCTGCGCGAGCTCTACGCCGCCGAGCGCGGCGCGGCCGCGCCGGCCCTGGCGCGCCTGGGCCTGCCGCCCGCCGCCGGTCCGCGGCGCCGGACCCTCTCCTGGTGGCTCCTCCCGCTGGCGGCCGCGGCCGGGCTCGCGGCGGGATTCCTGCTCGCCGGGCGCCGCGCCGCGCCCGCGGTTCCGCCGGCTCGGCCCTTCGTGGCCGTGGCGACGCTCGCCACCGGGCCGTTCTGGGTCGAGGACGCGACGGGCGCGGCGCGCGAGGCGCGCGCCGGCGAGTTCCTGCCGCCCGGCGCGCGCGTGCGCGCCCCGGAGGGCGTGCGCCTCGCGCTGGTGCTCGAGGACGGCAGCGAGCTGCGCCTCGACCGCGGCTCCGCCGTCGAGCTGGTGGCGGCGCGCGAGCTGGTGCTCGAGACGGGCCGGGCCTGGTCGCGCGTCGAGCCGGGCGCGCCCTTCCGCATCCGCTGCGGGCCGACGCAGGTCGAGGTGCTGGGCACCGAGCTGTCCGTCGCGCGCGAGGGCGAGCGCACCGAGGTCCAGCTCTTCCACGGCTCGGCGCGGGTCGAGGCCGGCGGTGCGGCGCGCGCCCTGGCGGCCGGCCAGTCGGCCCGGTGGGACGGCGCGGCGCTGTCGGAGCCCTACCGGATCCAGTCCGAGGCCCTGGCGACGGGCTGGATGCTCGAGCTCTACGCCTACTCCGGCACGCACCACAAGGACCTGGCCGAGCACCTCGACCGCCTGCTGATCGAGATGGGCCGGCGCAAGCTGGTCTCCTTCGAGGAAAGGGTGCTCGAGAGCGAGCTGGCCGGCGTGTGCCGCGTCCCGATCGCGCGCTACCTGGTCAGCGAGGGCGCGCAGGCCGAGCCCGAGGCGCGCCGCAAGGCCGCGCGCGTGCTGGAGACCATCGCCGACGCCAGCGTGGCGGTGCCGCTGGTCAAGGCCCTGACCGACCCCGACCCCGAGGTGCGCCGCAGCGCGGCGCGCGTCCTGCAGCGGCTCTCGGGCGGCACCCTGCGCCTCGACCCCGAGCGCTCGGCCGCCGGGCTCGAGCCGGCCAAGGTGCTCGAGTGCGAGACCTGGGCCGCGGAGCGGGCCGGAGTGCGCTGACGGGGCGGCTCAGGCGCTGGCCGGCTGCCGCAGGCGGCGCAGGCGCTCGTGGTAGGTCTTGCTGACGGTCTGGCGCGTCAGCATGGCCTGGACGCGGCGCGGGTCGTCGCTGGAGACGACCGGCAGCTCGTGCAGGCCGTGCGCGTTCATCGTGCGCAGGGCGGAGTTCAGGTCCTCGTCCGGCGTGACGCGCACCACGTCCTCGACCATGAAGTCGCGCGCGATGACCAGGTGGTCGACCTCGCTGGCGCGGAAGATGCGACGCACGTCCGAGAGCGAGACGATGCCGATCAGGTGGCCGTCGCCGTCGACGACCGGGTGGTAGTAGCTGCGCGCCGTGGCGACGAGGTCCAGGACCTCGCGCAGCGTGGCGTTCTCGCGCACGGTCTCGGGCGGCTGCGCGTCGGCCAGCACGTCGGCCACGCGCAACCCGTCCAGGGCGTCGACCACGAAGTCGCCGGTGTGCGCCGGGGAATCCACCAGGCCGTCGACCTGCGTGTCGTAGATCGTCCAGCGCTGCGAGAGGAGCAGGTGCAGCACGGCCACGAGCATGAGCGGCGCCAGCAGCCCGTAGCTGCCCGTCAGCTCGCACACGATCACGATCGCCGTGATCGGCGTCTTGGCCAGGCCCGCGAAGAACCCGCCCATGCCGACCAGCGCGTAGCAGGCCGGCTCGAGCCCGAGCCCGGGGAAGGCCTGCGCGCCCCAGCCGCCCACCAGCGCTCCGCACAGCGCCCCCAGCGCCAGCGAGGGCGCGAAGACGCCGCCCGAGCCGCCCGATGCGATCGTCAGCGAGGTGGCCACGATCTTGGCCGGCACGAGCAGCGCCAGCGTCAGGAGCGGCAGCGAGTCCGACAGCGTGGCGCGCATCAGGCCGTAGCCGCCGAAGAGGATCCCCTCCCCGCCCGCCTGCGGCGCGAGCGCCAGGGCGAGGGCGGCGACGCCCAGGGCGCCGAGCGCCGGCCGCGCGGCCGCCGGCAGGCGCGGGATCCGCCGGAAGAGCCGCCCGGTCGCCTCGAAGGTGCGCACGTAGACGAAGGAGACGGCGGTGCAGAGCAGCGCCAGGAGCACGTACAGCAGGAGCTCGCGCGGGTCGTGCAGCGCGAGCGCCTCCTCCAGCGCGTTCGAGACCGGCACGCGCCGCTCGGCGCCCTCCAGCATCGAGAAGGTCGTGTAGGCGAGGATCGAGGAGATGATGCAGGGCACGATGGCCTCGCCCTCGAACTCCGACTTCCTGTACAGCACCTCGGGAGCGAAGAGCGCGCCCCCCAGCGGGGCCGAGAAGAGCGCGCCGACCCCGGCGCTCGATCCGGCCAGGAGGAAGATGCGCCGGTCGCGCTCGGAGAAGCGCAGGAAGTCCGAGAGCGCGCTGCCGATCCCGCTGCCCATCTGCGTGACCGGCCCCTCGGCTCCGGCCGAGCCACCGGTGCCGATCGTCAGCGTGCTGGCCAGGGCCTTCAGCGCGATCACGCGCCGGCGTACCTTGCCGCCCAGGCGGTGGAAGGAGTGGATGAGCTGCTCGGTGCCGTGCCCGCTGGCCTCCGGGGCGAAGCGCTGCGTCATCCAGCCGACCAGGAGCCCGCCGGCCGGGAGCAGGAGCAGGATCCACAGGCGCCCGGGGGCCTGCCCCAGGCCCTCGGTCCCCGCGCCGATCAGGCGCGCGAAGACGCCGTGCTCGAAGGCCCCGAGCAGCCGGTCGAAGAGCGCCGCGGCGACCCCGCTCACGAAGCCGATCAGGCTGGAGATCCCGACCCACTTGCCCAGGTGCGTGAGCCGCAGGGAGATCGATTCGCGTGGAGCCATGCCGGAGGCGGCCGGCGAGGATAGCGGGCGCGCGCACCCGGGCGGCAGTCCGTGTCGCGTCCGGGGCGCGATTCGGGCAGATTCTTCCGTTCCGGAGCGCGCCCCGCGCCTCTCGCTCCGGTGCCGCGCCCGCGCGGCCGATCTTCACGCACCTTGACGCTCGACGCCTCCTCGCTCCCGGCCGCGCCCGTGCCCCTGCGCGGTCCGGTCTCGCTCGCGCGCCGGCGCCTGCGCCGGCTGCTGGGCGGGACGCTGGCCGGCCTGTGCGACGCCTTCTTCCCGACGGCCCTCGGGCAGAGCCTGCACCGGCGCCTGCTGGCCCAGCTCGACGTCGAGGTGGTCGAGCCGGACCTCCCGCGCCTCTCGTCCGGCACGAGGCTGCCCTCGATCGCATTCCTCTCGGATCTGCACCTCGGGCACTACCTGACGGCGGCGGATCTCGAGCGCATGGCCGAGCGTCTGGGCGCGCTGGCGCCGGACCTCGTGTGCCTGGGCGGCGACCTGATCAACCACCACGCGGAGGAGCTCGAGCTCCTGTGGCCGGCGCTGCGGCACCTCTCCGCGCCGCTCGGCGTCTATGCGGTGCCCGGCAACCACGACTACGTGCACCCGGGCGAGCTCGACGGCTGGAGCGCGCGCCTCGAGGCCCACGGCGTGCGCGTGCTGCGGAACCGCGGGCTGCGCCTCGAGCACGGCGGCGGGACTCTGTGGCTGTGCGGCGTCGACGACCTGACCGAGGGCACGCCCGACCTCGCGCAGGCCCTGACGGGACGCCGGCCGGGCGAGCCGACGCTGCTGCTCTCGCACCATCCCGACCTCTTCCACGAGGCCAGCGCGCGCGGCGTCGACCTGCAGCTCTCCGGCCACACCCACGCGGGGCAGATCCGCTTCTTCGGCTGGGCCCCGCTGCACCACTCGCGCTTCGGCTGGGTCAACGGGCTCTACTCCGCCGGCGCCGCGCGCCTCTACGTCGGCCGCGGCGGCGGCGTCACGGCGCTGCCGATCCGCATCGGCACGCGCTCCGAGGTGACGCTGCTGCGCCCGCGGGGGGCGGCCGGCAGCGGAACCTGAGTCCGCTCGCGTCCTGAAACCACGGCCGAGGCGTGGCGGTCATCCGGCCCCATGCCGGAGATCAGTCGCTTCCGCGGGATCGTCGTGCGGATGTACTCCTGTGAGCACCCGCCGCCCCATTTCCATGCGCAGTACGCCGAGTACCGGGTGACCGTCGACATCCACAGTGGAGTCGTCGAAGGGCGCTTTCCTCCGCGTGCCCTACGACTCGTCCTGGTGTGGTATCGTCGTCACCGCTTCGAGCTACTCGCCAACTGGCGCCTGCTGGCCGAGCGCAAGGAGCCCAGGCGCATCCCTCCGCTGCCATGAATCCCAACGTCATCGTCGTCGCGGCCCGTCACCTCGGTGAACACCGGGTCTGGCTGCGCTTCGACGACGGGCTGGAGGGTGAGATCGACCTGAAGCGCGAGATGTGGGGCGAGGTCTTCGAGCCTCTGAAGGATCCCGCCTACTTCGCGCAGTTCACGGTCGATCTGACCTTGACATGGCCGAACGGCGCCGACATCGCGCCCGAGTCGCTCTACCAGCGCGTGCTCCAGGCTCGGCGCTCGGCCTGAGCGGTGCCCCGACGGGTCACCCCTCGCTCGACCAGAGCTTCTCGCGCTCGTGCTCGAGCTCCCACAGGATCTTCTGCAGGAGCTGCTTGCCCTCGTCGGTGAGCAGCAAGGTATCGAGGTTGAGCTGGCACACGGCGCAGATCGGGCGCGTGCCGCGGTAGCTCATGATGTCGAGCTTCGGGTCGAGGACCACGTCCTCGATGCCGTACTTGTGCGCGTCGATCGGCGTGCCGTCCTCGTGGAAGCCGAAGAAGGCCTTCACGTCGGCGGGCGCGCGCCGGCACAGGAAGCATCGATCCTCGTTCCCGGCCCGATCGAGGGCCGTGAAGTACTGCTGGAACTGACGGTCGAGGGTCATGTCCATGACTCCCTCGTTAGCCGCGCGGGGCGCCGCGGTTTCGGGGGATTCGGCTCTCCACGATAGACGAGCGGGGGCCCCGGAGCGTTCCCCGCGCCTCCGCGCTCAGGTCTCGACCCGCCGCAGGCGCCAGGCGGCCTCGCGGCCCGTCCCGCGCGCGGCGACGAGCTGCAGGAGCTTCGCCCCGAGGGCCGGGCGCAGCTCCTTCAACTCTTCTCGAACCGTCGGTGGATCGGCCTCCTCGGCCACCACGGCGATGGCCTGGCCCGAGACGGTGCGCGCCAGGGCCCGGACCGCGCGTCCGGGGTGCGCGGCGAGGTCGGCGAGCTCCTCGCCCACCAGCTCGGCCGCCTCCTGGCGCAGGCGCTCGAGCAGCAGATCGCCCTGGGCCTCGGCCAGCAGGCGCGCGAAATCCGGGCGCACGAACTCCGCCAGCACGCGCGCCCCGCGCCCGGCCTCGATCAGCGAGAGGTGCGGCTGGACGTGCCGGAAGTGGAAGGCCACGAAGCGGTCGGCGATGCGGTAGAGCCCGCGCCGCGAGCGCAGCGGGTCCGGATCCGTCAGCGGCACCGCGCGCTCGACCAGGCGCAGCTCGCGCAGCACGTGCAGGTACTTGTTCGCGGTGGTGGAGTCGACCCCGACCGCCAGGGCCACGTCGCCCACGCGCTCGGCGCCGCGCGCCACGGCCGCCAGGATCGAGCTGTAGGTGCTGGGGCTGGTGAGCTCGGTCTGCAGCAGGTAGTGGACCTCGTCGAAGAGATAGCCCTCCGGCCGCAGCACCTCGCGCAGCAGGCTCTCCTCCAGCGGCAGGCGCGGATCGAAGCGCCCCAGGTAGGCCGGCATCCCGCCCACGATCCCGTAGGCGAGCAGCGCCTCGTCGCGCTCCCAGCCCGGGAAGAAGCCCAGGGCCTCGCTCGTCGCCAGGGGCTCGAGCCGCCGCTGCCCCGTGCGCCGTCCGAAGAGCGGCGAGCGCTCCGCCAGGACCTCCTTCTCCATGAAGGACACCTGGCTGCCGCACAGCACGAGCATGAGGCTCGAGCGCTTCCCGCGCTGGTCCCAGAAGCGCTGCACGAGCGAGGGCAGGCCGGCGTTCGCCTCGCACAGGTAGGGGAACTCGTCGAGCACCAGGATCAGGCGCTCGTCGCCGGCCCGCTCGGCGGCGAAGGTCAGGGCCGCGCTCCAGTCCGGGAACTCGATCGCGCCGATCAGCGGGTCGCCGAGGGCCTCCTCGAGCACCTTCTTGAAGGCCCGCAGGTTGTCCTTGTCGCGCACCTGGGCCGCCAGGAAGTAGGCCGCGCGGCGGCCCTCGCAGAGCTGCTGGAGCAGCTCGGTCTTGCCGACGCGGCGGCGGCCGTAGAGGACGAAGAGCTCCGGCTTCCCGGAGTCGGCCAGCTCGCGCAGGACGGCGAGCTCACGGCGGCGGCCGATGAAGGGCGGGGGGCTGCTGGGCATGCCGGGGAGGCTATACCCGCGGGTATTATACTTTCAAGTATATTGAGGCCTAGCGCGCCAGCCGCGGGCCCCGCTCGAACGCCAGGGGGGTCGCGAAGAGCTCGTCGGCGCTCGGGACCTCGACCTGGCCCACCATCAGGACCTCGCGGCGCGTGAGCGCGAACTGGCCCGGGCCGGTCCCGCCGCCGAGGAAGCGCCCCACCCGCGTCGGCTCGGCCACGCGCGCGAAGAGCACGCCCGGGCGATCGCGGTCGGCCGTGGCCAGGTACTCGCCGCCCGGCGCGAAGCGGAACTCGCCGTGCCCGAGGGGATCGTAGACGGAGAGCGCGATCGGGAAGGCGACCGCCGGCGCGCTGCCGTCGATCGGGGCCACGCGCAGGATGCGCCGCTGCACGCCGAACAGGCGCTGGGTCACGAAGGCGACGTGACGCGAGTCGGGGCTGACCTCCAGCTCGACCACGGGGGCGTTCACGTCGAGGTCGGAGAGGCGCACCGGCGGGGCGCTGGCGTCGAGCGGGCGGCTGTAGAGCGCGAAGGCGTCGTTCTGGTTCTGGTCGGCGACGTAGACGACGCGCTGGCCGTCGGGGCTGATCCGGAAGGCCGTCACGTCGCCGCCGACCGGGACGATGGTGCCGTTCAGGCGCGTCGCGGCGCCGCCCGTGGCCGGGACGCGCCACAGCTCGACGCGCTCGTCGATCGCCAGGTCGCCGCGCAGGACGACGAGCGCGCCGTCCGGGGAGAAGCGGAACTCGTCCTCGACGCTGCGCGCCGCCTGGGCCGGGCTGGTGACCAGCGGCACGGGTGCGCCGGCGTCCACGGTGAAGAGCTCGAACTGCCCGTCGACGACCTGGTCGGCGCGGTAGACGACGCGTGTGCCGCTGGGGGCGCACTGGAAGCTCGTCACGTCGCCCCCGGCGACCAGCGGGCCGCTGAGCTTGAGCGGGGCGCCCGGCGTGGACACGGCCAGGAGCTCGACCACGTCGTTCGTCTCCTGGTCCGCGCGGTAGACGAGGCGCGTCCCGGGCGCGTCGAAGCGGTAGTCGTCCTCGACGTCGCCGCGCGCGACGATCGCCGGGGTCAGGTCGAGCACCGGACCGCCCGTGACGCGCGTCAGGAAGAGCTGGAAGACCTCGTCCGTGCGGCAATCGCCGCGGAAGGCGAGCCAGTCGCCGTGCGTGCGGAAGGAGAGCACGTCGCCGCCGGGGACGGGCGGGCCGCTGAGCGACGCGAGGCTGCCGCCACGCACGGGCACGCCGACGAGCTCGAGCGCGCCGTCGAGCGTGAGGTCGGCGCGGAAGAGCGCCCGGCCCGAGCGCGAGTCGAGCACGAAGTCGGGCTCGACGTCGGCGTGGGGCGCGAGGCTCGCCGTCAGGAAGCGCGGGCCGCCGATCCCGTCCAGGCGCACGGCGTGCAGGCCGAAGCGGCCCACGACCTCCTGGTCGCCGCGGTAGAGCGCCCAGCGCAGGTCGGCGCCGAGCTGGACGTGCGTCACGTTCCCCTCGGAGCAGTTGCGCGGCGGAGCGTGCACGCGCGCGGCCGGGCTGGAGCCGTCGAGGGGCACGCTCCACAGCGACGCGTGCTCCTCGTCCGACACGAAGAAGGCCACGTCGTCGGAGTGCGCCAGGTGGCCCGCACGGTCGCCCACGCCGCCGGCGAGGAGCCGCGCGGGGCCGCTGCCGTCCGCCGGCACCACGCGCAGGTCCGCGGGATCGAGGGGCGCCGCGCCGTGCAGGAACAGGACGCGCGTCGCGTCGGGCGTGAAGGCGGCGAGCGGCACGACGCCGGGGCCCGTGGAGGCGCTCAGCTCGACCGGCGCGAGGCTCCCGTCGGGGGCGCCGCTCCACAGCCGCTCCAGGAGGCCGCTCACCACCGTGCCGTAGGCCACGCGGCCCCCGTCCGGCCCGAGGACGAAGCCGTCGACCGCGTCCGGGCCGCCGAGGTCGAGCACGGCCCCCGGCGTCGCCAGCGGGGCGCTGAAGAGGGCGTCGGTCGGGCCGGGGTTCCACAGCACGCGCGTCGAATCGGCGCTGATCGCGTAGGGCGTGGCCGGACGCGAGCCGTCGTCGTTGAGCCGCACGGCCGGCGCGCTGCCGTCGAGGGGGGCGCCGAAGAGGTCGCGCTGCCCGAGCGCCAGCGCGTCGGACTCGTAGACGACGCGCGCGGAGTCCGGGCTGATCCGGAAGCCGTCCACGTCCGCCCCCGCGACCAGCGGACCGTTCAGGCGCACGGGCGCGAGGCTGCCGTCGAGCGGCACGCTGAAGAGCTCGACGACGTTGTCGCTCAGCGCATCGGAGCGATAGACCGCGCGCGCGGAATCGGGGCTGACCGCCGGGCCCTCGATCCCGAAGGGGTAGGGCGGGACGGCGCTGAGCTTGAGCGGCGGTGCGCTCGCGTCGAGCGGCACGACGTAGAGCTCGTGGCGGCCATCGACCTCGAGGTCGGCCGTGAACACGACGCGCGTGGCGTCGGGCGTGGGCAGGAAGGCCCGGATCTCCCTGCCGGTGGGCAGCGAGGGGCCGAGCAGGAGCGCCGGCGCGCTCCCGTCGATGGGGGCCGCGAAGAGCCCTCGGGCGCCGACCTCGAAGCGTGAGTAGACGACGCGCGTCGAGTCGGCCGTGATCGCGAAGGGGACGGTGAGGCTGGAGAAACCGGGCGCGAGGTCACCGCACAGCCGCCGCGCGGGCGCGCTGCCGTCGAGCGGAGCGCCGAAGAGCTCGAAGAGCCCGTCCACCCGCGCGTCCGCGACGAAGACGGCCCAGGCGGAGTCCGGGCTGAGCGCCGGCTCCTCGCTCGAGCGCAGGCCGCCCGCCGCGATCATCGGCTGGCTGAGGAGCACGGGCGGCGCGCTCCCGTCGGCCGGCGCCGAGAAGAGCCGGCCGTGCTCGAGCGAAGGCGTGCGGTGCGCGACGAACACGGCCCGCTGGCCGTCCGGGCTCGTCAGCACGCGCTCGACCCGCCCGGCGGCGCGCTGGGCGTAGTCGGCGCTCAGCTTGCGCACCTCGGTCGTCGTGACCTGCGGCGAGGCGCAGGTCACAGCGAGGAGTAGCACTGGGAAGATCATTCCTGCGGCGACCGTGCGTGTCGCTCCACTGCGATCGTACTGGCCTCTGCGCGGGTAGGGGGGTGGGGCCGGGATTCCCCTGCGGGCCGCGCGGGCGCCCCCCGTAGACTCGCGGGGCGCACGGCGCACGCATGAGCGAAGACCGCCCGACCCCGCCCTGGCTGCTGGCGCTCGGCAAGGAGCCGCCGCCGCCGGAGATCGAGCTGGGCCCCGGGCGCTACCGGCTGGCGCGCGTCTTCAAGCACGACTTCTTCGCCTACACCGCGCTCTACGAGGCGCCGGGCGCGGATCCGGCCTGCATCGTGCTGAAGATCGGGCGCAAGGCCTCCTTCTTCGGCCTGCCGCTGGGCTGGATCGGGCGCCTGCACGCATGGCACGAGTCGGCGGTCTTCCGCGAGGTCGACGACCTCGCGATCGTGCCGCGCTTCACCGGCCGCCACGGGAAGCACGGCCTCACGCACGAGTACATCGAGGGGCACCCGCTGGAGAAGGGCGAGCGCGTGGCCGACGACTTCTTCCCCCAGCTCTCGGCCGGCCTGGCCGAGATCCACCGGCGGGGCCTGGCCTACGTCGACCTCGAGAAGTGCGAGAACGTGCTGGTCGGCGCCGACGGCCGGCCCTACCTGTTCGACTTCCAGATCTCCTGGCGCTGGCCCTTCCGGTTCCTGCGCGAGCGCTGGCCGGTGACCTGGATCGCGCGCCGCTTCCAGGCCGGCGACCGCTACCACCTCACCAAGCTCCAGCGCCGCACCCGCCCCGACCTCTTCACGCCCGCCGAGCTGGCCGCGGCGCGCCGCAAGCCCTTCTGGGTGCGCCTGCACGGGGGCCTCTCGCGGCCCCTGACCCTGGCGCGACGCTGGTTGCTCGCGCGCATCGACCCGCGCCGCAAGCGCGGCGAGCGCGGGCGCGTGCGCGAGCCGGCGCGCCCGCTGCCCGACTCCGAAACAGGCTCGCCCTGACGGTCGCCACGGCCCCCTCCCCGGGAAGGACTTTCCGGCCAGCACCCCGTGGCTCCCGTTCACGTCCAGCTTCCGGACCTGGGGTAGGCTTGAGGGCCATGCTGGGTGTCCTCGAGGAGCGCATGTTCGCCAGCCATCCCACGGAGATCGGACCCTACCGCGTGCTCGAGGTGCTCGGGCAGGGCGGGGTGGGCAACGTCTACCTCGTGCAGCAGCACGAGCCCTTCCGGCGCAAGGCGGCGCTGAAGCTGATCAAGCTCGGCATGGACACGCGCGAGGTGCTCGTGCGCTTCGCCCAGGAGCGCCAGATGCTCGCCTCGATGAACCACCCGAACATCGCCAAGGTGTTCGACGCGGGGCAGACGGACACCGGGCGGCCCTACTTCGTGATGGAGTACGTGGCCGGCGAGCCGATCACGGACTACTGCGACCGCCACAAGCTCCCGCTGCGCGAGCGCCTGGAGCTCTTCGCCATCGTCTGCCGCGCGATCCAGCACGCACACCAGCGCGGGATCCTGCACCGCGACGTGAAGCCCTCGAACGTGCTGGTCTCGAACCAGGAGGGCCGCCACGTCCCGATGGTGATCGACTTCGGCCTGGCCAAGGTGCTGCGCACCGAGCCGGCCAGCGCGAACCTGCTCACGCGCGAGGGCCAGTTCCTGGGCACGCCGCGCTACATGAGCCCGGAGCAGATCGAGCTGCCCTCGGAGCAGATCGACACGCGCGCCGACGTGTACTCCCTCGGCGTGGTCCTGTTCGAGCTGATCGTGGGCGAGCCGCCCTACGAGCGCCCGATCACCGACGGCGGGCTCCCCAAGCTCCTGCGCTCGGTCAAGGACGAGGAATCGACGCGTCCCAGCACGCGCCTGACGCGCCTGCGCAAGGACGGCGCCGAGGTGGCCGAGAAGCGCCGCACGGACCGCGCCGCGCTCCTGGCCCAGGTCAAGGGCGACCTGGACTGGATCGTGGTCAAGGCCCTCGAGCGCGACCGCGACCGGCGCTACCAGTCGGCGGCCGAGCTGGCCAACGACGTCGAGCGCTACCTGCGCCGCGAGCCGATCGCCGCACGCCCGCCCAGCGCCGCCTACCGCATGGAGCGCTTCGTGCGCCGCAACCCGCTGGCCGTGGGCGGCCTGCTGGTGGCGGTGCTGGCGCTCGTGCTCGGCTCGGCCTCGAGCACCTTCTGGTACCTGCGCGCCAACCGCGCGCGCGAGCTGCGCGACGCCCTGAAGCAGGCCATCGGCCAGGTGGACAAGGACGTCGGCAACGCGCACCTGTGGTTCGAGGAGGCGATCTTCGGCGACGAGACGCTGGACGTCGCGCGCGACGTGGTCGCGCCGCTGACGCAGTCCTCGGCGGTCGTCGGACAGAACATGGGCGCAAGCAAGGGGCTCGACGTGCGCACGGCCGATGTCACGGCGCAGCTCGGGCTGCTGCACGAGGAGCTCGGGCTCTTCCTGCAGGTCACCAACGAGCGCTGGAAGGACAAGGACGCCGGGCGCATCGGCGGCGAGCTCGACCAGGAGTACGACGCGATCTACCTGCGCATCCAGGGCCTGTGCGACGAGATCCGCGGCGACCTGGACGAGGCCAACGCGCACGAGTGGGAGCGCGCCGCCGGGGCCGCCATCGCGGTCAACGGCGCGTTCCTGCTGCTGCTGCTGGTCGGCTCGGGCGCGGCCCTGCGCTTCTGGCTGAAGCGCGCCTGAGGGCGGCCGCGGCCCGCGCAGCGCGCCCGGTGTCCCCGGGTGGGCGCTGGCCCACCCGGAGATCCGGCCCGGCGAGCGCCTACGGACCGCTCAGGCTCTCGGCCGCCGCCAGGCGCCGGGCGCAGCCGGCGCGGGCGCGCGAGTAGTAGTCCTTGCTGCCGAGGGACAGCGCGCGGTCGTACATCTCGAGCGCGCCATGGAAGTCGCCCAGGGCCTCGCGCAGCACGGCCAGGTTGTAGGCCGCGCTGGCGGAGTGGGGGTTCTGCTGGACGTAGGCCTCGAGGTCGCGCGCGGCCTGGGCCGTGGCGCCGGCCGAGGCGGTGTCGAGGATCGCCTCCTGGCCCTCGTCCTCGTCGTCGAGGCGCACCCGGGTCGTGATCTGCACCGGCGTGATCTCGCGCAGGAGCGTGGCGATCGCGTTGCGGGCGGCCTGCTCGATGGCCTCCTCGCGCGGAGCGTCCGGGCGCACGCTGGCCCAGCCCTCGTACTCGGTCTCGGCCAGGAAGGCGCGGCCGGACGGGTCGAAGAGCGTCACCGCCAGCAGCGCGTTCCCGCGCATCACCGGCACGCGCTCGACCACGCTCTTGCCGGTCGGGCTGGTGTGCGTGACCTCCTCCTCGTCGCGCGCGGCGTTCCACTCCAGCACGTCGATCCACAGCCCGGCCTGCTCGGGGCCGAGGGTCAGGGAGCCGTTCTGGATCGAGGCCTGGTGGCCGGCGACGTGCACGCTGTGGCCCTCGGCGCTCTGGTCGCTGAGCTTGAAGTAGCCCATCGTGCGGCACTGCTGCACCAGGGCCTGGCCGACGAACTCGCGCGCGCTGCGGCGACCCTCGCCGCCGAGCAGGACCAGCTCGCGCGCCGGGCCGACGGCGACGGCGCCGGGCTGCATGCTGCGGATCGAGACCGTGGTGGCGCAGCCGCCGGAGAGGGTGGTGACGAGGGTGAGGACGGCGAGGGACGTGAGCTTCATCGGGGGGGGATCTCCTGGGACTTCGTGACGGGCCTCCGCGGCGCAACATCGGCCGCTTCGCCCCGTTCCTTGACCCCGCGGGGGACCTGGCCGGCGCCGGAGACCGTGCGCACCCTTCTGCCGCGCGCTCCCGGTCGCTACACCGCCGCCATGGCCTCGCTCTGGAAGGATGCCGGGCGCCCCGTCCTGCCGGTGGCGGCGCTGCTCACGGCCGCCACGGTCCTGGGGATCGGGCTGAGGCTGCCGGTCGTGACCCTGCGCGCGGGCCTCGCGCACGATGCCTACTCGGTCCTGGGCGGCGTGCGCGACCTGGCGCGCGGCGGCGAGGTGCTCCTGGCGGCGATCGTGCTCGGGTTCTCGGTGCTGTTCCCGATCGCCAAGCTCGGTCTGCTCGCGCACGTGCTCTTCCGCCCCGTGGACGAGGCGCGCCGCGCGCGCCTGGTGCGCACGCTCGAGCGCCTCGGACGCTGGTCGATGCTCGACGTGTTCGTGATCGCGATCCTGATCGGCGCGGTGCACTTGGGGATCCTCTCGGAGGCCAGCGCCGAGCCCGGGATCCACGTCTTCGGGGCCGGGATCCTGCTCTCGATGCTGGCCACGGTGGCGGTGCAGCGCCTGCTCGCGCGGCCGCGCGGGCGCCTCGTGCTGCCGCCCGCCGGACGCGCCGAGCGCTGGGGGAGCCTGGCGGCGCTGGCGCTCTTCGCGCTGGGCCTCGCCTTGCCGCTGATGGTGATCGAGAAGTACCGCTTCTGGGACCACGAGTACTCGGTCCTCGACGCGACGGGCCGCATGTGGGGCGAGGGCGAGCACGCCCTGGCCGGGGTCGTGTTCTTCTTCGTCGTGCTCCTGCCGCTGGCGCGCCTGATCGGGATCGTGCTCCTGCGCTGGGTGCCGCGGCCCGAGCGCCTCGCGCGCGTCGTGCTGGTGCTCGACGAGTGGGCCATGCTCGACGTCTTCGGCCTGGCGCTGCTGGTGGTCGTGGCCAAGATCGGGGCGCTGGCGACGGTCGAGACGCGCCTGGGCTTCTGGGTCCTGCTGGCGGCCGCGGCGCTCTCCTTCCGCGACTCCTGGGCCCTGCGCGGCGTGCGCTACGCGGCGCGGCGTGGGAGCGGCGTCGCGAGCGCGGCCAGTGCCAGCGTCCCGATCGCCGCCGCCAGCCCGAAGAACACCGTGCCGTAGCTGCCGCTGCGCGCCACGCCCTCGGCCAGCACCAGCGGCCCGAGGGCCGAGAAGAGCACCGTCACCGCCTGGGCCGTGCCCTGGATGCGCCCGAGCGCGCGGCGCCCGTAGAGCCGCGGCCAGGCGCTGAAGAACAGCACCATCACGATCCCGCCGCCCAGACCCATCGCGGCGGCCCAGGCGAAGACCTGCGCGCGCGTCGCGACGAAGGGGAGAGCGACGAGCCCGAGAGCGAGCACGCCCTGCGCCGCCGCCGCGAGCCGTAGCAGCGGCACGCGCCCGGCCAGCGCGCCGCCCAGGAAGTTCCCCGCCAGGCCGGCCAGGGCCGTGACCGCCAGCGTCTGGTGGTAGACCCCGGCGGGGAAGCCGCGCTCCGCCAGGATCGACTCGTTGAAGAGCCCGATGCCCGACGCGACCAGGCCGTAGAGCGCCGTGCCGAGGGCCAGCACCCAGAAGGCCGCAGTCCTCAGCGCCGCGCCGAAGGCATGGCCCTCGAGCTCGAGCGGCCCCGCGGGCCGGGATGCATCGCGCGCGCGCGGCGCGTCGCCGTCCGGCGCCAGCCCGCAGGCCTCCGGGCTGCGCCGCACGACCAGCAGCGCGAGCGGCGCCAGGCCGAGCACGAGCGCGAGCCCGACCAGCAGGAACGCCGTGCGCCAGCCGAGGGCCGTGACCCAGCCGCCGACCAGCGGGAAGGCCGCCATGAAGCCCACGCTCAGCGCCACGCTGTAGACCGCCATGGCCCGGTCCGCGCGGCGCACGAACCACTGCCCGACCAGCGCGATGCTGACCACCGAGAGCGCGCTCTGCCCGAAGCCGCGCGTCAGCGTCAGGGCCACCGCCAGCTCGCCGCTCGAGCGCGCCGTGGAGAGGAGCCACGTCGAGGCGCTGAGCGCCAGGGCCACGCCCGTCAGCACCACGCGCCCGCCGAGCCGGTCGAGACAGCGCCCGATCCCGAGCGCGAACAGCGCCCCGATCAGCGTCGCCCACAGGTTCATGCGCGCGTAGGCCACGCGCTCCAGCCCCAGATCCGCCAGCAGCGGCTCCGTCACGAGCCCGAGGCCCTGCGTGCGCCCCGGCAGCGTCCCGACCATCGCCGCCGCCGCGACCAGCAGCACCCACCAGCCGTGGTAGACGCGCGGCAGGGTGCGCGGCGAGGCGGCCAGGCTCGGGGCGTCGGGAGTCACGGCCAGGGAAAGCCTAGCAGGCCGTTGATAAAGTCCCGTCGCGAGGCAAAGCGCGCTCCGTCAGGGCTAGGAACGCGACGGAGCGACGGCGCAGGCGGCTTCCTGGCCGCCGAGCACGGCGCGACGAGCGTGACGACGCCCTGGCGGAGCGCGCGAAGCCGCAGCAGGGACTTTTTCAACGGCCTGCTAGCGCTCCGGAGGCGCGGCCTCGACGGGAGCGGCCTGCGCCGCCGCCAGCGCCTCGCGCAGCTTCGCGACGCGGGCCGCATCCACGTCCTTGCGCGCCGCCAGCGCCTCGAGCGCGGCGCCTGCCTCCTCCAGGCGTCCGGCCTGCAGCAGCGTCAGCGCCGCGCCGAACCAGGCCTCGTCCAGCTCCGGGTGGGCCGCCTGCAGCGCCTGGAGCCGCTCCAGCGCGGCCTCGAAGCGGCTCGCCTTCAACTCGACGAAGGCCGCCTGCAGGCGCAGATCGGTGGCCTCCGGCTCCAGGGCCGCGGCGGCGTCGAGCGCGGCCAGCGCCTCGTCCGCGCGCCCGAGCGCCTCCGCCAGGCTGGCCCGCACGCGCCAGGCGCCGGCGTCCTCGGGCCGAGCGGCCACGAGCGCCCGCGCGCGGTCGAGGGCCTGCGCGAGGCGCGCCGGGTCGCGTGGGGTCGAGCGCAACAGGGCGCGCCCCAGGTTGATCGCACCCTCGCGCGAGGCCGGATCCAGGGCCAGCACGCGCTCGGCGTGCTCGACCGCGCCGGCGGCGTCGCCCAGCTCGAGCCGGCACGCGGCCAGCATGTTCCACGAGCGCGCATCGGCCGGATCGTGGGCGAGGATCGCGCGCAGCTTCTCCTCGGCCTCGGCGAAGCGCCGCGCCAGGAGGTCGCGCCCCGCGCGCAGGCGCAGGGCCGCGTAGCCGGTCTCGAGCGTCTGCACCTCCGCGCTCCACCGGTCGGCGAAGACGGGCTTGCGGCCGTCCGCGCGGGCCGCGGCGCGCTCGGCGCCGTCGAGGTCGCCCTGCTGGCGCAGCGCCTGGGCCAGGAGATGGTGGGCGTAGGCCGCGCTCGGGCCCGCGAGCAGCTCCGCGTCGAGCAGCGCCACGGCCTCGGCCGGCGTGCGCCGCGCGAGCGCCAGGCGCACGGCGGCGAGGCGCACGGCGGGGGCCTCGGGCGCCAGCGCGCGTGCGTGCGCCAGCGCGGCCTCGGCCGCCTCGAGCGCGCCGAGATCGAGCCGCCACCAGGCGAGCCACCACCAGGAGGCGGGGTAGTACGGTTCTGCTTCGGTGGCGCGCGCCATGGTCTGCGCGGCGCGCTCGAGGTCACCGAGGCGCTCCTGCACGCAGGCCAGGCGGTGCAGGGCCTGGGCGTCGCCTGGCCCGAGCACGAGCGACTGCTCGTAGGCGCGCTCGGCCTCGCCGAAGAGCCCGTTGGCCTCCTCGAAGGCCGCGAGCCGGCGCCAGGCCGCGGGGGAGCCGCGCCGCTCCCGCACGGCCGCCAGCTCCTCCTCGAGCCGCTCCCGCACCAAGGGGTCGAGCGCCTCGAAGTCCGCCGGGCGCGCCGGGAGCGGTCCTCTGCGCCGCTCGAGGCCGAGCACGAGCGCCGCCACGCCCGCCACGAAGAGCAGTCCGGCGGCGATCCAGCGGCGCACGCTCACCGCGCTCCGCCCTCCTCCGGCGCCAGCACGACGTCGCGGTCGGCCTCGAACGGTCCGAAGCTGCGCTCGCGGCCGTCCGGCCAGCGCACGCGCACGCGCGCCACGCCGCTCGCCTCGCCGAGCCCGACGTGCACGCGCGGGTCGCTGGCGGAGCAGTAGCCGTGGGCCGAGCGCACGTCGCGCCGCAGCGTGCGGCCGGCGAGCTCGATCCTGAGCTCGGCCCCGAGCGCGTCGGCGCCGCGCGCGTCGAGCACGCGGAAGCGGATCCAGTGCCCGCGCCGCGCCACGACGTTGCGCAGCACGTAGGCCGGGGCGTCGCGGTTCACGACGACCACGTCCACGCCGCCGTCGCCGTCGAGGTCGCCGAAGGCCGCGCCGCGGCTGGTGTGCACGAGCGGCCCCGCCACGCCGCCCTCGGGGGCGACGAGGGCGAAGCGTCCGCCGGGCCCGCCGGCCAGGAGCTGGTTCGGCTCGGCGTAGGGGTCCGTGCTGCGCGCTTCGACCTCGGCCGGCAGGGTCACGCGCCCGTTCGCGACGTAGAGATCGAGCCAGCCGTCCGCGTCGAGGTCGGCGCAGCCCAGGCCGAAGCGCGTGAAGGGCCGGGTCGCGCTCGCCAGGCCCAGCGCCGCCGTGTCGTCCTCGAAGTAGGCGCCCTGGTTGCGATAGAAGGAGTCCGCCTGGGCGCGCAGGTTGACCACGAGCAGGTCGAGGTCGTCGTCACCGTCCAGGTCCTCGGCCACGACGCCCATCCCGGCCTTGGCGACGCCGTCGCGATCGACGGCGCAGCCCGTGCGCGCCGCCACCTCGGCGAAGCGCCCGTCGCCCAGGTTGCGCCACAGGTGATTCGGCATCTGGTCGTTGGCCACGAACACGTCGATGCGTCCGTCGGCGTCGAGATCGCCGGCCACGACGCCCAGGCCGTTCGCGCGGCGGCCCAGCAGCCCGGCCGCGGCCGAGACGTCGCTGAAGCGCCCGCCGCCCTCGTTGCGGTACAGGGTGTCCGCCAGCGGCGCCGCGTAGCTGTTCGGGCTGCAGTAGTCGGGCCGGCCGGCGGGCGTGGTGCAGGCGAGCTCGCGCTCCGGCGCCCAGTCGACGTAGTTGCACACGAAGAGGTCGAGGTCGCCGTCGGCGTCGTGGTCGAGGAAGGCGGCGCTGGTGCTCCAGGCGGGCGCGCCCACGCCGGCCGCCGCGGTCACGTCGGAGAAGCGCAGCTCCCCGCGGTTCGCGAGCAGCGCGTTCGGGCCGACGTTGGTCACGTAGAGGTCCGTGCGGCCGTCGCCGTCCGCGTCGCCCGTCGCGACGCCCATGCCGTAGCCGCGCTCGTCGGCGCCACTCGCCGCGGATACGTCGCGGAAGCGCGCGCCGCCGTCGTTCGCGTACAGGGCGTTGCCCGGGTTCGACGCGGCCGGGGCACCCGGCTCGCCCGACTGGACGAGGTAGAGGTCGAGGTCGCCGTCCCCGTCCGCGTCGAGCAGGGCCACGCCGCCGCCCATGATCTCGGGGAAGCGGTGCCGGTCCGCGCGCGCGCCGGACACGTGGCGGAAGTCCACGCCGCGCTCCGCGGCGCTCTCGCGGAACCAGGGCGGTCCCGCGGGCGCGGACCCGATCGCCGGCGGCGCCTCCGCCGCTCCGCAGGCGCCCGCGAGGCAGGCGACGAGCACGGCCCAGTCCCGGCCCGCCGGCGCCGCCCGCAGCGCGGGCCTGGGCGGCTGCAATCCGACGCGGACCGTCATGCAGGCTCCGATCCTATTCGATCGCCGGAGCGACCCAGGGGGCCCCCGTCCGCGCGCGGGTCCCCGCGGGCCGGCCCGCGCGGGCTCCTTCCTTTCCCCTTGACATTCTATGGGAGAGGCCCGATCCTCTCCGCCGGAGAACGACCCATGCCCGACGATCGCCTCGAGCTCCTGCGCGGCACGCTCGACCTCCTGGTCCTGAAGGTGCTCGCGCACGGTCCCGCCCACGGCTACACGATCGCGCGCCGCATCCGCACGCGCTCGGAGGGCGTGATCCTGGTCGAGGAGGGCTCGCTCTACCCGGCCCTGCACCGCCTGGAGGCGCGCGGCTGGCTCGAGGCCGAGTGGGGCGCCTCGGAGGAGAACCGGCGCGCGAAGTTCTATCGCCTCTCGCGCACCGGACGGCGCGAGCTCACGGCGCGCGAGCGCGCCTGGGAGTCGATGTCGCGCGCGATCGCCGGTGTCCTGGCGCCGGAGGGCGGGGCGTGAGCGCGCGGGCCTGGCTCGAGCGGCTGTGGCGCGCGGTCGACGCGCGCGCGCCGGCCGAGCTCGAGGCCGACGTGCGCGCCGAGCTCGAGCACCACCTCGCCTGCGCCGAGCGCGAGCTCGTCGCCGCGGGCGAGACGCCGGAGCGGGCGCGGGCCCTGGCGCGCGAGCGCTTCGGCGACCTGGAGGCGGCCCGCGCCGCGTGCCTCGGGATCCATATGGGAGGACGAATCGTGCTACAGCGCATCCATCTCGCCGTGACCGGGCTGCTCCTCGTGGCCGTGCTGGTGCTCGCCTGGGCCAGCCACAGCTCGCGGGCGGCCGCGCTGCGCGCGGCCGAGGAGGCCATGGCGCTGCGCGCCGAGGCCCACGAGCGCGCCGCGGCCGCGCGCCAGCCGGTCGCGCACGTCGTGGTCGAGATCGGCGATCAGCTCCAGATGATCGACGAGTTCAACCCGGACGTGCATGGCACCGTGACGGTCGCCGAGGACGGCAAGGTCCCGCTGCCGCAGGCCGGCTGGGTCTTCGTCCACGGCAAGACGCGCGAGGAGGTCGAGCAGATCCTGAGCGAGGCGCTCGCGCCCTACTTCCTGGAGTCGAAGGTGCGCGTGATCGTGAAGAAGGCCGACGCCTTCCAGGCGCTCCAGTTCGAGGCCTTCTGAGCCCGGTCGATCCAGCGCGGCCATTCGCGCACTCGCCGCGCCGGGCAGCGCGGCCGGTTCCGTGCGTCCGCTCGGCTGCCGAGCGCGGCGCCGGCTACTTGCGCGGGCGCTCCATGCGCCCCGAGTTCTTGACCGACTCGGAGTCGGGGCGACGCACCAGGACCTGGTCCCGGGCCTCGCGCGGGCGCTTCGTCATGCCGGGCACGAGCGAGGACTTGAGGGCCCGTCCGGCGCGCAGGGCGGAGGCGCTGGTCGCGTGCTCGCTCACGATCGACAGGACGAAGCTCGGGGTTCCGGCCGCGCCCGACCATTGCGCGTGGATCACGTGCCAGCGGTCCGAAGTGACCACGATCTGTCTGGACTCGTTCAGTTTTTCCTTGATCAAGCGTGGATCCTTTTGATCGAGACGTGTTTTCAGGCAATCGATCGTAGCCCCTCATCGACCGGCGCGGGGTGCCGGAGGCGTCCGATCCGCTGCGAACGTGCCCTGCGGGCACGGAAAGGGGCACCAGGCCATCGGCAACCGTCGCGGAGATCGCTGGCCCGCAGGAACGCGGCGGGATCGAGCGCCTCTCCCTCGGGGTGCGGGTGCCAGCCCCGCGCCGAGATCAGCCGCGCGTGCTGGGCCCGTCCGGCGGCGTGCGCGGTCCGCCCGCGCGACCCATCGCGCGCCGGAACAGCGGCGCCTCCCAGGGCAGGCGCCGCGGCAGGCCGCGCTGCCGGCGCTGCTCGTGCTCGAGCTGCAGCAGCTCGACGTCGCTCATGATGTGCACGCTCAGGCCGCGGAATCCGCCCCAGGTGGCCGAGTCCTGGCTCGCCGGCCAGTTCAGCTGGTACATCGCCTCGGGATCGAAGCGATGGCCGCTCTTGCGTGCGATCCAGGTGCGCGCCGCGTCCATCGAGAGCTTGTCGCTGGAACACAGCTCGGTGACCAGGGAGGTGCCGAGGAAGGACGCCGAGCAATCCATGGGCACCACGATACGCCGCGCCGGGACCGGAGGACATCTCGGGCGCCGTGGACCGCGTGCGTGTGCCTCCCCGTGGCCCAGAATGCGGCGTGGGCGACGCGGGCGGCGTGGTAGGGTGCGGGGAATGTCCAGGATCTGCACCCTCGCCCAGCTCGACCACGCGCTCGCCCAGGGCACCTTCCTGCTCTTCGTGCGCTCCCTGCTGGGCGAGCTCGGCCACGCGGCCTTCGCCGAGTACGAGTCCTGGGCCGCGCGCGAGCTGCAGACGGCCACCGGCTGGATCGACGCCGACGCCGATCCCGAGATCGCCGCCTCCGCCTTCGCGCGCACGGGCGTGCAGGACAGCCGCCCCAAGGCGATGTTCCTGCGCCGCGGACGTCCCTCGTGGACAGCCGGTGAGAACGGGATCACGCAGGCCAGCCTCCACTCGGCCTTCGGCTGGCCGCTCCCCGCGACCTGATGCGAGCTTCCGGGTCAGGACACTAGCCCGGACTATTCATGAGGCCTCGAGCGAAACGTCGCGAATGCCCGCAGATGCAGGGATTCGCGACCGAGAGGACCGGAGACGACCTTGAACAGGTCGTCGAGGACTCGCAGGGAGCGAAGCCCTGCAGATGCGGGCAGTCGCGACGTTGCAGCCGAGGGCTCATGAATAGTCCGGGCTAGAGCGGCCGCAACAGGAAGCCGACCGTCTTGCCGCCCTGCGAGTGGTCCTTGCCGATGCCGGCGATCCAGCCGCTGTCGGAGAGGTGCAGGGCGCTCTGGAGCTCGACCCCGCCGCGCGCGCGCACGAGCGCGTTGAGGTCGCGCAGGCCCAGCGTCTCCTCCCAGACGAAGGCGTGGGTCTCGCCCGGCGCCGACTCGAAGGCTCCGACGACGACGGCGTGGCGGTTCACGTCGTGGGCCTGGCCGTCGACGTCGCCCGGGCCGCTCGGCGTGCCGAGCGAGCGCATGCCGCCGAAGGGCGTCCAGAAGAAGGGTGCCGGCTCGTTCGCGGGCAGGGTCTGCGACCGGCCGACCACGTATCCCGCCTCGTCCAGGGCGAGGGCCGCGCTCGTGTCGCCGCCCAGGGTGCCGAGCGGCGTCACCGTCGCGGTGGCGAGGTCGAACAGGAACGCCTCTCCGAAGGAGGGCGCTCCGGCGAGGACTCCGTTCGCGTCGACGTCGGTGACGGTCGCGCCGGCCGGGAAGCCGAGCGAGGCGAGCAGGCGCGTGCCGTGGACCGCGTCCCACACCCACGGCTGCCACGGGCCGCCCGCGTAGCCGCGCCCGACGACGACGCCGGCGTCGCTGATCGCGGCCGGCTCGACCAGGCTCCAGCCGAGGCTCGGCAGCGCCGTCGGCGTGCCGCTCGGGCTCCACAGCGTGGCCACCGAGAGCGAGGGCGAGAAGGACTGCCCCAGCACGAAGCCGTCGCGCGTGATCCCGAGCGCGAGCGCGCGCGGATACCCGGGCACCGGCGCGAGCGGCGTGAGCCCGGCGGCGGTGCTCCAGCGCAGCGCCACGGTGCCGCTGGGCTCCGTGACGAGCCCGCAGGCCTGCCCGCGCGCGTTGACGTCCGTGGCGCGCGTCGAGGTGCCGGCCTCGAGCGGGACGAGCTCGTAGAGGCGTCCGCCGCGGGCGCGCTGGCCGTGGGTCGGGGCGGCGGCGGCGATCAGGAGGAGCGCGACGACACCGGCGAGCGAGGAAGAACGCATGGGGCACTCTCGGGAGACGAGTGGCAAAGCTGGGAACAGGCTAGCAGGCCCGGCCAGGAACGGTGACAGGTGCCCGCGCCCTACCCCGCGCTCGCGCAGCCATTCAGCGCGAAGCCGGCCGCGCCCGCAGGATCCGGCCTTCCGCCGTGCCGACGAACAGCCGCCGCTCCCACAGGGCGAGCGCGCTGGGGGCCTCGCCCGCCAGCGCGAGCAGCGGCGCGAGCGCGTCGAGCTCCGCCAGCGCCGCGCGCTGCACGGCACAGCGCTCGGGCGCGCCGCCATCCCCCGTCAGCACGAGCAGCTCGTCGTCGCTCGCCACCGCCACGTCGATCACGCGCACGCGCGCCCAGCCCGCCAGCTCCTCGAACCCGTCCGCCCGCGCCCGGAAGGCGCGCGTGCGCCCGTCCTCGGGGCGCGTGACGACCAGGCCGGTGCCGTCCGGCAGCGCGAAGGTGCGCTGCACGACCAGCGCGGCGAGCGGGCCGTCGCGCGAGCCGACGAGCGGCTCGATGCGTTCGCCGCGCACGGCGAGGTGCCGCCCCTCGAGCGGTCCGCCGTCCACGTAGGGGTTCACGTAGCCGAAGACGTACAGCACGTCCCCGACGGCGAGCAGCCTGCGGAAGCGCGTGTCGCCCTTGCCGAGCTCCGGGTACCGCTCGCGCACGACCGTGCGGAAGCTGCGCCCGCCGTCGTCGCTGCGCCACAGGTACCGGTACACCTCGCCGCCCTCGAACTCCGCGCGATCGTCCGCGCCCGAGCCGACCGCCCACAGCGCCCCGTCGTGCCAGGCGAGGTCGTGCACGTGCTCGCCGCCCGGGATCGAGCGCCACTTGCGCCAGCGCGCGCCCTCCAGGCGGAACACGTTGCCCTCGATCACGCGCTCCGGCCCCTTGGCCTGCGTCCAGGCCTCGTCGGGATCGTTCGAGTCGACCCCCGCCTGCCACAGCGCGCCGTCGAGCACGCGGTAGGGCTCGATCTGCTCCTCACCGGTGTCCGTCGGCGTGCGCTGGCGCGCGCCCTGCCCCTCGCCCAGCACCTCCGCCGCGCGCCACTCCGGATCCTCCGGGCTCGCGAACGAGCGGAACTCGATCGGCACGACCGTCCCGAGGTTCCTCGTCCCGTCGCCGTAGCCGATCCACAGGCGCCCGTCGAAGACCTGGAGCGCCGTGATGCCCCGGTGGAAGCCGTCCGGGAAGCTGCGCTCACCCGCCGCGTGCGCATCGCGGATCGGCTCGGCCCAGGGCTCGGGCTCCTCGAAGGCGAGCGGAGCCGGCGTCGCCGCACAGCTCGCCCCGAGCAGCACGACGGCAACGGCTTCGACGGTCGCGGGCCTCACTCGGGCGGAGGATACCGGGCGCGTAGGGCTGGCCGAAAAAGGCCCGAAGAGGTGCAACCCGCTCCGTCGTGACCTGGTCCTCCTCCCGCATGGCCAGGACCCACTCCCGGACCCAGGCCCGGCGTCGCCTCGGCGTGCTTCCTCAGCGTCCCGGTAGCCAGCTCGCGGTGATCAGGAATCGACAGCGAGGCGACCGAGCCCACCCTCGTGAGGACCATGTGGCTGCCCTTCTGCCGCTGGAACTCCCACCCAGCTCGCTCCAGGGCCCGGCGGGCCTCCCGCCCGGAGATGACCGGCAGCTCAGGCAACGGAGACGTCGATCTCGACCGTTCGGACCGTGAGGGGCAAGCCCTGCTCGGCGCGGACTTCGAGGCAGGCGACGATCGCCTCGCGGATGTTGGCCAGGGCCTCCTCCTCGGTCTTCCCCTGGCTCACGCAGCCCGGGATCGCGGGGCATTCCGCGACGATCATGCCGGACTCGTCGCGCTCGAGGGTGACCGAGAGCTTCATGGAGGCTCCGCCGCGCCTCAGGATACCAGAAGGGCCTGGCACGGTCGGACGGCCAGATCCGGAGGTAGCCGGTGCTCGCTTGGGACGCTTCGACATGCACCGAGGACCTGACCCGGTCGTCGACGGTATCCGCGCTCCGCGGGTTTCTTCGCGAGCAGCCTGCCTCCGGGCCGCGGCGGCTCAAAAATGCTCGTCGAAGCTGACCTCGCCCGTCACGCCGACCTGGTACGCGCTCACTCGCCGTTCGAAGAAGTTCGAGAGCTCCTGGACGTCCTGCAGCTCCATGAAGCCGAAGGGGTTCTTGGCGCCATAGCGCGGGGCGAGGCCGAGGTTGGCGAGGCGCTGGTCGGCGACGAACTCGAGGTAGGTGCGCATGTCGCCGGCGGAGAGGCCCGGGACGCCCTGGCCGAGGAGGTCCTGGGCGAAGAGGGTCTCGCAGTCGACGGCCTGGGCCAGCATCTTGTGGATGTCGGCCACGAGGGCGTCGTCGAAGAGCTCGGGCTCCTCGCGGCGCACGGCGTCGACGACCTCGAGC
>DASVAP010000179.1:0-3723 GCA_036376275.1 Planctomycetota bacterium | reverse complement strand
CGCGGTCCGGACGCCCCGCGAGCGCGCGAAGCGCGCGCCTCCGGACCGCGTGGCGCCTCGAGAGCTCGACTGCACGGCGCCACGGGTCCGGCGGTAGCGCCACGGAGCAGCGGCGGGGCCCCGACGGGCGCGCAGTCTCGTCCCAGCCACAGGACCCCGACCGCCCCGCGCCCAAGCCACCCAGACCAGCCCCCCAATCCACCGCCGCCCAGCCGCCACCCACACGAAAGCCTGAAGCCCCCCTCTTCCTCCCTCCCTCCTCCTCCGGCTCCGCGTCCTCCGCGTCTTACCTCCGCGTCTCCGCGCCCCTCTTCCCTCCGGATCGGAGTCGGAGGAGCGCGGAGACGCGGAGTGAAGACGCGGAGGACGCGGAGAGCAGTAGGAGGTGGAAGCAGCCCCGAGCCACGCCCGAGCATGGCGCTCCCGGATCAGCGCACGTACCCGAGGTCGCGCAGCTCCTCGAGCCACGCCTCCGGGATCTCCTGGTCCTCGCTGCCCTGGGCGCTGGCCGCGTAGAGCGCGAGGCGCCGCTCCAGCTCGGCGGCCAGCGCCGCGCGCGTCTCGGCCAGCTCGGCGGAGCGCTCGGCGAGCTCCAGCGGGTCCTGTTCGAGGTCGTAGAGCTCGTCGGGCTTCGTGGCCGAGTCGAGCAGCTTGTGGCGCGCGTCCCTCAACGCGTAGAGCGCCTCCTCGGTCGGCTTGCGCTGCGCGAAGAGCGTGCGCCCGGGCCAGTCGGATTCGGCACCGCTGATCAGCGGCCACAGCGAGCGCCCCTCCAGCAGCCCCTCCGGCGCGCGCGCGCGCCCGCCGACCACCTCCAGCAGCGTCGGGAAGAGGTCGAGGTGCGTCGTCAGCGCCGTCACGCGGCGCGGCCCGAGGCTCCCGTCCGAGGCGTGCACGACCAGCGGCACGGCGAGCTGCTCCTGGTAGATGTGCCCACCGTGCCCGTGCAACCCGTGGCTCGCCAGGCCCTCGCCGTGGTCGCTGGTGACGATCCACAGCGTCGGGCCGGCGAGCCCGAGGCCCTCGACCGCCTCGTACAGGCCCTGGAGCTGGCGGTCGGCGTACTGGATCAGCGCGTCGTAGCCGTCGACGAAGCGCAGGTACTGCTCCAGGCTCGTGATCTCGACCGGCCGGTCGACCTCGGTCTCCCAGCGCTGCCCGATCAGGGTCTCGGGCGTCAGGCCGTGCAGCGCGAGCACGTACTCCGTCCAGTCCGGCGGCGCCTTGCCGCGGAAGAGCCGCTCGCTCTCGACCTCCAGCGCGAAGCCCTTCCAGTGGTGCGGGTCGAAGAGGTGCACCCACAGGAAGAAGCGCGGCGTCTGGCGCTCCTCCGCCAGCCAGCGGCGCGCGCTGGCGAGCACCGTGTCGCCGCGCTCGATGGTCCAGGAGAGCGCGCCGAACTGGGCCGCCACGCCCTGCAGGAACTCGGTGTTCACGCAGGCCGCCGTCTCGAAGCCGGCCGCCGCGAAGACGCGCGCCAGGTCGACCGCGCCCTCCTCGATGCGGTAGCCGTTGTGCAGCACGCCGTGCACCAGGGGCGGCAGGCCGGTGAGCATGCTGGTGTGGCTCGGGGCCGTGTGCGAGACCGTCGCCTGGGCCCGCTCGAAGAGCACGCCGCGCTCGGCCAGCGAGTCGAGGAAGGGCGTGGTCTTGCGCCGGTAGCCGTGGGCCGAGACGTGGTCGGCGCGCAGGGTGTCGATCGTGACCAGCACCACGCGCTCGAAGCGCGGCGTGGCCCCGGCGGCGAGCTCGACCTCGACCGGCCACTCGCCGGTGACGCGCGTGGGCCCCGGCGGCGGCGCGGGATCGCCGCAGGCGGTCGCGAGCAGCACGAGGAGGAGCGGCGCGCGCATCAGCGCACGTACCCGAGGTCGCGCAGCTCCTGCAGCCACTCCTCGGGCACCTCCTCCGTCGCGCCGCCGCCGAGCGTGCCGAAGGCCCGCAGGCGCACGTCGAGGGCCGCGCGCAGGCGCGTCGCGTCGGCGTGGTCCCCGCCGAGGTTGCGCGCCTCGCGCGGGTCCGCCACGAGGTCGTAGAGCTCGTCGGTTCCGGGCTCCTGCACGATCAGCTTGTGGCGCTCGTCCTGCACGCTGTAGACGAGCTCGTGCTCGGGATCGTCCTCGCCCTCCGGCGGCCGGCGCTGCGCGAAGACGGCGCGCGGGCTCCAGGGGACCTCGCGGCCCTCCAGCAGCGGCCACAGCGAGCGCCCCTCGAACAGCGGCTCGTGTCCGCTCAGGCGCAGGCCGAGCACCTCGACCAGCGTCGGGAAGAGGTCCACGTGCCCGACCAGCTCCTCCACCACGCGCGGCCCGAGCGAGCCGTCGCTCGCGTGCACGACCAGCGGCACGTGGAGCTGCTCCTGGTAGATCCGCCCGCCGTGCCCGGCCACGCCGTGGCTCGCCAGGCCCTCGCCGTGGTCGCTGGTCACGACCCACAGCGTGCGCCCGGGCAGCGCCAGGGCCTCGAGCGCGGCGTGCAGGCGCTGCACCTGCTGATCGGCGTAGAGCGTCAGCATGTCGTAGGCGTCGATCGCGCGCAGGAAGCCCTCCGCGCTCGTGAAGTCGACCGACTCCTTGCCCTGGCGCTCGACGTGCCAGTCGACGCGGTAGGGCTCGCCCGCGCGCGGCGCCGGCAGGCCGTGCAGCGCGGCCACGCGCGCCAGGAAGTCGGGCGGGCTCGCGCCGCTCCAGATCGGCCCCGGGCGCCCGGCCTGCTCGAGCACGAGGTCCTTCCACTTGTGCGGGTCGTAGAGGTGCACCCACAGGAGGAAGCGCGCGCCGGCCTGGCCGCGCAGCCACTCGATGGCCGCGTCGACCACGTCGCCGCCCGTCTGGGGCCGGCGGTCCTTGCCCATCGCGCGCACCCCGAGGGTGCCGAAGGAGGCGGCGATGCCGCTCAGGAACTTCACATTGAGGAAGGCGCCCGTCGCGTAGCCCTCGGCCGCAAAGGTGGCCGCCAGGTCGGGCGTGCCGGGCGCGAGCGTCCCGCCGTTCTGCAGCACGCCGTGCACGGCCGGCACGAGCCCGGTCAGCATGGTCGCGTGGCTCGGCGCGGTGTGCGAGATCGCCGCCATGGCGCGCGTGAAGCGCACCCCGCGCGCCGCCAGGGAGTCGAGGAAGGGCGTCGTCGCGCGCGGGTAGCCGTAGCAGGAGACGTGGTCGGCGCGCAGGGTGTCGAGCGTGACCAGCACGACGCGCTCGAAGGGGCGCGCCTCGGCGCCCCGCTCGAGGCCCACGGGCCCCGTGGGGGCCGGAGCGACCGGCGGATCGCCCCCGCAGGCCGCCAGCGCGCCGAGGAGGAGGGCGCCGAGGCGGCGCGCGGTGCGGAGCTCGATCATGCCGTCGGGAGCCGCGGATTGTAGCCGCGGACTATGCGTGCCGGACCCAGCGCCCTACGCTGCTCGCCCCCTGCTCGGAGATCCCGCATGACCCTGCGACGAAACGGTGCGCTCTCCCTCCTCGGCCTCCTGGCGCTCGCGACGGCGCCGGCGGCCCAGTCGGACAGCGAGCGCGCCCGCCAGCTCTTCCTCACCAACTGCGCCACCTGCCACGGCGAGACCGGCGACGGCAAGGGCGTGACCCAGCTCGACCGGCCCGCGCGCAGCTTCATGGACGGCGGGTTCTCCTTCGGGAACACGCCCGAGGCGCTCTTCCGCACGATCTCGGTCGGCATCCCGGGCACGCCGATGCCGGGCTTCGACTCGTCGCTGTCGGAGGCGGATCG
>DASVAP010000178.1:0-8153 GCA_036376275.1 Planctomycetota bacterium | reverse complement strand
CGCGGTCCGGACGCCCCGCGAGCGCGCGAAGCGCGCGCCTCCGGACCGCGTGGCGCCTCGAGAGCTCGACTGCACGGCGCCACGGGTCCGGCGGTAGCGCCACGGTGCAGCGGCGGGGCCCCGACGGGCGCGCAGTCTCGTCCCACCGGCCGGGCCCCCACGAGCGCGCGTGCCCCGGTCCACCGGCGGAACCCCGCCTGGCGCGCCCCCTACCCCGGAGACAAGGCCCCCCCGCTCACTCGAACAGCAACCGCTGCAGCATCCGCCCCGGGCGGCGCGGGGTGCTCACCGGCATCGGCTTGCCCGTGCGTGCCGAGCGCAGCAGCGCCGGCAGGTGTCGCGCCTGCCACTCCAGCGCGCGCGCCGTGTCCGGGTAGGCGTCCTCGCGCCGCCGGAACTCGTGGCCGTGGTGCTGCGCGCGGCGCCCGGCCTCGCAGGGCTGGTTCAGCTCGGCGTGCAGCAGCTCGTGGAACAGCACGTAGCGAACGAACCAGCGCGGCACGGCGGGCTGGTCCAGCACCGGATGGATGCGCACGAAGGTCGTCTCGGGATCGAAGGAGCCGAGCTGCAGCGAGCGCCGCGGGCGCTGCGAGCCGCGCCGGCCCCAGGTCAGGCCGCGCGGGCGCCGCTCGGCGGGCAGCGTGGCGAACTCGAGCGCCAGGAGCTCGGCCGCGATCTCGCCCAGGTCGTGGTGCGCCCCGCGCAGCACGGCGCGCGGTGCGCGCGGCGGCCCGAGCGAGGCCAGGATCGAGGCGATCCACGCGTCCAGCGTGCGGCAGGCCGCGCGGTCCCGGCGTCCCTCGCGCAGCCAGTCGGCCACCGCCAGGCGCACCGGCTGCGGCGCGCGCCCGAAGGCCTGGTTCATGCGCACGCGCAGGCAGGCGGGGCCCGGGAAGGCCACGATCACCTGGCGCCGCGCGCGCCCGTAGCGCACGCGCACGTCGCGTCCGAGGCGTCCCGACAGGAAGCGGGCCCAGTCGTCGGCGCTGAACTCGCCCGGCGCGCGCGGGTCGGTGGCGGAGGTCGTCACAGCTCGAGGTCGACGGTCTTCTCCTCGCCCGCCGCGAGCCCGACCTCCTTGCCCGTCGAGCCCGCGCGCGGGTTCTCGGGCGGGAAGGCCTCGAGCGAGAAGCGTCCGGGGGAGAGCCAGCCACTGGTGTAGCGTCCGACCTCGTCGCACACGAGCGTCAGGGGGAAACCGAGCTTGCCGGAGCGATCGACGATGCGCACCTGCGCGTGCGGCAGCGGGCGGCCGGCCATGCGCACCGAGCCCACGAAGCGGCCGCCGCGCACGAGCTCGAGCTCGACCGGCGGGCGCGGCGCGCCGTCCGCGATCACGTGCGGGCCGGAGCGTGTCGGCGGCGAGCCCTCGGCGTAGATCGCGACCCACACCGTGCCCGAAGCCTGGTTCTCGAAGCGCGCCAGGCCCTCGCCGTCGCTGCGCGCGGCGCGGCTGCTGCCCACGGACTCGGTGGCGAAGGCCCACATCTGGGCGGCCGAGGGTTCGGTCGCGAAGAGCTCGAGCCCGGCCCCGGCCACGGGCTCGCCGCCGCGCCGCAGGCGCAGCGCCAGCGTGCCGCCGCTGGCGAGCTCGATCGCCCCGGCGTAGCCCGTGCCCTCGATCCCGAGCTTGACCGGGATCGAGAGCGTCGGCGCGAAGCCCGGCGCCGTCGCGCGCACGCGCCACTCACCGCCGCGCAGGCCCCCGATGCGAAAGCTGCCGTCCGCCGCGACCTCGACGCCGCCCTCGAGGACCGTGACACGGTCGCTGGGGGCCGAGGCCGGCAGGGCCTGCACGCGCGTCCCGGCCGGCGGTGCCTGGCCGCCGGGCGCGCGCACACGGCCCTCGATCGCGGGCCAGGGGATGCACTCGAAGCGCTCCTCCTCGCCGCTCGCCTGCACCAGGCCGGGGCGGTTCGTGCGGTACTCCGGGTGCATCACGCGCACGTTCCACTCGGGCTGGGCCAGGTCCTCGAAGACCACGCGGCCCTCGGCGTCGCTCTGCTTCTCGCGCTTGACGGCGCGCACGGCCTCGCGCGGCTGGATCGAGACCGTCGCGTCGGCCACGGGCCGGCCCTGGGGCGTCAGGAGGCGCAGGCGCAGCTCCTTGCCCGGCTCGAGGCGCAGCTCCAGCTCGTCGCCGGGCGTGTAGGTCACGCTGACCTCGCCGAAGCCGCGCGCGCGCGCGCTCACCAGCAGGGTGCCGGGGGGCGCGTCCTGGACCTCGAAGCGCCCGCCGGCGCCGCTGCGCGCCTCGGCGACCTGCAGGTCGTTCTGGGCGTGGAACGGCTCGACGCGGATCACGGCCTCGGAGAGGCCTGCGCCGCTCGCGTCGACCACGCGCCCCTCGACGCGCTGGCCGCGGAAGAGCCGCAGGTTGCCGAGCAGGACCGTGCCGCCGGCCGGCCGGCCGGGCAGGGTGCGCTCCATGGTCACGTAGCCGCGCGCGCCGATGCGCAGCAGCGCGGCGGTGGTCAGCGGCTCGCACTCGATCCGGAAGCGGCCACGCGCGTCGGTCGTGGCGCTCGCACGGGCCGCGCCGTGCACGGTGAGCTCGAGGCTGGCGCCCACGATGGGCGCGCCCTCGCCGATCACCGAGCCCTCCAGGAAGGCGCGCGACGGTCCCGCGGCGGCGGCCTCGGCCGCCTGCCGGCGCCCGTCGGGCGGCGTGGGCGCGGAGCGCTGCGGCGGGGCCAGGGCGGGCGGAGCCGCATCGGGCGCGTCGAGCGCGGCCCGTCCTTCCTCGGCCGGCGCCGAGGGCGTGCGCGCGCCGCGGCCGCCACTCGATCCGGTCAGCACGAAGCGCACGGCCAGGGCGCCCAGCCCCAGTACGAGCACCACGACGAGCAGCGCGCGCATCGGGGTCTACCCGGGAACGTGGACGCCGGGCTCTCGTGCGCCCGCGCTCACTCCGCGAGCACGAGCTCGAAGTCGTAGGTCCGGCCGTCCTCGATCGAGACCTCGACCTGCGAGGTCTGCATGTCGGCGATGGCCTCGAACGGGTTGCCGTTGCCCGAGTTCGGGCGCGTGGCCGAGAGCTGGTAGGTGCCCGGCAGGGCGTTCTCGATCACGAAGCGGCCTGCGCCGTCGGTGCGCACCGAGCGGTGGCCCTCGGAGCCGAAGTTCCCGGGCGCGAGCTGCACGCTGGCCCCGGCCTGGGGCGCCTTGCCGGGCCCGAGCACGACCCCGCGCACGACCGCGCCCTTGACCAGGTGGATCTCGGGCACGCTCATGGCCTGCCCCTCGACCACCTGCAGGTCGCGCGCCGAGTAGGTCGAGAAGCCGCGCGCGCGCACCTGGACCTGGTAGGTGCCGGGCGTCATGACCTCGATCTCGAAGCGTCCGTCGGCGTCCGTGTAGACCTTGGTCTTGGTCGTCGCGCTGGGCTCGAGCGCCCCGAACAGGGCCCACAGCTCGCCCTCGGCGTAGTCGTTGTCGAGCGTGGCGATCTCGGCCCCGGCCACCGGCGCGCCGTCGTAGGAGCTGATGACCCGCCCGCTCATCGAGCCGCCGCGCGTCAGGCGCACGACGATGTCGCTCGTCACGATGCCCTGGGTGGCCATGAAGGTGTCGCTGAAGCTCGAGGCGTAGCCGTCGGCCATGGCCTCGATCACGTAGGAGCCCTCGGGGATGCCCTTCAGCTCGAAGCGCCCGTCGGAGGAGCCCTTGACCGAGCGCTGCGCCACCACCGCGCCGTAGGCCGCGCCCATCTCGTTGGCCACGCGCGCCTTGACCTGGAAGGTCGGGACCGGGCTGCCGCCCGAGTCGACCACGCGGCCCGCCGCCACGGCCAGCTCGAACAGCTCGATGACCACGTTCGTGTCGCCGGCCTCGACGCGCTGCAGCGGGCTGGCGTCGAAGCTCGAGGCCTCGACGCGCAGGGTGTAGAGCCCGTCCGCCAGGCCCTCGATCAGGAACTCGCCGCGCGCGCCGGACTTCCCGAGCGCCTGGCAGCCCACCGCGCCCGTCTGGCTGAATGCCTCGATCACGACGCCCGACACGCCGCGCTGCGAGGGATCGACCACGCGGCCGGCGATGGCCTTGCCGGGCTCGAGCTCGAAGTCCTGCTGGCGTCCCTGGAGCTGGGGCTTGGGCTGCACGTTCTTGAATCGCACGGGCGCGTCGCCCATCGTCGCCAGCATGAAGTTGCTGTGGACCTGGGTCGCGTAGCCCGGGGCCGAGACGGTCAGCACGCGGTTCTGGCCGAAGGAGGTGCCGACGTTCGTGAAGAGGTAGGCGCCGGTCGCGTCGCTCTGGGTCTCCAGGCGCCCCGCGGACTTGCGCCGGTACTGGAAGGCGAAGGGGCTCTCGATCGCGATCACGGCCCCGGCCACGGGCTGGTTCGTGCGCGCGTCGCGCACGAAGCCGCTGAGGGGCACGCCCTGGGTCAGGGTGATGCGCTCCTCCCAGACGCCGCCCTCGGGGACGACGATGGCCAGCTCGGTCGCGTAGGTCAGGTAGCGCGCGTGCGAGACGACGAAGCTCCAGTCCTTGCGCGGGTCGAGCGCCTCGAAGCGGAACGAGCCGGTCGCGTCGGTCACGGCCTTGGCCACCGGGCGCGGGGGTTCCTCGCCGCGCAGGGCGTGCAGGTCGTCGCCCAGGGAGGAGGGCCGGGCATTGAGCAGGCTCACCTCGGCCTCGGCGATCGGGCGCTGGTGCTCGTCGAGCACGACCCCGGCGATCGCGCCGAAGGCGACCTTCTGCCCGTGCAGCTCGGGCCGGGGCTGGGCGGCCTGGCGCGAGCCGCCGTCCTGCGTGGGCGCCGGGCGCGCGTCCGCGGTGTCCGGGCCGGCCGGGGCGGCCAGCTCGGCGGGCGCCGCCAGCTCGTCGACCGGGACCGGCTCGATGCCGCGTCCCTCGCCTCCCTGGCGGCCCGAGTCGGTGAGCGAGGTCAGGGCGAAGAGGAGCGCCCCGAGGGCGCCCAGGACGAGCAGCAGGACGACGAGCGGTCTCATGATGGCTGATGCCGTGGTGCGGGAATCCTACCGTCCCCGCGGCGTGCGCCGGTCCGGTGCCCGCCGGGGGTGGGTCCGGGAGGCCTTCGACGACGCGCGGGCCTGGGCCTTCCCGCGCGGAGCACGCAGCTCGTGGGCTGCGGCGAGCCGCCGGCCCTCAGAACAGGGCGCTCAGGTCGAGGGGCAGGCGCTTGCCGTCGAGCTGGCAGGGGTGGCAGAAGTTGTTTCCCGGCGCGGGGACGTGGCTGCAGGTGCTGCACTCCTCCAGCTTGGCCAGGGCCGTGCCCAGGCCCGCGCGCTGGCTGGCGAGCGCGGCCATGCGCTCGTCGATCAGCGCGGCCTGGGCCTCGAGGGCCTGGCGCACGCGGGCGACGAACTCGGCCCGCGGGCGGTCCTCGGCGCGCGTGTCCATCAGCGCGTGGATGCGGGCCAGCTCGAGCCCGAGCTGCTGGAGGTGGTTGACCATCGCGAGACGGTCCAGGTCCTCGCGGCGGTAGTAGCGGAAACCGCCCGGGCTGCGCGCGGCCGGCCGCAGCAGGCCGATCTCCTCGTAGTAGCGCAGCGTCCGCAGGTTCGTGCCCGCGAGGCGCGCGAAGTCCCCGATCTTGACCAGCCCGCGCTCGTCGGGCCCTTCCCCGGTGCCGGCGGTCGCCTCGTCGTTCTTCATGGCTGCATGGCTCGACGCGTGAGACAGTGTAATCGGACGCAAGGTGCGGATACTCATATTGCGCAGCATCGACCAACCCTCCCCACCCCCGCCATTCCTCCAAGGGCGTAGAACGACGCACATGCTGGACACCCAGGTGAACCCGCTCCTCTCGATCGAAGAGGTCGCGCGCCGGGCCGGGCTCGCGCACGAGCACCTGAGCCCCTACGGACGCCACAAGGCCAAGATCGACCACCGCATCGGCCAGGGAGCACGCCGCAAGGGCGCGCGTTACATCCTCGTCACCGCGATCACCCCCACGCCGGCGGGGGAGGGCAAGACGGTCACGACGATCGGGCTCTCGATGGCGCTCGCGCGCCTCGGGCACCGGGCCGTGTGCACGATCCGGCAGCCCTCGATGGGCCCGGTCTTCGGCGTCAAGGGCGGCGGCGCCGGCGGCGGCGCCAGCCAGGTGGTGCCGATGGAGGAGCTCAACCTGCACCTGACCGGCGACTTCCACGCCGTGGCGGCGGCCAACAACCTGCTGGCGGCCGCGCTGGACACCTCGCTCCTGCTCGACAACCCGCTGGGGATCGATGCCGAGCGCATCACCTGGCGGCGCGTGGTGGACATGAACGACCGCGCCCTGCGCCAGGTGCGCATCGGCCTGGGCGGCGAGCAGAACGGCGTGCCGCGCGAGACGGGCTTCGACATCACCTCGGCCTCCGAGCTGATGAGCGTGATCGGGCTGGCACGCTCGCGCGCGGACATGCGCGAGCGCCTCGAGTCGATCGTGGTGGCCGAGAAGAAGGGCGGCGGCTTCGTCACCGCCGGCGAGCTGGGCGTGGCCGGGGCGATGGCGGCGATCCTGAAGGACGCGCTCGACCCGACCCTGATGCAGACCTGCGAGGGCACGCCGGCCCTCGTCCACGGTGGCCCCTTCGCCAACATCTCCTTCGGCAACTCGTCGGTGCTGGGCGACGCCGTGGCCCTGCGGCACTTCGACCACGTCGTGACCGAGGCCGGCTTCGGGGCCGACATGGGCGCCGAGAAGTTCCTCGACATCAAGTGCCGCGTCTCGGGCACCTCGCCCGACGTGGCCGTGCTGGTGGCCACGGTGCGCGGCCTGAAGGCGCACTCGGGGCGCTTCGAGCTGAAGCCGGGGACGCCGCTGCCGAAGGAGCTCCTGGCGGAGGACCTGGAGGCGCTCGAGACGGGCTGCGCGAACCTGCGCGCCCAGATCCAGAACGTGCGCCAGTTCGGGATCCCGGTCGTGGTCGCGGTCAACCGCTTCCCGGGCGACACCGAGCGCGAGCTCGCGCTCCTGGAGCGCCTGGCGCGCGAGGCCGGGGCCGAGGCCTGCGCCGTGTCCGAGCTCTTCGCGCGCGGCGGTGCCGGCGGCGAGGACCTGGCGCGCGCCGTGGCGGAGGTGGCCGAGCGCGGCGGCGCGCGCTACCGCCCGCTCTACGACCTCGACCAGTCGATCGAGGACAAGATCCGCACCCTGGCCACGCGGCTCTACGGCGCGGCCTCGATCGAGCTGGCCCCGCGCGCCCAGGCCGATATCCGCCGCTACACCGAGCTCGGCTACGCGCGCCTGCCGATCTGCGTGGCCAAGACCCAGTACAGCCTGTCCCACGACCCCAAGCGGAAGGGCGCGCCGACGGGCTACGTCTTCCCGATCCGCGAGGTGCGCCTGCAGGCCGGGGGCGGGTTCCTGGTGCCGCTGGCGGGCGACATCCTGACCATGCCGGGCCTGGGGCGGAACCCGGCCTACCGCGGGATCGACCTGGGGCCGGACGGCCACGTGACGGGCCTGTTCTAGCCGATCGCAGATCGGCTACGGATTCCGCCGTCAGCGTGACCGCACCGGTTCTCCGGGCGGGCGCGCGCCCGCCCGGTGATCCGGGGCGTTGGTCTCTGCACCCTCCCGACCCCCGCCCGCCCCAACGGCGCCCTCTCCCTCGCGTAATCGCCGCCCCCCCGTTGAAGTCGGGGCTCCAGAGCGCGTAGAGAAGCCACCATGTTCTACTTCCTGTTCGACCCGCTCTACCTCGTCCTGACCGGCGTCGGCCTGGCGATCACGCTGTGGGCCCAGTTCCGCGTCAAGTCCACCTTCGCTCGCTTCCAGCAGGTCGGCGTGCGCGCCGGGATGACCGGGGCCGAGGCCGCCATGGCCGTGGCGCGGGCCGGCAACGCGGCGGGCGTGCGCATCGAGCGCCACCAGGGCTTCCTCTCCGACCACTACGACCCGCGCACGCGCACCCTGCGGCTCTCGCCCGACGTCTACGACGGGCGCTCGGTCTCCTCGATCGCCGTCGCGGCCCACGAGGCCGGTCACGCGATCCAGCACGCGGTCGCCTACCCCGCGCTGGGTTTCCGCTCGGCGATGGTGCCGATCGCGAGCATCGGCAACATGCTCTGGCCGCTGCCCTTCATGCTGGGGATGTTCCTGGCGGGCGGGCAGGACGCGGCGCAGGGCTCGGCCACGGGCCAGATGCTGATGTCGATCGGGATCTTCCTGTTCGCCGGCGTGGTCCTGTTCCAGCTCG
>DASVAP010000373.1:0-2587 GCA_036376275.1 Planctomycetota bacterium | reverse complement strand
CGCGCGGCTTGCGGCTCACCCTCGGGATTGTGCGCACGGCCGGCGGGCGAATCCAGGCTCGGGCGGGAGAAGGCCGTGCAGGCGAGACAGCCCTCGCTGAGAGGGGCGCAGGACCACGGAGGCGCGGAGGACGCTGAGCCTCACAGAGGTCGATCCAGGATCGGCGCGGACTCCGTGAGGCTCTGCGTTCTGTGTGCCTCTGTGGTTCCTCTTCCTCTTTCGCTCGCGCCCCATGGCCCGGGCTAACCTTCCGGCCCATGCGCGTCGGCTTCGATGTCTCGCCCCTGACCCATCCGCACTCGCGCGGCCTGGCGCGGGTCGTGGAGGAGCTGGTGGCGGCCCTCGAGCGGCGCGCGCGGCTCGAGGTCGTGCGCCTCGCCCCCGGGCCCGGCCACGGGTCGCGGCGCTGGCGCCAGGGCGAGCTGCCGCGCCACGCGCGCGGGTTGGCCGGCCTGCACTCCTTCACCTCGGCCTTCGCCCTGCGCGGCCCCGGCGCGCGCGTGCAGACGATCCACGAGCTGCCCTGGAAGCACGGCGTGGCCGAGAACGCCGACCTGCGCCACCGCCTGTGGGCCAGCCTCGGCGCACGCCGCGCGACGCGCGTGGTCGTGCCGAGCGCACACGTGGCGCGCGACCTGGGCGCGGCCGCGCGGCGCAAGGCGACGGTCGTGCCGTGGGGCGTCGCGCAACGCTTCGTTCCCGAGCCCGCACCCGGCCAGGTCGACGAGGTCGTGCGCGCGCGCTATCGCCTGGGGGAGGACCCCTACCTCTTCTGTCCCGGCGCCGTGCGCGCGAAGAAGAACCTCGCGGCCGTGCTGCAGGCCCTGGCCGAGCGGCGCGCGCGCGGGGCGCCGGCGCTGCGCGTGCTCGTGACCGGCGGGGACAGCCCGCAGCTCCGTCAGGACCTGGGCCTCGCCTCGCGCTTGGGCCTCGACCGCTTCGTGATGGTGCTCGACGAGGCCGCCGAGGAGGACCTGCCGGCGCTCTACCGGCTGGCCGCGGCCGTGCCGGTGCTGTCCCTCTCGGAGGGCTTCGGCCTGCCGGTGCTCGAGGCCCTGGCCTGCGGCACGCCCGTGCTCGTCCCGCCCGACAGCGCGCAGGCCGAGGTGGCCGGCGCGGCGGGGCTGGTGGTCGAGCCCGCGCGGCCCGCGGAGGTCGCGCGCGCGCTCGAGCAGGCGGTCGCGGAGCGCACCGCGCTGGCCGCGCGTGGCCTGGAGCGCGCGCGCGCCTTCACCTGGGAGGCCGCGGCCGAGCGGGTCGAGGCGCTGTGGCAGGAGCTCGCGTGAGGGCCCCGCGCGTGCTGGTGGCCGGCGCGGTCCTCGCGCAGGGGCCCGGCGGCGTGCAGCGCCACAACCAGGAGCTGCTCCCGCGTGCGGCACGGCGGCTGGCGGCGGCGGACGGCGGCCTGGCCGTGCTGCTCGGCCGCGACGGGGCGAGCTTCGAGCTCTCCGCGCCGATCGAGGTCCTCAAGAGCACCGTCCCGAGCGGTCCGCCGCTCCTGCGCGCCCTGCACGAGTCGCGCGCGCTGCGCCAGGCCCTGGCCGAGGCCGCGCGGAACGGGCGGCCCTTCGACCTGGTCCACACCGGCCACCTGCCGGCGCCGCGCGGCCTGCCGGTGCCGCTCACCCTGACCCTGCACGACCTGCGCGCGCTGGTGCTCGAGCACACGCCCTTCTCGCGCCGCTTCGTGGCCCGCAGCGTGATCGGCACGGCCGTGGCCCAGGCCGCCGGGGTGATCACCGTGAGCGCGACGGTGCGCGACACCCTGGCGCAGCACTTCCGTCCGCGGCGCCTCTTCCTCGTGCCCAACGCGGGCGACCACCTGCCGGTCCTGCCGCGCGCGCCGGGGCCCGGGGCGCGCCTCATGCACGTCGGGCACCTGGAGCCGCGCAAGAACCTGGAGCTACTCCTGCAGGCCCTCGCGCTCGAGCCATCGCTGCCCGACCTCGCGCTGGCCGGCGCGCCGAAGCACGCCGAGGACGAGCGCCTGCGGGCGCGCGCGGTCGAGCTCGGCGTGGCTGCGCGACTGCACCTCCTCGGGCCCGTGAGCGACGCGGAACTGCCTGGGCTCTACGCGCGCTGCGCGGCGGTCGTCCTGCCCTCGCGCCTCGAGGGCTTCGGGATCGGCGTGCTCGAGGCCCAGCGCGCGCTCGCCCCGCTCGCCATCGCCCGCGCCGGCGCCCTGCCGGAGGTCGCGGGCGCGGACGTGCCCAGCTTCGAGGTCGACGACGCGGCCGGTTGCGTGCAGGCGATCCGTGCGGCCCTGGCGCAGCCGCCAGAGCTGCTCGTCGCCCACGCCGCGCGCGCCGCGCGCTTCTCCTGGGAGGCGAGCGCCGACGAGCTTGTCGCGGCCTGGAGCGGGGTGACGGTTCGGGACGGCTGATCGGGAATCGAGCTGAGCGGGGAGGTGCGGAGCTCGTGGATGGATCCGGGGGGACTCAGCCTCTTCTTCGGGGGCTTCGGGGTCGCGTGTGGGGCGGGTGCGGCTTGGAGTGGGCGGCTCGCCCCCTGGGGCCCCGCCCTCGGCCGTGACCCGCTTGTCCGGCCCGCTGGCGCCCGTGCGGTCGAGCTCTCGAAGGGCGCCAGG
>DASVAP010000344.1:0-7293 GCA_036376275.1 Planctomycetota bacterium | reverse complement strand
TCGAAGACCCAGTCGCCGACCTGGCGGCCCAGGGTGATGCCGCTGGTCTTGTCGAAGCTCCAGTGGATGCCGAGGTAGATGCGGCTCTGGCCGTTCTCCTCCTCGGCCTCGGACAGGCTCTGGAAGCTGCGCGGCAGGAGCGGGCGCACGTTGCCCTGGCTGTCCGCGGTCACGCCGTTGAACTCGTCGGACACGAAGGTGAACGGGATCTCGTCCGTGCCGTAGAAGCGCCGCAGGACCTGGAACAGGGCCGCGCCGAAGGTCGCGTGGCCCGAGGGATAGGCCGGGAAGGGCGGCGTGAAGTTCGGCCCGGTCGTGTTGCTGGCCGGGGCGCCGAGCGGCGTGTAGCTCGCGTCGCCGACCGTGCCGGCGTTGCCGTCGCCGAGGCCCGAGGGACCGGTCCCCGGGTCCGACTCGCGGATGCCCGTGACCGGGCGCCAGAACCTGTGCGCGTACTTCGAGTCCCAGGCGGCGATGCCGGCATCCGCCATGGCCACGTTTACGAGCATCAGGAGGCGCGCCATCTCCGCCAGCGAGTCCCCGCGCGCCTTCGAGATCTGCATCGCGATCTGGTTGTAGAGCCGCGGCGGCGCGCACAGGCTCGGCGTGCCATCGTAGGCCCAGTAGATGCCGACGAAGGCGGCCTCGTCGGTGCGCGCGGTCGGCGTGGTCACGCCGTCGCCGCCCAGCACCTTGACCTCCTCGTAGGCGAGCTGGTACTCGGCGCTGGCGAGCGCCGGCGGCGGCGGGAGGCGGAACTGGTCCGCGCTCGTCAGCACGAAGGGCGTCACCGTGGCCCACTGCGCGCCCAGCGCCAGCGGGTGCATGGAGATCGGGTCCTGGCGCCACTCGCCGGGCGCGTCGCCGGCGACGTACTCGATCCCGTAGCGCGGCTCGGGGTGGTCGGCGCCGTCGCCCGCGCGCGTGGCCAGCACGGCCGCGGCCGCGGAGCTCCCCAGCGCGATCCCGGCCGTCTTGCCCGGTCCGGCGGCGATCCGGCCGAGGTCCGTGGCGAGCTCGCCGGCGAAGAAGGCCGCCTGCGAGGGGAAGAGCGCCGCCAGGGTGTCGTGCGAGGCCTGCCCGACGGCAGCCTTCGCGCTCGTGCCCGGCTGGGCCGCCGGCAGCCCCACGGTGCTCGCGTGGCCGCCCTCGATCGCGTTGATGGCCTCCCACATCGCCAGGTGCACGATCGCCATCGCGCGCGCGGCGCGGCACGGCCCGACCTGCTCGCCGAAGTCGTGCGGCCGGCCCTGGTCGGTCGGCATGTGGTCGATCCCGCTCGTGTCGACGGCGACCTCGCTCCAGTGCTCGAGGAACTCGGTCGTGACCGTGGTCGAGCCGTCGCTGCTGTCGTGGCAGGCGCCGGCGAGGCCCCCGGCGAGGAGCACGAGGGGCAGGAGCGGCTTGCGGAGGGAGGGCGAAGCGGAGGAGGAACGCGAGCTCGGCATGGGATGAAGGAGGGAGATCCGGATACGGCTTCCGCGGTGTGGAAACGGATTCCTGGTCGTGCGCCACGCCGGAAACCAGGGAAGCGTACCCGGGGACAGGCGACCCGTGGCGGGAGCGCGCGACCGTTCGCGTCAGGGGTCGAAGCGCCGCGCGAGCTCGGGCGGGACCAGCGGGCAGGCCCCTTCCGGGCGCGCGAACAGGCGCTTGCGCACGGCCGCGACGCGGTCGTAGACGAAGTCGCGCAGCGCACGCGGCACGAGGCGCGCAACGCGCGCCAGCGCCGCCCAGCCACCCCCCAGGCGCGCGAGCACGTGCAGCGCCGCCGCCGAGCGCACGAGCAGCGCGCCCTGCGCCGTGCGCACGACGATCGAGTCCGGCAGCCGTCGCCGCTCCTCCTCCGGCACCAGGCGCGCGAAGGTCGGCCCCTGAAGCGGCGCATAGCGGAACAGCTCGCGCCCGCCCTCGCGCCGCAGGGCGAACAGCACCCAGCGGTGGCACAGGCCACAGTCGCCGTCGTAGAAGAGGTGCTCCACCGCGGGCAAGCGCAGCGACTATAGGCCCTGCGCGGCAGGCCCTCCACGGTCCGCGAGGGCCTGCCCGGCCGGCGACCCGGCGCGGAGCCGCAACCCAGGATCCGGGGACCCCTCGCTCAGGGGAACACGCGCACCTCGAGCCCGAGCGCGCGGATGCGCGCGGCGAAGGCCGCGAGCCACTCCTCCGGCAGCCGTGCGAGCTCCGGCGCCTCGGGCTGGTGCGAGGGACGCGCGAGGCCGTAGAGCAGGACGCCGAGCGGCGGGGGGCCCTCGCGGAGGTGCGCGCGCACGAGCTCGAGGTAGGCCGCCAGCTCGGGCTCGCTCGGCCCCTCTCCGCCGCGCGCGAAGACGCAGGTCTGGATCCAGGTCGGAGCGAGGGAGCAGCAGAGGCGCAGGTTCGTGCGCACGCGCGCCATGCCCGGCGCGACGTCGTTGACGGCGCGCATGCCCTCGTCGGTGGCGCGGTCGAGCTTGAACCAGACCTCGCCGTTCCTGGCTCCGAGCGCGGAGAGGCCGGTCTGGACCGCGCGCTGGTGCACGAGCGAGCCGTTGGTGATCAGCACCAGCTTCACGCTCGCCTCCAGGCCCAGCTCGGCGCGCACGCGGCGCACGACCTCGACCGCGGCGGCGAAGTCGGGCGAGCTGGTCGACTCGCCGTCGCCCGAGAAGGCGATGTCGTTCAGCTTGCGCGCCTCGGGTGGCGCGTGGCGCACCAGCCAGTCGCCGTGCAGGACCTCCGCCAGGAAGCCGCGCAGTTCGCGCTCGAGGCGCACGAGGTCGATCGCCGGCCCCTTGCCGCGCACCAGGCCCTCGACCTGGCAGTAGACGCAGCGCCAGTTGCAGGCCTTGTTCGGGTTCAGGTTGATGCCGATCGAGAGGCCCCCGGAGCGGCGCGAGACGACCGGGTAGACGTACAGGAGGCCCGCCGCGTCGCGCGCGTGGTCGCCGGTCGAGAGGCGCGTCACCGCGCGTGCTCCACCAGCGCGCCGAGGCAGGTCTCGACCGAGGCGGCCAGGGCCTCGAGGTGGTAGCCGCCCTCGAGCACCGCGACGAGGCGCCCCTGGGCGTGGGTCGCCGCCAGCTCCAGCATCCGCGCGCTCATCTCGGCGTAGGCGTGCTCGCTCAGGTTCGTCGCCGCCAGGGGATCGAGCCGGTGCGCGTCGAAGCCGGCCGAGACGAGCACGAACTCGGGCGCGAAGGCCGCGAGCTCCGGCAGGATCTCGCGTTCCAGCGCCCCGAGCCACTCGCGCTCGCCGGCGCCCGCCGGCAGCGGGCAGTTGCGCGTCGTGCCCTCGCCCGCGCCCAGGCCGCGCTCGTCGGCCGCGCCCGTGCCCGGGTAGAGCGGCCACTGGTGCAGGCTGGCGTAGAACACGCTCGGGTCGCGCTCGAACAGGTGCTGCGTCCCGTTCCCGTGGTGCACGTCCCAGTCGAGGATCGCCACGCGCGCCAGGCCCTGCGCGCGCAGCGCCGCCGCGGCCACGGCCACGTTGTTGAAGAGGCAGAAGCCCATGGCCTCGTCGCGCTCGGCGTGGTGCCCGGGCGGGCGCACGGCGACGAACGCGTTCTGCCAGGTGCCGGCCAGCACGCGCTCGCAGGCCTCCACGACGCCTCCCGCCGCCCGCAGGGCCGCCTCGAAGGAGGCGCGCGAGACGCTGGTGTCGCCGTCGAGCCGCCCACCGCCCTGCGCCGAGGCCGCGCGCACGCGCTCGACGTGCTCGCGCCCGTGCACGCGCTCGAGCTCCTCGAGGCGCGCCGGCCGTGCCTCGTGCCGCGCGAGCTCCGCGGCCAGCCCCGCCCCGGCCAGGCGCGCCTCGATCGCCCGCAGCCGGTCGGGACGCTCCGGATGGCCGCGCCCGGGGTCGTGCTCGACGCACACGGGATGGAAGACGAAGCCGGTGGGGGGCACGCGGCGGATGATAGCGGCATCCGCGGGCGGGAAGGTCCAGCGCGCTCCGGCGTCCCACTCCTCCCGCGCGCCCCGCCGCGCCCGTATCCTCGCCGCACCCATGCGCCAGATCGCCGTCGTCGGGCTCGGTTACGTCGGGCTGCCGGTCGCGCGCGCGCTCGCGCGGCGCTTCCCGGGCACGCTCGGCTTCGACCGCGACGAGGAGCGCGTCGCGGGCCTCCGCGCGGGGCGCGATCCGACCGGGGCGCTGGCCGAGGCGGGCGGGCTCGGGGAGCTCGCCATCAGCGCCGATCCGGGCGGGCTGCGCGGGCGCGACCTGTTCGTGATCGCCGTGCCGACGCCGATCGGGCCAACGAGGCGCCCGGACCTCGCGCAGCTCGAGGAGGCGGCGCGCACGGTGGGGGCGGCGCTCGCTCCGGGCGCGATCGTGGTCCTGGAGTCGACCGGCTATCCGGGGCTGACCGAGGAGTGGCTCGGGCCGCGCCTCGAGCAGGCCTCGGGCCTGGTGCGCGGGCGTGACTTCACGCTCGGCTACTCGCCCGAGCGCATCAACCCCGGCGATCCGGCGCACGCCTTCGGGCGCGTGATCAAGGTCATCGCGGCCGAGGACGAGCGCACGCTCGCGGTCCTGGAGGAGGTCTACGGGGCGGTGGTCGAGGCGGGCTTGCACCGCGCGCCCTCGATCCGCGTGGCCGAGGCGGCCAAGGTGCTCGAGAACGTGCAGCGCGACCTCAACGTGGCGCTGATGAACGAGCTGGCGCGCATCTGCCAGCGCCTCGGGCTCGACACGCGCGACGTGCTCGCGACCGCCGCCACCAAGTGGAACTTCCTCCCCTTCCAGCCGGGCCTGGTGGGGGGGCACTGCATCGGCGTCGATCCGTACTACCTGGCGACCCGGGCCCAGGAAGCGGGGGTCGAGCCGCGCGTGATCCTGGCGGGGCGCGCGGTCAACGACGGGATGAGCGCCTTCGTCGCGCAGGAGATCCTGGCGCGCCTCGCGCGGCGCTTCGGCTCGCCGCGCGGCGTGCGCCTGGGCGTCCTCGGTCTGGCCTTCAAGCCCGACGTGGCGGACGCGCGCAGCTCGCGCGTGCTGGAGGTGCTGTCGGTCCTGGGCGCGGCCGGCGTGAGCCTGCGCCTGCACGATCCGCGCGTCGATCCGGCCCTGGCGCGCGCGCTCGGCGGGCTCGAGCTCCTGCCCGCCGCCGAGCTGGGCGAGCTCGACGCGCTCTTCCTGGCCGTGGCCCATCGCGGCCTGCCGGAGCTGGCGCGCACCCTGCTGCGGCCGCCGCTGCGCTGCTTCTTCGACCTCCCGGGCGCCGTCGAGCGCGCGGCCGTGCCGGCCGGAGTCGAGCTCTGGCGCCTGTGAGCACGGGCCGCCTGGCCACGCTCGCGGCCGAGCTCGCCGTGCGCCCGCGACGCTGGCTCGTCACCGGCGCGGCTGGCTTCATCGGCTCGCACCTGGTCGAGCGCCTGCTCGCGCTCGACCAGCACGTCGTGGGCCTGGACGACTTCGCCACCGGCCGGCGCGCCAACCTGGCGGCGGTCGCGCGCAGCGTGGGCGCGGAGCGCTGGCGGCGCTTCGCGCTGCAGGAGGGCGACGTGCGCGATCCCGCCGTCTGCGAGCGCGCCGCGACGGGCTGCGCCCTCGTCCTGCACCAGGCTGGCCTGGGCTCGGTGCCGCGCTCGCTGGCCGAGCCGGCGCGCACCTTCGCGGTCAACGTGGCCGGCACCTGGAACGTGCTGGCGGCGGCGCGCGCGGCCGGGGCGGAGCGCGTCGTGCTGGCCTCCTCCTCCAGCGTCTACGGCGACTCGGCGGAGCTCCCGCAGCGCGAGGAGCACCTGGGCCGCCCGCTCTCGCCCTACGCGGCCTCCAAGCGCGCCGCCGAGCTCGTGGCCGAGGGCGGCGCGCGCTCGGGCGGGCCCCCCTCGGTCGCGCTGCGCTACTTCAACGTCTTCGGGCCGCGCCAGGACCCGGACGGACCCTACGCGGCCGTGGTCCCGCGCTGGGCCGCGGCGCGGCTTGCCGGCCGCGCGCCGCGCCTCGAGGGCGACGGCCGCCAGGCGCGCGACTTCACGCCGGTCGCCGCGGTCGTGGCGGCGAACCTGCTGGCGGCCACGGCCACCCTGGAGGAGCCCTACGCGGCCTTCAACGTGGGCACGGGCCGCGCGACGACGCTGCTCGAGCTGCTGGAGCAGCTCGGCCGCGCCGCGCAGGCGCTCGGCCTCGCCGCGGCGCCGCTCGCGCCCGAGCGCGCGCCCGCGCGGCCCGGCGACCGGCGCGCGAGCCAGGCCGACCTCGCGCGCAGTCGCGCCGCGCTCGGCTACGCGCCGCCCGTCGCTCTGGCCGAGGGCCTGCAGGCGACGCTGCGGGACCTGGCCGCCGCCTCCGCGCGCGGCTCCTGAGCGGGCCGCGCCGGCCCCGGGGCGCGGCTCGCGCCTTGTGGCCCCGCGCTCCATCCCCCAGAATCGCGCGCCCATGCCCCGCGGCCATCGCACGATCGTGGTCATGCCGGCCTACAACGCCGCGGCCACGCTGGAGCGCACCGTCAACGACCTGCCCAAGGAGCACGTCGACGAGATCCTGGTGGTCGACGACTGCTCGAAGGACGACACCGTGAAGGTGGCGGAGTCGCTGGGCCTGACGGTCTTCCGCCACGCCCAGAACAAGGGCTACGGCGGGAACCAGAAGACCTGCTACCGGGAGGCCCTGGCGCGCGGGGCGGACTACGTGGTGATGATCCACCCCGACTACCAGTACGACGCGCGCATCCTGCCGGCCGCGATCAACATCCTCGAGAACAAGATCTGCGACGTGGTCCTCGGCAACCGCATCCGCACACGCACCGAGGCGCTCTCGGGCGGCATGCCCAAGTCCAAGTACTTCGCCAACCGCGGGCTGACGATGCTCGAGAACCTGCTCTCGGGCCAGAACCTGGGCGAGTGGCACTCGGGCCTGCGCGCCTACAACCGGCGCGTGCTGGAGAGCGTGCCCTACCAGCGCAACTCCGACGACTTCGTGTTCGACTCGCAGTTCCTGGTGCAGTGCGTGCACCTGGGCTTCAAGCTGGGCGACGTGCCCGTGCCGGTGCGCTACTTCGACGAGGCCTCGAGCATCAGCCTGCGGCGCTCGACGACGTACGCGCTGCGCACGCTGTGGACCTTCGCGCAGTGGTACGGGCATCGGTTCGGGAAGCGCTCGCCGCTGTTCGAGCCGATGGAGGCGGAGGCGGCGCTGGCGGGGAAGGGCGGCTGAGGGGGGCGCGGGGAAGAAGTGACCTTCCCTCGAAAAAGTGGACACCCCAGAAGGCGCGTCATGCGCCAGGATGTCCGCCATGCCGAGCAGAAAGCGTCGCCATTTCACCCGGGAGCAAAAGGCCGATGCGGTCGCGCTGGTGCGCCAGGTCG
>DASVAP010000339.1:0-29984 GCA_036376275.1 Planctomycetota bacterium | reverse complement strand
GGGGGCGTGGCGAAGACCTGCCTGGTCGGGCTGCAGACCCTGATGTGCCTGCCGGACAGCGCGGACGACGGCGCGCGCGGGGCGCGGTAGCCGCCCGAGGGGAAGGCCACCCGCTCCTCCGGAAAGGGAGACGCCGGCTCTTCGCCGGCGTCCGCGCGCTCGCAGCGCACTCGAGCGGTGCTCTACTTCTTCTTCGGATCGGTGAACTTCGGCGCCGGGCTGCCGGGGTGGTGCTGCGGGGCCTGGTGGGGCTGCGCAGGCTTGCCGGCGGGCGGCGGCGTCGAGGGCTTCGAGGGAGCGGTGTGGGCAGGCTGACCGGGCTTCTGCTTGGGATCGGGTGACATGGAAGTGTGACCAGAGATGTGTCGCACGGCTCCGGCGAACGTCGACGGACGCGCGGGCGACCCCTGGGACGCTAGGATGCCCGCGCGCGGCTTGGAATGGGGCCCAGGGCGGACGTCGCAAGCCGTTGTCGCCAGGGCGCTTGGGAACGGGCTCCAGGATCGCGGAGGAGGCCTCGGGGTCCGCGCACCGGTCCGCCGGGCGGGCTGACCCGCGCGGGTCCTAGAAGCGGAGCGCGTAGGTGATCTTGAAGGCGAGCTCCTGGAACAGCGGCGCGGAGGAGCTCGAGTCGCTCGCCTGCTCCTGCTCGAAGACCAGGAACACCTCCTGCTGCGGCACGGGGATCCAGCGCAGACGCGACTGGAAGCCGAGCGTGTCCTCGTCGGTGCTCCACTGCACGAAGTTGTTCCACGACAGCTCGGGCGCGAAGGAGACGTTGGCGCGCAGGCTGGCGAGCTGGGTCACGAAGTCGCCGTCGGGGAGCGAGATGTCGTTGCGGATGTACTCGACCGCGCCGTTGAAGAGCGGCCCCGGACGCCAGGCCAGGCCGATCTCGTAGGCCAGGCGGTCGCCGTCGAAGTAGTCGCCCACGCTGGTCTCGAGCTCCAGCGCGAGGTCGCGCTGCGTGCCGGAGCCGAAGCGCAGGCTCGGGCGCCAGTACTCGTACTGGCCCGGGGGCACCGTGACGACCGTGCCGTCGTCGGGGTCCTCGAAGATGTCGAAGTCCTGCTCCAGCTCGTCCTGCGTGTTCACCACCACGAGCGAGAGCTGGTCGCCCGACTCCAGCTCGATCCCGAGCGGCTGGAACTCGGTCTCCCAGGTCTCCTGCGCGCCGCCGAGGTCGCCCGGGTCCGGCGTGTCGTCCGCCCACAGCACCGAGCCGACGCCGAGCTCGAGCTGGCGCACGCCGCGCCAGCCCGGGCGCGGGGACCAGACCAGGCTGCCGCGGTAGCGGCGCACGTCGCGCCGCGGCACGAAGCCGAGCTCGGGCTGGAAGCCGCGCTGGATCTCGATCGCGCCCAGGTTCCAGCTCCACAGGTCGCTGGGCGCGCGCAGGTCGAGGCCGTAGGAGGATTGCCCGCCGGCCAGCTCCTCGCCTTCGGAGCGCAGGAAGAAGACGGTCGAGATCAGGTCCTGGTCGCCGGCCCAGTCGCTGGTGCGGTAGACCGCGTCCGTGCCGTAGACGACGTTGTCGCGCTCGCCCTCCGGGTCGCCGCGCGTGGCGATCACGCCCAGGGTCGACTGGCGCCCGAAGTTGCGCGTGACGCGCCCCGCGAAGAGGTTCTGCGGGTCGAGCTCGTCCAGCTCGTCGGTCTGCACGTCCAGCACGCCGATCCCGTAGTCCCCGGCGCGTCCGGTCAGCTTGGCCCCGGCCAGGATCGGGATCTCCTCGCCGTCGGACGAGAGCCCGATGCGGCGGCTGAAGAAGGGGATCAGCGTGCGGTCGCCGCCGCCGCCCGCGTTGTTGAGCCCGAACTCGAACAGCCCCGCGTCCTGCAGGAAGAAGTCGCGCCGTTCGGGGAAGAAGAGGTCGAAGCGCGAGAGGTCGATCTGGCGCGCGTCGACCTCGGTCTCGGCGAAGTCGGTGTTGACCGTCAGGCTGAAGGTCAGGCTCGGGATGAGCTTGTAGAAGAGGTCGAAGCCCGGTTCGCCGAGCAGGGTCTTGTCGCCCTGCTCGCGGTCGTTCTCCCAGCGCGAGGTGAAGAACGGCACGACGTCCAGGCCGATGCCCTGGCGGATCCCCTCGAAGCCGACCAGGTCGCCCGCGTGGTAGATGTTGAAAAGGTTCCGGTCGCGGCTCGCGCTGGCCCAGCGCGCCTCCTCGCGCTTGCGCCCGATGTGGCGCTGGATGTTGAAGCCCCAGCGCGGACCGCCCTCGCGGAAGTTGAGGGTCTTGAAGGGCAGCGCCAGCTCCGCCGTCCAGCCCTGTGCGTCGATCGCCGCCTTGCCCTCCCACAGCCCGTCCCAGGGCTTGTTGAAGTTCGCGCCGTTGTTCGTGATCAGCGCGTCGCCCTTCGAGCCGCCGGCGTTGATCTGGAAGAAGAAGGCGTTGCGGCGGTCGAGGAAGGTGTCGAAGACGATCTCGACCCGGTCGTCGTCCTCGAGCAGGGCGTCGCGCTCACGGGTCAGGACCAGGATCTCCTCCGGCTCGCGGTCGAAGCAGCGCACCGCCATGTACAGGTGGTCGGCGTCGTAGAGGAAGCGGATCTCGGTCGACTCGCTCGGCCGCACGCCCTCGTCGGGCTCGATCTGCACCAGCTCGCCGATCGTCTCGGCCTGCAGCCACACCGGGTCGTCGAGCCGTCCGTCGATGTGCGGCGGCGTCTCGGTGCGCGTCACGCGCGCCGTGGGGCGTTCGACCTCCTGGGCCGGGGTCCAGGCCAGCGCGAGCAAGGGAGCGACGGCGATCACGGGCGCGACATGCTGCCGCCGCTCCTCCGGATGGGGAGGGCCGTGCCGCCCTAATCTCCTGTAATCTCACCCGACGTCGGGTCGGGAGTCTCCAGTGGCATTCCCAGTTCTTGACGCGTAGCTGGCCTGCGGTGTCCATGGCGCACGTGCAGGACGAGCACTCCCCAGCCCGTGATGCGGAAGATCGCGCGGTATTCACCGAGGAGCAGGTGCCGGATTCCGCGCGACTCGAACTCGCAGTTCTCGGGGGCGATCGGGCAGCGCTGCGGGAGGAAGGCGAGCGATGCCAGGGTGCTCACCGTCCTCGCGGTCCAGCGCTCTCCATCACGGACTCCTCCCTCCGCGGTGATCCAGGCAGCGATTCGAACGAGATCTTCCTGCGCCGTCCGTGTCAGGCGGACCTCGGCCGCTTCCCGTGGCGCCGGATCCGCTTGCGGATCTCGGCCATGGCCTGCTCGAGCGGCACGGTCCTCCCGGCCTTCTCGTCCTCCAGTCCCCGTCGGATCCCCTCCAGGGTCTCCGCCCGATCCACCAGGGCCATCAGGCCCTCGAAGGCCTCCACGCCGAGGAGCACCACCCTCGCGCGCCCGTCCACCGTCAGGACCTGCGGGCGCCGCGAGGACTCCAGACGCTCCAGGACCGCGGAGCTGTCGCGCTTGAACTCGGTCAGGGTGTGGATGTCGCTGGGCTGGATCATGGTCGTGGGCCTCCGCCGAGAGCACCTTTAAAGCATCGATAACGATGCTATCGCGAGCGCGGGCCAGGGGCAAGCCGAAGGCGAAGGCGGGGCCGAGCCGGCCGGAGCGCGAGGCGAAGGCCATGCCCCGAGGACGGCCGGGGCCTCGGCCGGTGTCGGGTCCGGCCCGGTTTCTCCGGGCTGGCGGGCCGCTGGCTACGTCCCCGCCCGCAGGTCCTCCGCCAGCAGGCGGTGGAACTGGTACATGCCGGTCTCGCTGCGCGCGTAGCGGCCGGTGTCGTAGCTGCGCGAGGAGACGCCGCGCTGCACGGACTCGCAGATCGCCACGTCCTCCTGCTGCACGTCGTCGCTGGCCTCGAGGCTGGCCTCGATGAAGCGGCGCGCGTCCTCGCCCTCGCCGGCGGCGAACCAGTAGTCGAAAACGACCTCGCAGCGGTCGACGCCCAGCGGCACGACCCAGTTCGTGTCGAGGATCGGGCCGTAGCGGTTGAGCATCAGGTTCGGGTGGATCCAGGCGTAGAGCGCGCCGCGGCCGATGCGCGCGCGGAAATCGCGCCCGTGGAACTGGGCGTCGCCGGCGCTGGGGCAGGACTGGACGTTGAAGCGCTCGAACAGCTCCGTGCGGTAGGCGCCCATCTCGAGCTGGCCCGCCAGGCCCTTGTGCAGGTGCGCCACGTGATAGCCACCGTCCAGGTAGTTGTCGGCGAAGACCTTCCAGTTGCAGCGGATCGGATAGCGTCGGCGGTGGACGTGGCGCAGGTCCTGCAGCCCGAAGTCCGCCAGCATCGCCGCCAGCGGGGCGAGCTCCTCGGCCACGGATCGAGTCGGCGTCCCCGGATGGAGTAACACGAGCGGCCCCCAGACCTCCACCGGCGCCTCCGGGAGGCGGAAGCGCTTGCGGTCGAAGTCCTTCTGCGGGCCCATGTTCGGGGCCGAGCGCAGGCGCCCGTCCAGCTCGTAGGTCCAGCCGTGGTACGGGCACACCAGGCGCTCGACGCAGCCGGAGCCCTCCAGGAGCTGCGCCGCGTGGTGCCGGCACACGTTCGAGAGCGCGTGCAGCACGCCCTTCGCGTCGCGGATCACCAGGTAGCTGTCCTCGAGCACGTCGACGCGCACGTAGCTCCCCGGCGTCGCCACGCGGTCCGCGGGGCAGGCGTACTGCCACGAGCGGCGGAAGACGGTCTCGCCCTCGCGCGCCAGGATCTCCGGGCGCGTGTACCAGGAGGCCGGCGGCGTCGCGGCCGCCTCGATCGGGAGGTCGGTGCGGAAGCGCGCGAGCTCGTGGGCGAGGTCCATGGCGGTGGGGGAGTCAGGGCACGCGCCCGCTCACGATCGGCAGGAACCACACGCCGTAGGCGGCGGGATCGCGGAAGGCGGCGACGATCGCCTCGAAGCTGCGCGCGACCTCGGCGCGCGAGAGGTCGCTGTGGGCCGCGATCACGTCGGTGTAGCCGTCGCGCCAGGCCTCGAGGATCTCGACCAGCAGGCGCCGCTCGACGCGCACGGTGTCGAGCACGGCGTGATCGACGCGGATCTCGCTCAGCCCCAGCGCGTGCATCCAGTGGTAGGCCTTGCGTCCGCCGAAGAGGTCCGTGCCGGTCCGCGCGCCGAGCGTGATCGGCCCTTCGCGCCAGAAGCGATCCGCGTCCACCGCGCAGGGATGGCAGTGGATCATGCCGTAGTCCTCGGCCGCGACGTGCAGCCAGCCGCCGGGGCGGGCCACGCGCTTCATCTCGGCCAGGACGCGCTCGGGCCCGGGCACGGCCTGGAGCATGTGCCGGCACAGGACGAGGTCGAAGGCCTTCTCCGGCAGGTCGAGCGCGAAGGCGTCGCCGCCTTGGTACTGGACGCGCGCGCCGAGCGCACGGCTCCGCTCGCGCGCCAGGGCGAGGTGCGGCTCGTGCAGGTCGACCCCGAGCACCGTGGCCGCGGGGTAGAGCTCCGCCAGCCGGCGCACGAGCTCGCCCGTGCCGCAGCCGACGTCGAGGATGCGCGCGCGCTCCGGCAGGCGGTAGCGCGCGAGGAGCGGGCGCTCCTGGGGCCAGATCGCTTCGGCCTGGGCAGCCAGGTTGCGCACCATCGACTCGTGCGCCATCTGCTCGGCCTGCGGGTTCTTGTCGAGCGTCATCGCGGGCGGCTCATTCTGCCATCCGCGGAGCCCTGGGCCGGCGCACGCTCGGGCGTCGGCGCGCGCCGGGGCAGCGCGCGCGCGGACGGCCCGCCGACGCCCGGCCCTCGGCTACCAGCGCTCCTCGTGATCGTCGCGTCCGCGGCCGCGTCCGCCGCCATCGCCACCGCGTCCGCCGCCCCGGCCGCCACCGCGACCGCCCGCTCCGCCGCCATGGCCACCGCCACCGCCGCCGTAGCCACCGCCACTGCGCTGGCCGCCACCGCCTCCGTATCCGCCAGCGCTGCGTGCGCCGCCGCCACCCCCACCACTGCGTGCGCCACCGCCGCCGCCACCCCCTCCGACGCGCTCGCGCGCCTCGTTCACCTTGAGCGAGCGCCCCTCGAGCTCGACTCCGTCCCAGGCCTGGATCGCGGCCTGCGCGTCCGCCTCGGAGCCCATGTCGACGAAGCCGAAGCCGCGCGAGCGGCCGGTCTCCGGGTTGGTGAGGATCGCGACGCTCTTCACGCTGCGTCCGCCCTCGGAGAAGGCCTTGCGCAGAGCATCCTCGGTGGTCGTGAAGTTCAGGTTGCCGACGTAGAGCTTGGTTCCCATCTGTAGGGGCTGCGAGTCGAGAGCCGGGTCTGGCGCAGTCTCCTCGCGACCGTGCGGAGAGAGCGTGCGCAGGCCGAAACGCGATGGGGCACGCGCCCCACCGACGGCGGAGAATCTACCCAGGCGCCGCGCTTCTGCCAGCCCTCCCCGCAGGCCCGCCGCAGCCGGGAACGGGGGGGTGTCCGGGCGCGCTCAGGCTCCCTCGGGAGCGGCGCAGCCCTGGAGCGGGAGGCTGGCCATCGTGTGCAGCCCCGGCTCGGCCGCCAGCAGGCTGCGGATCACGTTCAGGACCAGGGCCGAGGTGCCGGTGTCGCCGTGGACCCCGCCCGGGATGAGCAGCTCGACCGGCGGCTCGCCCTCGATCACCACGCGGTCGCGTGGCGTCTCCTCCCCGACCGTCGCCTGGAACAGGAGCTCGAGCGCCGGCCGCCCCGCGACCCAGGCGCGCGCCTCCTGGCGCACCCCGCGCACGGCGCCGGCCGCCACCGGCCCGAGACCGCTGGGAAGCTCGCGCTCGGCCAGGACGGGGGCGATCGACTCCTCCCAGCGCTCGATGCGCCAGCCCAGGTAGTGCGCCAGGAAGTGCAGCGACTCGCCGAGTCCCACGTGGCGCAGCGTCCCCGCCGCGACCCGCCGCTCGAACTCGGCCGGCGTCAGGCCGACGCCGACCTTCTCCTGGAACGGCAGCCGGCGCCGGGCCGCGTCCTGGATGCGCTCGACGCGCACCGCGCGCACCGCCTGGCACACGCTGGTCGCGTAGAGCGGCAGGGCGTCCATCAGGAAGCCCGGGTTGATCCCGGTGCCGACGATGCGCCCGCCGTGGCGCACGGCGAGCTCGTGCAGCTCCTGGGCCAGCACCGGGTGGCGCAGCCAGGGCCAGGCGAGCTCCTCGCAGGTGCTGACCACGGCGCAGCCGCGCGCGAGCAGCCCGCGGAAGGTGTCCATGCACAGCTCGAGGTCCGAGCGCGTCGTGACGACCGCGCAGCGGATGCGCTCCCAGCCCTCGACCTCGTCCAGGTGCCCTTTCACCTTCACGCCCGCCGGCAGGCCCGGCACGAGCTCGGCGAGGTCACGCCCGCGCAGCTCGGGTGCCGGATCCACGGCGGCCACCACGCGCCCCAGGCGCCGGGCGGCGAGGTCGGCGATCACGCGCTGTCCGAGGGGGCCGAGGCCGACGTGGAGGAGCTGGGTCATGGGGCGGGATCCTAGCCCTGCCCCGGCCCGGAAGTCTGCACGCGGGGTGGCCGGGCCTGCATCCGGGAGCGATCCTCTGGCGAAGGACAGACGATGGGGATGCGCATCTTCGTGACCGGCGCGACCGGCTTCCTCGGCCGGGCGCTGGTGCTCTCGGCCCGGCGCGAGGGGCACGAGGTCGTGGCCTGGGTGCGCTCCCTCGAGCGCGGGCGAGCGTTGCTCGGCGATCAGGCCGAGCTCGTGGCCGACGACGGCAACGTGGAGAAGCTGCGCGCGGCCCTGGAGCGCTGCGACGCGGTCGTGAACCTGGCCGGTGCCCCGGTGCTCTCCCGCTGGACGGCCCGCCGGCGCGTGGAGCTGCGCACGAGCCGCGTGGACCTGACGGCGCGCCTGGTGGCGGCGCTCGAGGGTTGCGTGCGGCGCCCGCGCGTGCTCGTCTCCGGCAGCGCGGTCGGGTTCTACGGCGATCGCGGCGACGAGGAGCTCGGCGAGGAGGCGCGCGGCGGCGACGGCTTCCTGCCGGAGCTGTGCGCGGCCTGGGAGACGGCGGCGCTGTGCGCGGAGAAGCTCGGGCTGCGCGTCGTGCTGGTGCGCACCGGGGTCGTGCTCGGCCTCGACGGCGGGGCGCTGCCGCAGATGCTGCCGCCCTTCCGGCTCGGCCTCGGCGGGCGCATCGGCAAGGGGACGCAGCACGTGCCCTGGATCCACGTCGAGGACTGGGTGCGCCTCGTGCTGCGCGCGCTGGCCGACGACGGGCTGCGCGGTCCGGTGAACGCCACCGCGCCGGCGCCGGCGACGAACCGCGAGCTGACGCGCGTGCTCGGCCTCGTGCTGGGCAAGGCCACGCCCTTCCCCGTGCCGGGCTTCGCGCTGCGCGTCCTGTTCGGGGGCGCGGCGAGCATCCTGCTGGAGAGCCAGCGCGTGCTGCCGGCGCGCCTGCTGGCGCAGGGCTTCCACTTCTCCTTCCCGACCCTCGAGGCCGCCCTGCGCGACCTCCTCGTCCAGCGCCGGCCCGAGCTGCGGCGCCTTCCCGCGCCACCGGACGGGCTCGACTCGCCCTACCTCGCCGCCCATCCGGCGAGCCACGAGCTCGCCACGACGACCGAGCTCGGCGTGCCCCTGGCCGAGGCCTTCCGCTTCTTCTCGGCGCCCGACAACCTCGGCCTCCTGACGCCGATCGCGATGGGCTTCTCCATCCGCGCGCGCTCGGGGCCGCCCGCGCCGGGCTCGACGATCGATTACCGCATTCGCGTCGGGCCCCTCCCGCTCGCCTGGCGCACGCGCTTCGAGGCCTGGAGCGCCGAGCAGCGCTTCGTCGACGTGCAGGAGCGCGGCCCTTACTCCGCCTGGTGGCACGAGCACCGCTTCGAGGCGCGCTCCGGCGGCACCACCATGCGCGACCGCGTGCTCTACCGGCTGCCGCTCGGGCCCCTGGGCCGGCTCGCACACCGCCTGTTCGTGGCCGACCAGCTCGGCGACATCTTCGCGCAGCGCGCCCTGGCGATCCGCATGCGCTTCGGCGCGAGCCCGCGTGCCGCCCTGGCGGGCGCGCGATGACGCGCGTCCAGCGCGAGCCCGAGTCGCGCGTGCCGGCCCTGCGTGTGCGGGCCGGCAACGAGCGCCCGCTGGCGGACGGCGACCATGTCCTGTACTGGATGATCGCGGCGCGCCGCACGGGCTGGAACTTCGGCCTGGAGCGCGCCGTCGAGTGGGCGCGCACGCTCGCGAAGCCGCTGCTCGTGCTCGAGCCGCTGCGCGTGGCCTACCCCTTCGCCTCGGCGCGCTTCCACCGCTTCGTGCTGGACGGCATGGCCGACCACGCGCGGCACTTCGCGCAGCGCGGCATCGCCTACTGGCCCTATGTCGAGCCCGAAGCGGGCGCCGGTCAGGGGCTGCTGGAGGCCCTCGGGAAGCGCGCCTGCGTGGTCGTGACCGACGAGTACCCGACCTTCTTCCTGCCGCGCATGGTCGCGGCGGCCGGCGAGCAGCTCGGCGTGCGCCTCGAGGTGGTCGACTCGAACGGCCTCGTGCCGCTGGCGGCGACGCCCGGCGCCTTCGGGACGGCCTTCGCCTTCCGGCGCTGGCTCCAGCAGCACCTGGGTGAGCACCTGCAGGCCTTCCCGCGCGTGGATCCGCTCGAGGGGCGCCAGGCCGGGCCGTTCGAAGTCCCGCGCGCACTGGCGCGGCGCTGGCCAGCCGCTCCGGCGGCGCTGCTGGCCGGCGACGCGGGCGCGCTCGCCGCACTCCCGCTCGACCACACCGTCCCCGCGGTCGAGACGCGCGGCGGCGACGGCGCGGCCGCCGCCGTGCTCGCGCGCTTCGTCGCGGAGCGCCTCGCGCGCTACGGCGAAGATCGCAACCATCCCGACGAGGAGGCGACCAGCGGGCTCTCGCCCTACCTGCACTTCGGGCACGTCGCGGCCCACGCCGTGTTCACGGCCGTGACCGCGGCCGAGGGCTGGAAGGGGCTCGATCCGCGGCGCAAGCCGGACGGGCGGCGCGGCGGCTTCGGCGCCAGCCCCTCGAGCGAGGAGTTCCTCGACCAGCTCGTCACCTGGCGCGAGCTCGGGTACGGCTTCGCCTGGCACCGCGCCGACCACCAGCGCTACGAGTCGCTGCCCGCCTGGGCGCGCGCGACGCTCGAGGAGCACGCGACGGCCGGGCGCGACGTGCTCGCGCTCGAGACCCTCGAGCAGGCCGCGAGCGGCGACGAGGTGTGGGACGCGGCCCAGACCGAGCTCCGCACGACCGGCCAGCTCCACAACTACCTGCGCATGCTGTGGGGCAAGTCGATCCTGGCCTGGTCGCCCACGCCGCGCGAGGCGCTGCGGCGCATGCTCCACCTGAACGACCGGTACGCGCTCGACGGGCGCGACCCGAACTCCTGTTCGGGCATCTTCTGGTGCCTCGGGCGCTTCGACCGGCCCTGGGGCCCGAAGCGCGCCGGCTTCGGGACGGTGCGCTACATGAGCTCCGCCAGCACACGCCGCAAGCTCCACCTGACCGGCTACCTCGCGCGCTTCGGTCCCGGAGCGCACGGTCTGCGCCGATCTCCGTAGGGTGCTCACCCCCGGTAGTGATCGAATAGTCCCCTTGGAGTCGAGTCACGAAGGAGCACCCATGGGATCGAGCGTCGCGCCGCGGGCCCTGACCCGCATCCTGGCCGAGGAGCACGTCCAGATCCGTCGCGTCCTCGAGGCCTTCGCGCGCTACGCGAGCTGGGTGTGCGCCGCGCGCGACTACGATCCGCGCCTCGCGCGCCGCTTCCTGCGCTTCTTCCGCGAGTTCGGCGATCTGCGCCACCACGAGGAGGAGGAGGAGCTGCTCTTCCCCTGGCTGGAGGCCCACGGGCTCCCGAGGGGGGTCGGGCCGCTGGTCGTGCTGCGCCACGAGCACGAGCTCGGACGCGAGCTGCGCCTGGCCCTGGCGGCCGCGGCCGACGCGCTCTTGGAGCAGCCGCTCGACGCCGACGAGCGCGAGCGCTTCCGCGAGCTCGCCTTGCGCTACGTCGAGCTGGGCCTGGCGCACATGGACAAGGAGGAGGGCGCGCTCTTCCCGCTGGTCGAGGAGCTGGCCGCCGGGGACGCGGTGCTCACCGTGGCGCGCGAGCTGCCGGCCCGCGAGCGGGCCTGGATCGACGAGATCGAGGCGCGCGCGGCCGCCTGGCCCGCCCCGGGGCTGACGCTGCTCGAGCACGGCTCGGCCGAGTCCTTCGGGCGCCTGTGCGCCGAGGCACTGGTCCCCTGAGGCGCTCGCGCCGGTCCCTTTCCTATGCTCTGGTCCCGGCCAACGGACCCGCGACCTCGCCATGACCTTCCAGAAGATCCTCCTACCGCTCGACCTCTCGGCCGAGGGCGAGCGCGCCCTGCCGGTCGTGGCCGAGCTCGCCCGGGCCCTGCGCGCCAGCGTCGTGCTCCTGCACGTCGTCGAGAACGTCGGCGCGCCGCCGGTCTCGGCCCGCGTCCCGCCGCCGAAGCTCCTGCCGGGCACGGTCCAGGAGCTCGCGCGCGGTCAGAAGCACCTGGACGAGCGCCGCGCCTCCTTCCCGGCCGGGGTCGAGGTCACCACCGAGGTCGTGGTCGCCCCGAGCGTCGCGCACGCGATCCTCGACTACGCCGCGCAGCAGGGCTGCGACGCGGTCGCGCTCTCGACCCACGGCCGCACCGGGTTCCGGCGCCTCGTGACGGGCAGCGTGGCCGAGGCCGTCCTGCGCGCGGCGCGCGTGCCGGTGCTGGCGTTCCCGCGGCAGGAATGAGCGTCGAGGTGCGCTCGAAGGGCGCCAGGCGCGGGTCACGGCCGAGAGCGGGGCCCCAGGGGGCGAGCACCTCCGGCACCGACTTGAAGACAAGAGAAGTGCACCAACACCGAGCCGAGATCGAGTTCGGCGCAGAAGGAGGAAGATCAGGCCGGCCAGGGCTCTCGGCCCTCGCCCAGCCCCAGGCTGTCGTGCTCGACGGTGAGCGCGGGGTCGCGGTGGGCGAGCCAGCGGGCCACGCACCACACGGCGCGCTTCACGCCGTGCGTCGGGTAGGGCTGGCCGAGCGGCGAGGGCTTGAGGAGCAGCGTCGGGCCGCGCGCGATCACGTCGATCCCGAACTGCTGGCGCAGCGTGCCCTCGATCACCAGCGTCTCGACCAGCCACACGGGCCGGTCGGTGCGGCGGTAGACGGCCTCCAGCTTGACGACCACCTCGACGCCGCCGACCTGCTCGCGGAAGGCGAGCGGGCGGAACTCGCCGAACGGCTCGGACTCCGGACGCGCACCGCGCAGGGACAGCGTGGGCATCGGTAGCTCGCTCGGGCGGGGCTGGGAAGGCGCGTGCGGCACATCCGGCGGGGCGCCGCGCTTCTGCCACTGAAAGTAGTGGATCGGGATGCCCTGGGCCATCGCCTTGAGCTGGTACTTGGTCGGCGCGCGGCCGGGGAGCGCGGGCACCTCGACGGTCGCGTGGCAGGAGGCGAGGGCCGGCTGCGCGGCGAGCTCCGTGCCCAGCCACTGCGCGTACTCGGCGTGGTCGGTCACGACCGTGAGGCGCGCGCCGGCCTGCATGCGCTCGGCCAGGCAGCCCAGGAAGGCGTGCGTCAGGAGGCGCCGCTCGTGGTGGCGCGCCTTGGGCCACGGGCAGGGATGGTTGACGAAGACCTCGGCCAGCGTGTCCGGCGCGAAGGCGTGGCGCACCAGGCTCTCGGCCTCGCCCAGCAGCACGCGCACGTTGCCGAGCTCGTGCCGGCGCAGGCGCCGGAAGAGGTGCGTGGCGGCGGTCCAGGAGAGCTCGATCCCGACGTGGTCGCGCTCCGGATGGGCGCGCGCCTCGCCCTCCAGGAACGAGCCGTTCCCGAAGCCGATCTCGAGCGCCAGCGGCGCCGCGCGCCCGAAGTGGCGCTCCCAGTCGATCGGCCAGGGCTCGCGCTGCCAGTCGACGAGGTAGGCTTCGAGGGCGAGCGAGAGCGGACGGGCCATCGGGGCGGGGTTGTACGGCATGGTTTGACCGCCGCCAAAGGCGCGTCAACAATGGCCGGTCGCGCTCCGTAGCCCGCGCAGCACGGCCGACCCCCGCTCCCGACCCCGCTTCCGCCCTCCGCCGAACCCGATGCCCTCCGCCCAGCGATCGCTCCCGAGCCTGCTCCTTTCCTTCCCGCTGGTCCTGGCGGCCTGTGGCGGCGACGGGGGGAGCCCGGCGGCCGGCGCCGCCATGGGGGCTGCCGGCACCCCGCCCGCCACGGCCGCGGCCGCGGGGACCGAGGCCGAGCCCGCCCCCGAGCCGCCCAAGCCCGGCAAGAAGGGCTACGTCGCGCCGCACGCGGGCCAGCAGATCCCGCCGCTGATCCAGGCCACCTCGAAGAACAACCTCGAGGCCGTGCAGGGCGCCCTGGCCCAGGGCAGCGATCCCAACCAGATGCTCGAGGTGAACCAGATCGTCCCGCTGCACATCGCCGCGGCCGAGAACTACCTCGAGATCGCGCGCGCCCTGATCGACGCCGGGGCCGAGCTGGACCGCAAGCAGGCCGCCGGCGCGACCCCGCTGCACATGGCCTGCGCCGCGCCCGACTCGATCGCGATGGTGCGCCTGCTGCTCGAGCACAAGGCCGACCCGAACGCCAAGGACGGCGAGGGCAACACGCCCCTGATCACCGCCGCCAGCAACGGCCACACGGATGTCGTGGAGGCCCTGATCGCCGCCGGTGCAGAAGTGAACGTGCAGCAGAAGGATGGCGGCACCGCCCTGCATGCCGCCGTGTACTTCCAGCACGAGGACACGACGGCCGTCCTGCTCGCCAGCGGCGCCAGCGTGAACGTCGCGGACGGCCAGAAGCTGACCCCGCTGCACCACGCGGCGCGCAGGGGCGACCGCAAGCTGGCCGACCTCCTGCTCGCCAACGGCGCCGACATCCTGGCCAAGAGCGTCGAGGGCGGCACCGCCGCGCAGATGGCGGTCTTCATGGAGCACGAGGAGCTGGCCAAGTACCTGCAGGAGCTCGAGGTCAAGGCCGGCGGGACGGGCGTCGCGCCCGAGGCCGGCGCGGGCGCCCCGACCACCAAGCCGGCCCTGCCGAAGGGCGCGGGCGGCGGCAAGAAGAGACAGCAGCAGCCGAAGCCCGAGGGTTCGGGCGGCGGCTAGTCCAGCTCGGGTCCCCGGCGAGCCTGCGCGACGACCTCGCAGCGGTCGCGGCCGTTCTCCTTGGCCCGGTAGACCGGTAGAGGGGACTTCGCGCGGAGCCTGCGACTCCCGCGCGCGCGCGAGCAGGGCGGAAAGCCGCGCCCGAAGGTCGTTCCCGGGGACGAAGGTCTTGCCGGTGCGCCTGCGGCGCGCGCGCCCTCCGGAACGGGCCGGGCGACCCCGCAGAGCGCGATCGCGCGTCTCGAGCCCGGCTGGCACCGCGCTTGCCTTGCGGCGGGCCGATGGAGTCCACCCGTCTCTCCAGTCGCGCCGGCGAGCCGCTCGGCAGCGTCGCGCTCGTCCCGCTCGCGGGCGCCGCGGCTGCGGACTCGGGCCCGGCCTTCGCCCGCGAGGTCGAGCGCGCCGCGGCGCGCGCGCGCGGCGACGGGCTCGCGGCGCGGCGCCACGAGGCCCTGGCGGAAGAGCGCCGCGCGCAGCGCCGCGCCGGCTTCGAGGGCGAGCGCACGCCGGAGGAGGCTCCGCGCGCGGCTCCCGCCGCCGCCGCACCGCCGGCACCGGTCCGGTCCGCCGTGACCGCGCAGTCCGTTCCGGCCTCCGCGCAGGCGCCGGCGCCCGCTCCGGGTGCGGCGCCGAGCGCCTGCGCGAGCTGCGCTCCCGCGGTCGCGGCCGGGCCGTCCGCCCAGGATCCCGCGCTCGCGGGCGCAGTGGCGTCGGCCCCAGCTGCGAGTGTCGCCGCGAGCGCCGCCGCGGACCATGCGCGCGCGGCGCTCTCCGCGGCGCCCGCGTCCGAGGCCCGGGTCGCGGCTCCCGCGCCCGAGGCTCCTCCGCCCCAGGCGAAGCCCGCCGCGCCCGCCGCGCGCGCGCCGGACGCCGCGGCACCCGCCGAGGGCCCGGAGGCGGCCCCGCTCGCGCGCGTCGAGGCGATCCTGGAGCAGATCCGCCTGCACGCGGCCCCCGGCGTGCGGCGCCTGACGCTGGAGCTCGAGCCGGCGGACCTCGGGCGCCTCTCGATCCAGCTCGCCCTGCGCAGCGGGCGCGTGACGGCCATCGTGCGCGCGGAGGACGCGCGCACGCTGGAGCTGCTCGAGCGCCGCAGCGACGAGCTCCGCACGCTGCTCGATGCGCGCGGCGTCCGCACCGACTCGCTCACCTTCGCGCTCGGCTTCGCGACGCCGCGTGCGCGCCGCTCCGGCACGGACGCCGGGCTGCCGACGACCTCCGACCCGGTCCGGGCCAGCGGCCCGGGCCTCGACACCCTCGCCTAGGACCTTCCATGACCCTCAGCGGCATCGACGCCAGCGACCCCTACTCCGGCGGCTTCACGCAGGCGGCCACCCAGAACCTCGACCGCAACGCGTTCATGAAGCTGCTCGTGTCGCAGCTCGAGAACCAGGACCCGCTCTCGCCGGTCGCCAACGAGGACTTCGTGGCCCAGCTCGCGACCTTCTCGTCGCTCGAGCAGCTCGAGGGCCTGAACCAGAACGTGGTCGCGATGATCGCGCTCAACCAGTCGAACGCGCTGCTCTCGCAGCTCACCCAGGCGAGCGCGCTGATCGGCAAGGACGTCGCCTGGATCGACTTCGACACCGAGCAACCCGGCGCGGGCACGGTCGAGTCGGTCAAGGTCGTCGACGGCCTGGCGGTGCTGCGCATCGATGGCCAGGACGTGCCGCTGGCCGCGATCACCGAGGTCCTGGGCGAGACGAGCACGACCCCCGAGAGCTAGAGCAAGAACCCACCATGAGCACCTCCTTCATCGCCGCCCTGGGCGCCCTGCGCGCGCACCAGTCCTGGATCGACGTGATCGGCAACAACCTCGCGAACTCGAACACGATGGGCTTCAAGAGCTCGCGCACGCTGTTCGCGGACCTGTTCTCGATCACGCAGCGTCCCGGCACCCCGCCCACGGGCGCGATCGGCGGCACGAACCCGCTGCAACAGGGCCTGGGCGTGCAGGTCGCCGCGATCGACCGGCGCCTGCACCAGGGGGCGCTGAACAGCTCGGGGCGCACCTTCGACCTGGCCCTGCAGGGCCGCGGGCTGTTCGCGCTCTCGACGGGCAACGAGACGCTCTACAGCCGCGTGGGCGCCTTCGGGCTCGACGCGAACGGCGACATGGTCGATCTGCGCACGGGCTTCCGCGTGCTCGACGCGAACGGCCAGCCGTTCTCGATCGACACGCGCAGCGTCCTGCCGCCCAGTGCCACCGCGCGCGTCGGCTTCGCCGGCAACCTGCCGCGCACGGTGACCGGGCCGCTGGCCGAGGTCCTGACGACCTCCTCGGCCCTGCACGCGGGCACGCCCGCGGCCACGCTCGGGACCCAGTCCGGGCCCTTCGCGATCCCGGTCGGCGAGACCTGGACCATGGAGCTCACGCTGCACGGCGGCGCGCCGCAGCTCGTCTCGATCGCCGGCTCGGCCACGCCGATCACGGCCCAGGCCGTGGCCGACGCGATCAACGCCCAGACCGAGGACGTGGTCGCCAGCGTGGGCACGAACGGCGAGGTCGTGCTGACCAGCGAGCGCACCGGCGCCGGCGCCAGCATCCAGGTCGTGCCCGGGGCCGGTGGGCAGGACCTGAAGAGCCTCCTGGGCCTGGCCGACTTCGTGCAGGGCACCGAGACCACCGCGGCCGACACGACCGACCTGAACGCGCTGACCCTGAACGAGACCGACTACGTGGCCGGCGACCGCATCCAGGTCGCGGGCACGGACGTGGACGGCACCCCGATCGTCGCCTCCTTCGTGTACGGCACGGACGGCACGACGGTGGGGGACCTGGTGGCCTTCCTCGAGACGCGCTTCGCCCAGTCCACGGTGAGCTTCGACGCCGCCACGGGCGAGATCCGCGTCACGGCCGATGCCTCGGGCGAGGCCGAGCTCTCGCTCTCGCTGAGCGACGGCACGGGGCAGGTCGGAGGCTCGAACTGGGCCGGCAGCCACTTCGCGGTCACGACCAACGGCAGCGGGCCGGACAAGGTGACGGCCTCGACCGAGGTCTTCGACTCGGCCGGCGGCGCGCACGTCCTGACCTTCGACTACGAGCGCCAGGCCGACGGCTCCTGGAACCTGCGCGTCAGCGTCCCGGCCGAGGAGGGCACGGTGCTGGCCGGCGCCATCGACGGCATCACCTTCAACGACGACGGCTCGATCCGCACGCCCACGGGCGGCTCGATCACCGTGCAGTTCGGGACCCTGGCGGCGCAGAGCGTGGCGCTCGAGCTCGGGACCTCGGGGGCCTTCGACGGACTGACGCAGTTCGCCGACCCCTCCAGCGTGGTGGCCGACGAGCAGGACGGCTTCGGCGCCGGCGAGCTGGCCAGCCTCGAGGTCGAGTCCGACGGCACGATCCGCGGCTTCTACACGAACGGCCAGGAGCAGACGCTCGGCAGCTTCGGCATCGCCACCTTCGCCAACGAGGCGGGTCTCGAGGAGGCCGGCGACAGCTACTACCGCGCCACGGCCAACTCGGGCCAGCGCGTGCTCGGCGCGGGGCTCCTGGCCGGCGCGGGCGAGGTGATCAGCGGCGCGCTGGAGGCCTCGAACGTCGACACGGCCGAGGAGTTCGTGCACCTGATCCAGGCCCAGCGCGGCTTCCAGGCCAACGCGCGCGTCATCACCGTGCAGGACGAGCTCCTGAGCGAGATCGTGAACGTGGTGTAGCCGAGCGGAGCTCGGCTCCACCACGCGCTCGACCCTCCAGCGTTCGCGCGCTTCGCCCGATAGGAACGGAAGGAGGAGATCACGTGCCCTCACACGTGCCTTCCCTGACAGTGACTCGAAATCCCTAGTCGATCGGACGGCCGCACAACCGTCCGATCTGGCCGTGACGAACGGCCTCAGCGATCGGCCCGCGAGGGCTGAGCGGAGCGACCCGGGTCCGGACCCGGGTCGCTTCGTTTCCGGCGCGCGCCTCGTCTTCTCTTCCCCCTCCTTCTCTTCTCCGCGTCCTCCGCGTCTTCCCTCCGCGTCTCCGCGCCCTCTCTTCTTCCAGCCGGGATCAGAGGGGCGCGGAGACGCGGAGCGAAGACGCGGAGGGCGCGGAGGCAAGCCAGGAGAGAGGAAGGAGCCCGCGTGAGGCGTCGTCGCAGACGCGCCGACCTTCAGGCCGAAGCTCCTTCCGCCCCCCGAAGAAAACCCTTCGCCGTCGCTGGGCCGCGCCCTCCTCCGACCCCGCTTCTCGACCCCGTCCGGCCCGTTCTCGGCCTGGCACCACGCTTGCCTTCCTGCGCGGCGTGAACGTCGGACTCTACCGCAGCGCAGTCGCGATGGCCGCCCAGCAGCGGCGCCTCGATTCCATCTCCGCCAACCTGGCCAACGTCGGCACGATCGGCTTCAAGCGCGGGGTCACGGCCTCGCACGAGGTCGAGGTGCAGCGCGCGCGCGGGCCCGTGCGCGGGGTCACGACCCTGGCGCAAGTGGACTTCGCGCAGGGGAACCTCCAGCGCACCGGACGCGATCTCGACCTGGCGCTCCACGGCGACGGCTTCTTCGCCGTCGAGGGGCCCGAGGGCGAGGTCTACACGCGCGACGGCACCTTCCACATGACCGAGGCGGGCATGCTGGTCACCGAGGACGGCCTGCCGCTGGCGTGGGAGGAGTTCCGCGGCGCGATCGACCCCGTCGGGCTCCCGCTGGTGATCGACCAGGGCGGCGGCGTGCGCCAGGGCGTGCAGGACATCGGGCGCCTGCGCGTCGTCGACTTCCCCGACCCGAGCGTGCTCTCCAAGGACGCGCGCGGGTTCTGGAGCGCGCCGCGCGCGGTGCTGCCGCAGCCCAGCGAGGCCCAGGTGCACCAGTACGCCCTCGAGGATTCCAACGCGAACGCCGTCGAGGAGATGGTCGACATGATCGCCGTGCAGCGCGCCTTCGAGGTCACGGCGCGCACCTTCAAGGCCATCGACGAGACCTACGCGCGCCTGACGCGGCCGTTCTAGCCCGACCTATTCATGAGACTTCGAGCGAAACGTCGCGAATGGCCGCAGATGCAGCGATTCGCGACCGAGAGCACCGGAGACGGCCTTGAACAGGCCGTTGAGGCCTCGCAGGGAGCGAAGCGCTGCAGATGCGGCCAGTCGCGACGTTGCAGCCGAAGTCTCATGAATAGGTCGGGCTAGCCCGAGCCCGGGCGTTCCAGCCACCCCGCAAAGCTGCCGAAAGGACCCTCCCCATGATCCGCGCCATGCGCACCGCCGCCTCGGGCATGATCGCCCAGCAGACCCAGGTCGACACGATCGCGAACAACATCGCGAACGTGAACACGGCCTCGTTCAAGAAGAACCGCGTCAACTTCCGCTCGCTCCTGTACACGACGCTGCGCGAGCCGGGCGCGACCACCGTGCGCAGCCAGCAGGTCCCGACCGGCCTGCAGGTCGGCACGGGCACCGAGGTCTCCAGCTCGATCAAGCTGTTCCTGCAGGGCGACATCGAGCAGACCGGCAACCCGCTCGACCTCGCCATCCAGGGCGACGGCTTCTTCAAGATCGCCATGGGCAACGGCGAGTTCCGCTACACGCGCGACGGCGCCTTCCGCATCGACGGCAACGGCGACTTCGTCACGGTCGACGGCTTCAAGCTCGAGCCCGGCATCTCGATCCCGCCCGACGCGCAGGAGATCATCGTCGGCCAGGACGGCACGGTGCAGATCCGCAGCGGCGGCTCGGACGTGCTCCAGGCGCGCGGGCAGATCCGCCTGACGCGCTTCCCGAACCCCGCCGGCCTGCGCGCCGAGGGCGCGAACCTCTTCCGCGAGACGGACAGCTCCGGCTCGCCGACCGAGCAGACGCCCGGCGACGCCGGCGCCGGCTTCCTGCGCCAGGCCTTCCTCGAGCGCTCGAACGTGGCCGTCGTGGACGAGCTGATCGCGCTGATCCAGGCCCAGCGCAACTACGAGGTCAACAGCCGCACGATCCAGGTCTCCGACGAGATGCTCCAGCAGGTCTCGAACCTCATCTAGGTCCTCCCCGTGCTCCTCCCCTCCTTCTTCCTCTGCTTCCTGCCCCAGGCCGGCGTCACGGTCACGCTGCCGGTCGAGGCGCGCGTCAAGGGCACCGAGATCGAGCTGGGCGAGCTGTGCCTCGTCACCGGGCTCGACGCGGAGCTCGTGGCGCGCGTGCGCGCGCTCGAGCTCGGCTACGCGCCCGCGCCGGGCTTCAGCCGGCTGTTCGCGGCCGAGCGCCTGCAGGCCGAGCTGGAGCGCGCCGTCCCGGGCCTGCGCGTCACGCTGGCCGGCGAGCGCGCCTGCCGGGTGTGGCCCGAGATCGAGGAGCTCGCCCCGGCCACGCTCGAGGAGGCCGCGCGGACCGAGCTCGCGCGCGCCTTCGCCGGCCGCGAGGCGGTCTTCGTGCTGGCCGAGCCGATCCCGGCCGTCACCGTCCCGCTGGGCGAGCGCGGCGGCCGTCTCGTGGCGCGCCCGCACCAGGGCGCGCTGGTCAGCGGCGTGATCGGGGTGCCGATCGAGGTGCTGGTCGACGACCTGCGCTACCGCACGGTGTGGACCTCCTGGCGCGTGGACGTGTGGGAGACACGCCCCGTGCTGGCGCGTGCCGTGCGCGCGGGCGAGGAGCTGCGCCCGGACCTCTTCGCCAGCGCGCGCGTGCAGGTGGCCAGCGCCTCCACGCTCGAGGCCCTCGACCCGCGTCAGGTCGTGGGTTCCGTGGCCAAGCGCGACCTCGCGCCCGGCGAGCGCGTGACCGCGCACGACGTGCACCGCCCGGCTGCCATCACCCTGGGCGCGACGCTCTTCCTGCGCGTCAAGAAGGGCTCGATCGAGGCGCGCGTCTCGGCCGTGGCGCTCGAGACCGGCTCGGTCGGCGACCGCATCCGCGTCAAGACGGCCGACGGCCGCCAGGAGCTCGTCGCCACCGTCGTCGGCCGCGACCTGTGCGAGATCACCCTGTGAGCCGCGTCCCCGCCATGAACCCGCTCCTCCGCCTCCTGCCCTGGCTGCTCCTCGCCGCGCCGGCCCTGGCCCAGGGTCGGCCCGGCTCGATCTACGACCCCGACGCCGGCCCCGGCAGCATGATCGCCGACAAGGTCGCGCGCCGCCCGGGCGACCTCTTGACGGTGCTGATCGTCGAGAACTCGGAGATCAAGAACGAGGACACGACCCAGCTCCGGCGCGCGACCACGCTCGACTACCGGCTCGACAACTTCGACATCGACCCGGACGCCTTCGACGTCCTGCCGCGCCTGGCGGCCAGCTCGCAGGACGACTTCAACGGCACCGCCAACGTCGAGAAGAACGGCGAGTTCACGGCACGCATCACGGCCGTGGTCATGGACGCGCTCCCCAACGGGAACCTGGTCATCAAGGGCCGGCGCGAGATCCGCGTGGACGAGGAGCACAAGGTGATCGAGTTCTCCGGGATCGTGCGGCGCTTCGACGTGCGCGCGGACAACACCGTGCTGTCCCAGCAGGTGGCCGAGGCGCGCGTGGCCTACGTGGGCGAGGGCCAGGTCAGCGACACCACGCGCCGGCGCGGCATCGGCGGCTTCTTCCACAAGTGCATCGTCTGGCTGTGGCCCTTCTGATGCTGCTCCTCGCGCTCACGACCGTGCTCCTGCAGACCCCGGCGCAGGCCCAGGGCCAGGCCCAGGGCGGCGCGCCCGAGGCCCGCGTGTGGGCCGGCGCCGTCGAGGCCCCGCGCCAGCCCGAGGGCTACTCGCAGTCCACCGTGCTGCGGGGGCCGCGTCCGGACATTCTGCCGGGCGCCGGCGCCAGCGGCGGCATCACCGTGCGCATCGGCGACATGGCCGTCGTGCGTGGGCAGGAGGAGAACCAGATCCAGGGCGTCGGCCTGGTGACGGGCCTCGCCGGCACGGGCGACTCGACCATCGCCGCGCGCCAGGCGATCCTCAGCATGCTGAAGACGCAGGGCATCGTCCTGGACCTGCAGTCGGTGTCCTCCTCGAACGCCGCGGTCGTGCTGGTGCAGGCCTCGCTCGAGCCGGGCATCAAGCCCGGGCGCCAGATCGACGTGCGCGTCTCGTCGCTCTACGACTGCGAGAGCCTGGTGGGCGGCACGCTGCTCGCCACCGAGCTGCTCGACATGACCGGCAGCACGGTCTACGCCACCGCCGCCGGCCCGATCACGACCGGGGCCTTCTCGGCCGAGGGCCAGGGCGCCTCGGCCACGCGCAACCACCTGACGGTCGGCACGCTCCCGCTGGGCGGCAAGGTCGAGCGCGAGGTCCCGACCCAGATCGTCAGCGAGCGCGGCTTCGTGTACCTGGACCTGCGCGCGCTCAAGGGCTCCTTCGGCAACGCCACGCGCATCGCGCAGTCGATCAACCTGCTCTACCCGGGCGCGGCCGTGCCGCAGGACGCGATGACCGTGGCCGTGAACGTGCCCGGCGACCTGCCGCGCGAGGCCACCGTCTCGTTCCTGAGCTCGATCCTGGAGCGCGAGATCTCGCCCGCGCCCTTCGCGCGCGTGATCGTCAACGAGCGCACCGGGGTGATCGTCATGGGCGAGGGCGTGCGCATCACGCGCGGCGCGATCACCAAGGGCAACCTCACGGTGACCATCGCCGAGACGCCCGAGGCCAGCCAGCCCGGGCCCTTCAGCGAGGGCCAGACCGAGGTCCTGCCGCGCACGTCGGTGCTGATCGAGGAGGAGGACCGCCCGCTGACGATCGTGAACGGCGCGGTGACCCTCAGCGAGGTCGTCGAGGTGCTCAACGTCCTGGGCGTGACGCCGCGCGACATGATCCAGATCCTGCAGCTCATGGCCCAGTCGGGCATGCTGCACGCCGAGGTCCTGGTGCTGTGATGGAGTCCCCGTCCCTCGACGTCGTCACGGCCCGCCTGGCCTCGCTCGAGCCCCTGGCCGACGCGCGCCTGGAGCAGGCCCGCCGCGCGGCCGAGGCCGGCGGCCCGGCCGAGACCGCGCGCCAGTTCGAGCAGCTCTTCGCGACCCTGCTGGTGCGCGAGCTGCGCCGCTCGATGCCGCAGAGCCCCTTCGGCGAGGGCTCCGGGGCCGAGGTCTACGAGGGCTGGTTCGACGAGCACCTGGGCGCGGCCCTGGCCCGGCGCGACGCGCTCGGGATCGCGCGCCTGGTCGCGCGCGACCTGGAAAGCCGCACGGACGGCGCGCTCGCGTCCACGCCGGCGGAGGCGACGCCGTGATCGCGACCCTGGCGATCCAGGCCGAGGCCTGGCTGCAGGAGGAGCTGGCCGCGCAGCAGAGCCTGGGCGCCGCGCTGGCGGCCGTCGGGCGCGCCGCGCGCTCCGGCGCCGGCCCCGAGCTCGAGCGCTCGGCCGCGGCCCTGCAGGAGCTGCTGGCGCCGTCGGCGGCGCGCGAGACGCGGCGCGTGCAGCTCTTCGAGCGCCTGGCGGCGGCCCTGGCCGTTCCGGTGCGCACGCTGACGCTCACGCGGCTCCTGCCGTATCTCTCGGCCGAGGACCTGGACACCGCGCGCCTGGTGGCGCTGCGCGACGAGCTGCGCGCCGCCGTGCGCGCGAACCAGGAGGCCAGCCGCGCGCTGTCGGCCCTGGCCCACTACCACCGCGGTCTCCTGGAGGAGATCTGGAGCCTGCTCGCCTCGGGTGCGAGCGGCGCCGAGGGCCACCTCGTGGACGCGCGGGGCTGAACATGTCCGTCATCGGTCTGCACACCGGTCTCAAGGCCCTGCTCTCCGCGCGCTACGCGTTGGACACCGTCGGGCACAACATCGCCAACGCGAACACGCCCGGCTACTCCCGTCAGAGGGTGCAGCTCGGCAGCGCCCTGCCGGTCCAGCTCGGCAAGCTCCTGATCGGCTCGGGCGTGGACGTCGGCAGCGTGCAGCGCAGCGTGGACGAGCTGCTCGGGCGCCGCATCCTGGGCCAGCGCTCGCTGGCCAGCTCGCTCGCGACCCAGCGCGGCGGGCTGAGCGAGCTCGAGGCCTTCCTGGGCGAGCCGGGCGACAACGGCCTCGGACGCCTGATGGACGGCTTCTTCGACCAGCTCTCGCAGCTCGGCACGGCGCCCGCCGACCCGATCCGGCGCACGGCCGTGGTCGAGTCGACCGAGGCCCTGAGCGCGCGCTTCCGCGAGCTGGCCTCGGACATGGACCGCCAGGGCGCCGACGCGCGCGCCGACATCGCCGCGCGCCTGGGCGAGGTCAACGCGCTGGCGGACGAGGTCGTGGTGCTGAACGAGAAGATCGCCGAGACCGAGTCGGTCGGCGTGCCGGCCAACGACCTGCGCGACCGCCGCGACGTGGCCCTCGAGCGCCTGGCGGAGCTGGTCGACGTGACCACGACCCAGGGCCCGAACGGCTCGGTGCGCGTGCTCGTGGCCGGCAACACGCTGGTCGGCGCCGCGCGCGCGAACCACCTCTCGCTCGACACGAGCGGCGGGACGCCGCGCGTGCGCATCGCCGGCTCGCAGGGCTTCGTGCCCCTGACGGGCGGCGAGGTCGGCGGCCTCTTGCGCCTGGGCGAGGAGCTGGTGCCCGGCCTGCGCACGCGCCTCGACCAGCTCGCGCGCGAGCTGATCCGCTCGATCAACCGCGTGCACTCGACCGGCATGCCGACCGGCGGCGGCTTCCGCAGCCTGACCGGGGCCTCGGCCCTGTCGGACTTCGACGGCGACGGGCGCGTCGAGGACGAGCTCCTGGCGCGCGCCGGCCTGCCCTTCGAGGTCACCAGCGGGGCCCTGTACGTGAACGTGGTCGACGAGGCCAGCGGTGCGCTGACCAGGCACCGCATCGACGTCAGCGCCACGCACACGACCGTGCAGGGCTTCCTCGACGCGCTCGACGGCGTGCCGCAGCTCTCGGCCTCGCTCGACGCCAGCGGGCGCCTGAGGATCGCGGCCGACCAGGGCTTCACCTTCGACTTCAGCCGGCGCCTGGACGCCGATCCGGATCCGGCCGGCCTGCTGGGCGGCGCGCGCCCCACGCTCGGGACGGGCGCGGCCGAGCCCTTCGCTCTCGCGCCGGGCGACACCCTGACCCTGCGCACGCAGTCCGGCGGCCCGCCGGCCGCCTTCACGCTGACCTTCGCCGCCTCCGACTTCGCCAACATCGGCGCGGCCACGGCCGAGGAGCTCGCGGACGTGATCAACGCGCACCCGCAGGCCCAGGCGAACGGCGTCGCGGCCAGCGTGGTCGACGGGCACCTCTTCGTGCAGTCGCTGGCCACCGGCACGGCCGCGACCCTGACGGTCACCGGCGGCACGGCCGCGGCGGCGCTGGGCTGGAGCAGCCTGGTCGGCACGCCCGTGGCCGGCAGCGCCAACGCGGTCGACGTGCGCCTCTCCGGGACCTACACCGGCGCCGCCGACCAGCGCTACACCTTCCGTCCGACGAGCGACGGCACGATCGGCACGACGCCGGGCCTCCAGGTCGAGGTGCTGGACCGCGCCGGCAACGTGGTGACGACCCTCGACGTCGGCGCCGGCTACGTGCCGGGCACCGAGCTCGAGGTGGCCCACGGCGTGCGCGCCAGCTTCGGGCTGGGCGAGCTGTCGGCCACGCATGGCGACCGCATCGCCTTCGACGCGCTGGCGGACTCGGACTCGGCCGACGTGCTCGTGGCCCTGGGACTCAACACGATGCTGGAGGGCTCGGGCGCGGCCGACATCGCCCTGCGCAAGGGCCTGGCGGACGATCCCGCGCAGCTCGCGATCTCGCTCTCGGGCGAGGCCGGCGACGGCGGGCTCGTGCTCGACCTGCTGGCGCTCGAGCACGCCGACAACGAGCGCCTGGGGGGCGTCGATCTCGGGCGCTTCTGGGACGAGCTGGTCAGCGACGTCGGCTTCGAGGGCGCCCTGGCGGACAGCTCGCTGACGGCCAGCGCGGCGGTGCTCTCGAGCCTGGAGGAGCGCCGCGCCTCGATCTCGGGCGTCAACGTGGACGAGGAGCTCGTCGACCTGGTCGCCTACGAGCAGGCCTTCGCGGCCGCGGCCCAGTACCTGTCCGTCGTCAACCAGCTCGGCGAAGAGGTGCTGAACCTCCTCTAGGAGCAGCAACCCACCATGCGCATCAGCACCCTCTCCAGCTACTCCCGCGTCCTCTCCGGCCTGCGCTCGAACCAGCTCGAGCTCCTGCGCGCCCAGCGCGAGATCGCCAGCGGCAAGCGCATCCAGCGGCCCTCGGACGACCCCGCCGGCGCCGCGCGCGCGCTCGACCTGCGCCGGGGCCTGGCGCGCGTGGCACGCATCCAGGAGGGCGTGGCCACGGGGCGCTCGCGCCTCGACCGCGCGGCCTCGACCGTGCAGCACTCCTCCGAGCTCCTGACGCGCGCGCGCGAGCTCGTCGTGCAGGCCATGAACGGCACCCTGAACGACGGCGACCGGGCCACGATCGCCACCGAGCTGGAGGCGATCCGCGCGCAGCTCCTCGACGACGCGAACCTCGAGGTCGACGGCAGCCACCTCTTCGGCGGCACGGCGGTCGGCAGCTCGCCCTGGGTCGAGATCGAGAGCGGCGGGCGCACCTTCGTCGTCTACCGCGGCAACGGCGAGGAGCAGATGGTGCAGGCCGGCGAGGGCGCGATGGTCGCGATCACGGCCGCCGGCAACCGCATCTACGGGCGCTCCGTGCCGGGTCCGACGCGCCTGGAGGGCCTGACCGGCGCGCGCAATGGCACGACGGCCGACGAGGGCACGGGCCAGGCCTACCTCGTGCTGCGCCACGACGGCACCGACTCGGGCGCGCTCGGCTCGGTCGGCGTGGCGTTGATCGACGGCGGCGACCAGGACACGCTGCTCGGCGTGAACGGGCTGCGCATCGACGCGGGCGACAACACCGTGCGCCTCGGCAACGGCCCGGCCGTGCCGATCCCGCCGCCGGGGCAGCGCTTCGATCTCGTGGTGAAGAACGAGCTCGGCGGCGAGCTGCACCTCGACCTCGAGGGCTGGAACGGCTCCTCCTACACCGGCACGGTCACCGGGCGCGGCTCGGCCTCGCTCGACGGAACCACCTTCCGCACGCTCGACTTCAACGCCACGGACCTCGAGCTGCGCAACGACGCGCTCGGGCAGGTCCTGCACGTCGACACGCGCGGCATCCTGCGCGCCGGCACCGAGCTCGTGACCTTCGGCTCGACGGCCAACCCATTCGACGTCCTGGAGGGCCTGGTCGAGGACCTGCGCGGCGGGCAGGGGCTCGACGCGGCCGAGCTCGCCACGCGCCTCGGCGGACGCCTCGACGCGCTCGACCGGACGCACGACGACCTCTTGGTCGGCCTGGGCGTCCTGGGGGCGCGCTCGGCGCGCCTGGCGGGCGCCGAGCAGCGCCAGGTGGGCCTGGGGCTCGAGCTCGAGACGCGCCTCTCGGCGGTCGAGGACGCGGACCTCGCCGAGGCGGCCCTGTCGCTCTCGCGCTCGCAGCTGCTGCTCGAGCTGGCGCAGGCCTCCGGCGCGCGCCTGATCCAGACCTCGCTCCTCAACTACCTGGGATAGAGAGATGGCCGAAACTCCGAGCCTGCCCCCGAGCCTGCCCAGCGGCGTGCGCGCGGCCGACGCCGCGCGCGGCCCCGCCTCCGCGCCGCGCCCCGGTGCGTCCGCGCCGGCCTTCGAGGCCCTGCTCGAGCGCCTGACGGCGCGCGCGGCCGAGCTCGAGGCCCAGAGCCACACGCTCACCGATCCCGCCGAGCTGCCCCAGGCGCTCGACACGGCGCGCGCGAGCCTGGAGGAGGCCCTGGCGCTGGGCGAGGGCCTGCTGGAGGCCTTCCGCGCGGCCGAGATCGCGCGCGGGGAGCAGGAATGAGGGCCGCCCCGGCGGCGGCGCGCGCGCTGCTCGAGCGCGTCTTCGCCTGCGAGGCCCTGGCGCGCGAGTACCCGCTGGTCTTCGACGCGCGCTTCGACGGCGCCACGGTCGAGCTCGAGGAAGAGGGCGCTCCGCGCGCGGCCTGCACCATCCTCGTTCGGGAGTTCGTGGTGGGGGGGGAGCGCCTGCGCGGCGGCCTGATCGGCTCGGTCGCGACCGACCCGGCCTGGCGTGGACGTGGGCTCGCCACGCGACTGCTGGCGCGCGCCGAGGAGGAGCTGCGCGCGCGGGGCTGCCTCTTCGCGCTGCTGTGGGCCACCGATCCGCGCTTCTACCTCGCGCGCGGCTACGCGCCGCTCGGCGGCGAGCGCGACTTCCTGCTCGTCTCCGAGCTGACCGCCAGCCTGCCCGAGCCGAGCGGCGTGCGCGCGCTGCGCCCGGAGGACGTGCCCGTGCTCCACCGCCTGCACGCGCGCCACCCGAGCCGCGTCGAGCGCTCGCTGGAGGAGTTCCGCGCGCTGCTCGACGTGCCCGGCATGCTCACGCTCGTGCGCGAGCGCCGCGCCCATCCCGCCCATCCGCCGCTGCCGGTGGCCTACGCCTGCCTCGGACGCGGGCGCGACCTGGCCGACACGCTGCACGACTGGGCCGGCGCGCCCGAGGACGTGCTGGCGCTGGTGCGCGCGCACCTCGAGCGGCGCTTCCCGGAGGGCGCGACGGGCGCGCTCTTCCTGATGGCGCCGCTGGACGCGCACGAGCTCGCCTACCGGCTGGTGCGCCTCGGGGCGGTGACCCGGCCGGGCATCCTGGGCCTCGGCAAGCTGCTCGACCTCCCGGCGGCGAGCGCGCTGCTCGGCGCCGCCCTCGGCAGCCCCGCGGCGGTCGCCTTCGACGGCGCTCACACGCGCCTGCGCGGCCCGACGGCGGCGGCCGACCTGGAGCCGGAGACGCTCCAGGCGCTGCTCTTCGGGGCCCCGGACGTGGCCGAGGAGGCACGGGGGCTGCTCGCGCGCCTGGGCTTCGCGCCCCGCGCCCTGCCGCTCGAGCCCTTCGCATTCGGGCTGGACTCGATCTGACCGGGTGGCCTCGCCACCCGGTCAGGATCGGCCGGGCGCGCGATCCTCGCGCGCCCTCCCTGATCGTCCTCGGCCCCCGGGCCTCTCCGGCGCGGTGGGGGAGCCGGCGCCCGCGAGAAGCCAATCTTTTCGCTCATGCCGTCCGCGTGGCTGCCGATAAGAGAGGGAAACCCTTCCCACCCGGAGGGCTCGATGGACATCCGCAGCAGTCAACCCGGACCGGATCGCGCGCGCCGCGCCTACGAGGAGCAGCAGCGTGCGCTCGTCAACGCCAACCGCGCGATCGTGCGGGCCGCGCGCGAGGGCCGTCTCGGCCAGGCCGAGGCCCTGCGCGAGGAGCTGCGCGACGCGCTGGAGCTGTCGGCCGCGGCCCAGGCCGCGCAGGAGCCCTCGCCGGCCGAGCGCGAGGCCAAGGTGCGCGAGCTGACCGAGGCCCACCGGCTGGGCCAGCTCCACACGCCCGAGCGCCTCGAGCAGGCGGCGCACCGGCTGCTGGGGGGCTGAGCGCCCGCGAGCTCCGCTCGCGGTCGCTCAGGATCGTCCAGGACGCGCGCGCCGCGCGCGGACCCGTCCTGCCGGGCGACCGGCTCCGCATCACCGGCGCGCACGACCTCCCCGACTCCGCACTTTCGGTGCACGCGGAGGCCCGTCGGATCCGATGGAAGCGCGGCCCCCTCCCGCTCCCATGACCCGCACCCGCCACGCGATCGCCGACGACGCCCTGATCGGCCGCCTCCTGCTGCGCGTCGCCGAGGACCTCGGCACCCTGCTCGGCTGCGAGCTGCGCCTCGGCCCGGCGCACGTCGAGCGCGCCACGACCCGTCCCGCCGGCGCGGGCATGGTGCACGTCTCCTTCCGCCTGGCCTTCACGCCCGAGGGCGAGGCGCCGCGCCTGGGCGCGCTGCTCCTGCCGCTCCCGGAGGCGCTGACGATGGCGGCCCACTTCCTGATGGCGCCCGAGGAGGTCCTGCCGACCCTGCGCGCCGCCAGCGGGCCGGACCTCGCCCAGAAGGAGGCGCTGCTCGAGCTCGGCAAGATGATCGCGAACGCGGGACGCACGGCGCTGGCCCAGCTCGGGGTGTCCGGGCTCGCGCTGCGCTTCGACGGGTGCCAGGGAGTGCGCGCGGGGGTGCGGCCGGCCTTCGATTACACCGAGGGGAGTCCGCTGATCGTCGGGCGGGCGCAGGCGAAGATCGGTGGGTTCCCGGAGTTCGAGCTGGT
>DASVAP010000288.1:0-6262 GCA_036376275.1 Planctomycetota bacterium | reverse complement strand
GGAGCAGCGCGCGCAGCGCCAGCCCGAGCGCGAGCAGACAGAGGAGCCACGTCACGCGCCGCGCGCGCGCGGCCGACCGCCCGTCCCGCACCGCGCCGCTCACCGCGCCGCTCCGCCCACCGCCGGGACCTGCCAGGGACGTCCCTCGAGGCTCGCGATCGCCTCGCTCGCCATGCGGCGCAGGTCGGGATCGCTGGCCTCGGCCGCGACGCGCAGCGCGGGCAGCGCCGCCCGCGCGCGCGGACCGATGCCCGCCAGCAGGAAGGCGGCGTAGCTCTTCAGGCGCACGTCCGGCTCCGCTGCGAGCAGCTCCACGAGCGGTGCGACCGCGGGCTCGCCGAGCGCCAGCAGCACCTCGCCCAGCGTCCCCACCTGCCGCCGACCGGGTCCGCGCAGGCAGGCGACCACCGGAGGCGCCGCCTCGGGCCCGGCCGCGACGAGCGCCTCCTGGAGCGCGCGCCGGCGCTGGAGCGTCAGCGTCTCGTCGCCGACGAGGCGCTCGAGCAGCACCGGCAGGTGGAAGCGGCCGGCCTCGGCCAGGGCCCGCGTGGCCGCGCGCTCGAGGCCGAGGTCGGGGCGGTCGATCGTCTCCAGGAGCTCCGGCAGCGCCGGCCCAGCCTGGCGCGGCGCCTGGAGGGCGAGGCCGATCGCCGCCAGCCCGCGCACGAACGGATCGGGAGCGGCGAGCTCCCGCCGCCACGCCTCCTCGTCCCGCGCGCAGCCGAGCAGCGCGAGGCCCGCGAGACCGAGGAAGAGCCCCGACCTGTGCCGGCCGGGTCCGCGCCGGGTCTCGCAGGGCCTGGACACGCGCGGATCGTAGCGCGCCGCACACTGCTGACACGACGCTGTCCGCTGGGACTCCTATCGTGTCGGCATGAAGATCCGTCCCCTCGACACGTCCTCGCTCCTCGTCCCGCTCCTCTTCCCGCTCCTGGCCCTCCTGCTGGGCGCCTGCGCCGCGCCGCGCGACGCGCGCACGACCGGCAAGCTCCACCACGTCGGGCTCGTCTGGCTCAAGGAGCCGGGTGACGCCGGACAGCGCCAGGCGCTGATCGACGCCGCGCACCGCTTCGCGCGCGAGATCCCCGAGGTGCGCGCGCTGAGCGTGGGCCAGACGCTGCCGTCGGCCAGTCCGCTGGTCGACGGCACCTTCGACGTGTGCTTCGTGATGGTGCTCGACGACGCGGCCGCGCTCGAGCGCTACGGGCGGCATCCGGTGCACGAGCAGGCGGCGCGCGAGCTGTTCCTGCCCCTGGCGAGCAAGCTGCTCTTCTACGACTTCGTCGCGGAGTAGGGCGGCCGGACGCGCGGCCGCCGGCGGCGTGGACTCGAGCGCGGTCGGCCGCGGCGGCGCGGCCGAGGAAGCAGCGCTCGCGCCGCCCCGACACCCTGGAGCGTGCCTCGGCCAGGGGCGAGCGGGGACAGGGGCCGGGAATGCAGCCGAGGTGCCGGATCCCGGCAGCATGCGGCCGCCGCGCGACGAGCTCCCCCTCCCCGACACTAGACTGGTCCCCCACCGGGCCCTTAGCTCAGCCGGTCAGAGCGGGAGACTCATAATCTCTTGGTCGCAGGTTCGAGTCCTGCAGGGCCCACCCCGGCGGATTGGGCTCAGCGCTCGCTCTTCATCTGCTGCGCGAGCACGATCCCGGCCACCTGCTCGCACAGGGCGTTCGGGTTCATGTCGGCCCGGTTGCACAGCAGCACGATCGAGGTCCTCTGCTCCGGAAAGCGCATCAGCTGCGCGCGGAAGCCGGCCCAGGCGCCGCCGTGGCTGACGCGCGCGAGGCCGCGGAACTGGTCGATCATCAGGCCGCGCGCGTACTCGATGGCCTTGCCGTCGCTCAGCTTGCCGGGCGCGTGCAGGAACTGGCGCAGCGCCTCGCCGCCGACCTTCCACGAGTAGAAGTTGGCATCCCACTTGGCCAGGTCCTCGACCGAGGTCTGCACGGCGCCGTCGCCGAGCTGCTCGAAGTCCGACATCGCGACCTGGAAGCCGCCACCCTTGCGCACGGCGTAGCCCGTCGCGCGGTGCGGCACGACCAGCGCATGGTCGTGGAAGAGCAGGGTGCTCGTCATCCCGAGCGGCTCGAACAGGCGCTGGCGCGCGAACTCCTGGAACGGCTGGCCGGAGGCGTGCTCGATCACCAGGGACAGCAGGAAGTAGTTCGAGTTCGAGTACTCGTACCTCGAGCCGGGCGGGAAGAGGAGCTTCTGGACCCTGGCGAGGTGCTCGAGCGCCTGCGCCGGCGTCGTCAGATCGGCCTCGTCGATGCCGGTGCGCATCATCAGGCCGAGGTAGTCGGGGATGCCGCTCGTGTGGTGCAGCATCTGATCGAGCGTGACGTCCTCGTCCCAGGGCGCGAGCTCCGGCACCCAGTCGTGGATCTCGTCCTCGACGCCGAGCTTCCCGTCCTGCACGAGCAGGCCGATCGCCGCGGCCGTGAACTGCTTCGAGGTCGAGCCGATGTCGAACACGGTGCGCGCCGTGATCGGTACCGAGTGCTCGAGGCTCGCCTGACCGTAGCCGCGCGTGTACGTGAGCCTCCCATCCTGGATCACGCCCAGCGCGCAGCCCGGGGTGTCCGGCCGGTCCCCGGGCGCGAACAGCGCATCGACGTCGCGCGCCCAGGGCGGAAGCGCGGACGGAGACTGACCCGCGCACAGGGTCGCGGACGAAGCGAAGCACGCGAGCAGGAGCGGAAGCAGGAGAGTCCTTTCCATCCGTTGTCCTCCCCCATCCTACACACGGCGGAGCACGCTCCTCGCGCCGTGGCCCGCACGCGGACATGGCCGCGTGCGCGGGGCAGGAAGGCGTGTCGACGACTCCGACAGCACCGCCCCGACGGTCTCCCCTCAAGGATCCCGGGCCGTGGATCCGACACCACCTCCGCACCGGCCGCCGCACCCCTCCCCCCCCCCGCGATGACGGAGATTCCCGACGTCCCGCCGAAACGGCTCCCGTGGCGCGGGACCGCGCTCGGCGCGCTGGCGCTGGCGGGGCTCGCCGGGCTGGCGGTGCTCGTCTTCGCGAGCTGGGCGGAGCGGAGCGCCGAGTCGGCCCGTGCGCGAACCGAGCGACTGGCAAGCGACATCGCGCAGCGCCTCGACGGGGACGGTCTGGCGCGTGCGGACGCGGCGGCGGAGCGCGCGCCGGAGGCGGCGGTCGCGCGCGACGACGGACTCGCGCGCGCCCTCGCAGAGGCGGCCGAGCAGGAAGGCGTGGCCCTGCGCGTGCTGCGCCTGGAGGCACGCGCGCAGCCGCGGATCGAAGCCGCACGGAGCGCCGAGGCTGCGGGGGTCCTCGAGGTCCTCGCCTCGAGCGCGGAGCACGTGGACGCGGCGCGCGCCGATTACGCGTCCGCGATGGCGCCCGCCTTCTTCGAGCGCGCCTCCTCCTCCACCCGGCATGGCGGCTCGTTCGCGAGCGTGGTCGAGGGCTTCGCCCCCATCGCCGACTCGTTCGGAGCGACGGTCGCGGTCCTCGAGCTGCGGCAGAGCTCGTGGGCGGGTCTCTTGCCCCGGCTGCTGGCATGGGCCGCCGGGTTCGTCGCACTCGGACTGCTCGCGCTCGCCGTGCGGCGAAGCCTGGCGGCGGACCAGGGCCTGCTCCGGAAGGTTCTCGAGGACCGTCGCCTCGCTGCCTCGCTCGAGCGCCGCGCGAGACGCCGCCCGCGCAATCTCGCGACGAAGCTCGAGGACGCACGGCACACGTTCGACCGCCTCCTGGACAAGGCTGACCTGGGTGGCCTCGAGCACACCGTGCAGGGGCCGCTGCACGCAGCGCTGCGTGCAGTCCAGCGCGCAGCGGACCTGCGACAGGTGCGCATCACGAGCGTGGTCGCCGACGGGCTCCGCGGGCGGCCTCTCGCCCGCCCGCACCTCGTCTTCGCCGCCCTCGCGCCGCTGCTCGACAATGCGGTCCACAAGACTCCCCGCGGTGGATCCGTTTCGATCCGCGCGCGGCTCGAGCCGGGCAACGGCGACCTGCGCTTCGACGTCGCCGACAGCGGCGTCGGCATGTCCTTCCGCGAGCAGGACGAGCTCCGCCCGCTCACTCGCTCCGTGCGCCCGGCCCCGGCGGCGACGGCCGGTCTCGACGTCGCCCGCTCGGCCGCCACGATCTTCGGCGGCGCGATCGGCTTCGAGAGCCAGCCCGGCCAGGGCACGCGCTTCTGGCTCGTGGTCCCCGCCGCGGAGGCCTTCGGGCTGCGCGCGGCGGCCTGAGAGCGCAGGCGCGGGTTCGGGGCGCGCAAACGCGCTCCGCGGGGTGCGGGCCGCGTCTATCCTCGGCCGCGCCCCCCGCCCGAGGAGCCCTCGACATGCGCACGCTCGTCCTCGTCCTCGCGATCCTCATCGCTCCGCTGGTCCGCGCGCAGGAGCGCGTGCCCGGGGAGCGCTGGCTGCGCTACGTCGATCCGGCCGAGGCGGGCTTCGATCCCGGCCGGCTCGAGGCCGCGCGGGCGACCTGGGAGGCGCTGCCGTCGTCGGCCTTCCTGGTCGTCGCGGACGGGGCGGTGGTGGCCGGCTGGGGCGACCTCGAGCGGCGCTTCATGTGCCACTCGGTGCGCAAGAGCTTCCTCTCGGCGCTCTACGGGATCTACTGGGACCGCGGCGAGATCGAGCTCGACAAGACGCTGGCCGACCTGGGCCTCGACGACGAGCCCGATGCGCTGCTCGAGAGCGAGAAGCGCGCGCGCATCGTCGACCTGCTGCAGGCGCGCTCGGGCGTCTTCCACACGGCGGCCTACGCGGGGCGCACCGACTCGCGCCCGCGCGGCAGCGAGGGGCCGGGGCGCTACTTCGCGTACAACAACTGGGACTTCAACACGCTGGCGACGATCCTGATGCAGGAGACGGGCTGCGACGTCTTCCAGGCCTTCGACGAGCACTTCGGCCGGCCGCTCGGGATGCAGGACTGGCGCGTCAGCGACGGCTACTACCACTACCAGCGCGAGCTGTCGAAGCACCCGGCCTACCCGTTCCGCATGTCGGCGCGCGACGCGGCGCGCTTCGGGCTGCTGTTCGCGCGCGAGGGGCGCTGGGGCACGCAGCCGGTCCTCTCGCGCCACTGGGTGCGACGCAGCACGGCGCTGCGCTCGATCGACACCGACGTGATGGGCTACGCCTACATGTGGTGGGTCCTGCGCGAGCCGCGCTTCGAGCCGCACGGCATGGTCGCGGCGCTCGGCGTCGGCAACCAGATGATCGCGGCCCTGCCGGACAGCGACCTCGTCTTCGTGAACCGCGCCAACACCTACGCGAACGAGGACACGCCGCTCGAGCCGCTGCTCGACCTGGTCGAGTCGATCCTGGCGGCGCGCACGGGCACGCCGGCGGCCGAGCCGCGGCTCGTGCCGCTCGAGGAGCGGCCGCGCGCGCCCGCCTCCGCCGCCGGATTCGAGGGGCTGGTCGGGAGCTGGGCCCTGCCGCCGGCGGTGCTCGGCCTGCCGGCCGAGGGCACGGTCGAGGTCGCGCTGGTCGCGGGACGCCTGACGTGGACCGTGCCGGGCTGGGGGACCTTCGCGCTCGATCCGCAGCCGGACGGTTTCCTGCTCGAGGAGGACAGCCTGGAGCGCTACTACCCCGTGCGCGACGCCGCGGGCACGCTGGCGGGCATCGCCTCGGCCGAGCACCTGGCCGGCGGGGCCGTGGTGGCGGCGGCGCGCGGCGAGGGCGCGCGCGCGGCGGAGCTGCTCGCGCGCCTGCCCGCCGAGGAAGCCGGGCGCGTGGCGCTCGCGCGCGCGCTGCTGCCGGCCTTCGAGGGCGACTTCGAGGGCGCCGCGCAGGCCGTGCGCGCCCTGGCCGGCGGTCCGGCGGCGCGCGGCGTCGAGTCCACCCTGAACGGTCTGGGCTACGCGCTGCTGCGGGCGGGCCAGCCCGAGTCCGGCCTGACGCTGTTCGAGCTCGCCACGCAGGTCTTCCCGCGCTCCGCGAACGCCTGGGACAGCCTGGCGGAGGCGCACCTCGTCCTCGGCCACGCGGCCGAGGCGCGCGAGTTCTACCAGGCCTCGCTCGAGCTCGACCCGGGCAACGCGAACGCGCGCGCGAAGCTGGAGGAGCTCGGAGCGCCGGGCGTGGCGAGCGGGCAGTGATCAGGGCACTGGTGCATGCTGGGGGTTCGGGCTTTCGTGTGGCTGGTGGTTTCTTGGTGCGTGGGGCTCGCCCCCTGGGGCCCCGCCCTCGTCCGTGACCCGCTTGTCCGGCCCGCTGGCGCCCGTGCGGTCGAGCTCTCGAAGGGCGCCAGGCGGTCCGGAGCGCGCGC
>DASVAP010000285.1:0-13916 GCA_036376275.1 Planctomycetota bacterium | reverse complement strand
TCGGTCGGCCGCCTGCGGCGAGTCGACGACGGCTTCGCCCTCGAGATCCTGGACACGCGCCCGGGCCACGAGTGGGTCCACTCCTGGAAGGACGGCGCGCGCCTGCGCGAGGGACCGGCGCAGCGCCCGGCCGAGGAACCGGCACGAGCGCCCGAGACCCCCGCACCCACGGGTCCGTCGCTCGCCTTGGCCTTGCTGGGACGCGTGAGCTTCACCTGGCCCGCGCCGTCGGTCGTGCCCGGCGTCGCGCGGCCCACGGAGGAGCAGCGCCATCAGGCTCCGCACCGTGTCCTCGTCGATCACGCCGGCCGCATCTGGATCTCGGAGCTCTCCACGCGCCGCGTGCACGTCTTCGAGCCCAGCGGGGCCGAGCTCGGAGTGCGAGAGCCCCGTCCCGAGGGGCTGCGGCTCCATCGGCCCGTCGACTGGCTGGGCGCTCGCGACGACGGCTCCCTCCTCGTCTCCGCGGATGGAGCCGTCGACGAGTTCGACCCGGCCGGCGCGTGGGTGCGGCGCTCGACGCTGGACGAGCGTCTTCGCCCCCGCTGGTGGTTCCTGCCGCAGTCGGGCGAGCGCTGGGAAGTGGGAAGCTTGCATGAAATGCGGCTCGTGGGCGCGGACGGACGGGTCCAGCGAACGAGCGAGCGTGCGCCGAACGGTCGCTGGCTCGAGGCCCTCTGGCTCTCGAGCATGGACCGCGACGGCTCGCTGGCCGTCCTCGACGAGCCGATCGGGGTGGCGCGAGATCCCGCGCAGTGGATCCACCTCTTCGGGCCGGACGCTCGACCGTCGCACTCCCTGCGTCTCGGGCAGAAGGTGGATACGTCGAGGGCCGGGGCCATGGCGCTGCGCGCGGGACGACTCGCGCTCCTCGTCGAAGGAGAGGTCCTGTTCCTGCGCGAGGACGGAAGCCCGATCGGGACGGCGCCCCTGCCCTCCGAGCTGCACGAGCCGGCCTTCCTGTTCTTCGCTCCCGGCGGAGACGAGCTGTGGGTCTTCCCGCACATGCGCGCGGAGATGTGGCGCTTCGAGGCGCCCGGCTGAGGCTCGTCGACTCGCTCACGCCGGCGCGTCCCCGTGGCCCGCGCGGCGCACACGGAGTAGGCTGCCGCGATGGCCGACCTGCTCGACAGGCTGTGCGACTGGATCGCGATCGACTCGGTCACGGGGCACGAGGGCGACTACGGCGACGCGGTCGCGCGCCACCTGAGCGGTCTCGGGTTCGAGGTCGAGCGCCAGGAGCTGGCGCCGGGGCGCTTCAACGTGCTGGCGCGCGCGGGCGAGCCGGAGCTCGTCTTCTGCTCGCACCTCGACACGGTGCCGCCCTACTTCGGGCCGAGCCGCAAGGGGGCCGTGATCCACGGGCGCGGGGCCTGCGACGCAAAGGGGCCGACGCTGGCGATGATCGAGGCCGCGCGGCGTCTGGTCGCGGGCGGCGAGCGGCGCGTCGGGTTCCTGTTCACGGTGGGGGAGGAGACCGACAGCGCCGGGGCGCAGCACGCCAACGTGCAGACGAGCGAGCGCTGGAAGCCGCGCTGGACCCTGATCGGCGAGCCGACCGGGAACCGCTTCGTGCGCGGCGGCAAGGGCGTCTTCAAGGGCGAGCTCGTGGCCCACGGCGTGGCCGCCCACAGCTCGCGCCCGCTCGGCCCCTCGGCCGTGCACGAGCTCGTGCGCACGCTGCACGGCCTCCTGGGCGAGCGCTGGGGCGTGCACCCGGTCTTCGGCGAGGGCTCGCTGAACGTCGGCCTGCTCCAGGGTGGTCTCGCCGCCAACGTCGTCGCCCCCGAGGCGCGCGCGACCCTGATGGTGCGCGCCGTCGAGGAGCCCGCCGCGGTCGAGGCGCGCGTGCGCCGGCACCTCTCCAAGGACGTCGAGTTTCGCACCGAGAAGGGCTACGGCCCGGTCGAGTTCCACGTGCCCGCCGCCCACGCCGCCGACGCCCCCGTGGTCGCCTTCGGCACCGATGCGCCCTGGCTCACGCGCTTCGGCACGCGCCTGCTCTACGGCCCCGGCTCGATCGACGATGCCCACACGGCCCACGAGCACATCGCCACGGCCTCCTTCGAGCGCGCCGTGGCGGACTACGAGCGCACGGCGCGCGAGCTGCTGGGGCGGGGGTGAGCGGCTGCCGGGCGCGGGCTCACGGGCTCCGGGCGGGCTTCGGGTCTGCGCCGCTGGCGCGACCTTCCCGGACCAGGACCGCGAAGGCCAGGAAGTCGCGGCGCAGCCCGGCGGACGAGCGGGGATCGCACTCCGGATCGAAGAACAGCCGCAAGAACTTCTCGCGCGTCCGCAGGAGGACGATCTCGATCGACATGCAGGCGAGGTACCGGCCGATCCCGAGAACGCCTACAGGTTGCGCCGTCCGCGCGACCGGACCGGCTCCGGGCGGCGAGCCCGCCCGGTGACTCCCGTGCTGGATTCCCGGCGCCCCGTTCACTCCAGGATCAGGAGCGCCATCGCCGTCCCGTAGGCGCGGCCCAGCAGGAACTTGTCCATCCAGGTGCCGTCGCCCTCCATGGCCGCCAGCACCGCGGCGCGCGTGCGGGCCTCGACCTCGCGCACGAGCTCCGGCGGCGCGTAGGCCCGTGCCGCGCGCAGGGCGTTGTCGTGGGCGAAGAAGAAGTAGTAGCCCCCGTGCCCGCGCTGGTTGAAGTAGTCGTACAGGCGCTTGGTCGGCGCGCGCAGCTCGGCGTGGTGCGCGAGGAACCGTTCGAGGGCGGCGGCCAGGAGCTCGCGCGAGCCGCGCCCGCAGGCGAGCAGCGCCTCCTCGCACAGGGGGTCGCGCGCGATCGAGCCGTGGGGCGTCGTCATCCACTCGTGGCCCGGGGCGGTCGAGTAGGGGAAGAGCCCGCCGGCCTGGCGCATGGCCTCGAGCGCGGCCAGCGCGCGGTCGCGCGCTCCCGCCGGCACCTCCAGCCCGGCCTCCTCGGCGCGCCGGAGGGCCAGCAGGCACAGCGCGGTGTTGAAGGACGCCGGGCGCTCGGCGTGGTAGACGGTCCAGTTCCCGTCGGCGAGCTGCAGCGCCTGCATGCGCGCCAGCAGCGCCGCGCAGGGGCCCTTCGCGTCGAGCTCGAGCAGCGCGAGCACGACGTAGGCCAGGTTGAAGGGGTCCAGCGCGCGGAAGCTCGGCTGCTCGCGCGCGGCGTAGTCCTCGAGGTAGGCCAGCGCCCGCGCGCGCGCGGCGCGCGAGCGCTCGGCCAGGCCCGACGGCAGCCCCGGCTCGACGCGCGCCAGGGCGCGCAGGGCGATGGCGGTGACGGCCGGATCGACGTAGCCCAGCCCCTCGATGCCCTGGTGCGATCCGAACGAGCCGTCGTCGCGCTGCAGCTCGAGCAGCGCGACCGTCGAGCGCGCCCGGTCGTAGCTCGCCCCGTAGGGGCCCTCGGTCTCCTCGCCCAGGTCCGGCGTGCGCGGCCAGGCGCGCGTCGTCGCCGCCAGGAACGGCCGCGGGCCCGCGTCGAGCAGGCAGGCGGCCGCCCGGAAGCGCGTCGGGCTCTCGGCTGCCGCGCCGGAGGCCGAATCGACGAGCTCGCGCCAGCGCGCGAGCGCCTCGGCGTGGTTCCCCAGCAGGGCCGAGCACCAGGCGCTCCAGTAGCGGGCGGCGAGCCGATCCTCGCCCTCGAGGTCCGGGGTCGCCTGGTCGAGCAGCGTGCGTGCCGCCTCCCACTCGCCACGTCGCAGCGCGATCCAGGCGCGCACGGCACGCGCGGCGCCCGAGGTCGACTCCCCGAGGGTCGCCTCCGCTCGCTCGAGTGCGCCGAGGCGCACCTGAGCCCTGGCCCAGAGGAGCCGGCTCTCCGTGTCGCTCCGTCCCTCGGTGAGCGCGAGCACGCGCTCGAGCTCGCCGTCGCGATACAGGTCGGCCGCCTTGCGCGCGCGCGAGGGCGGACCGGCCTCGGCGAGGGCGGAGCGCAGCCAGTGGTCGACCTGGTCCTCCGACAGGGTGCCGATGCGGTGCAGCTTGCGCAGCACCCGCCCCTCGGCGTCGGCCAGGACCAGCGCCGGCGTGGTCACCTGGGCCGGGTCCAGCGCGAAGCCCTCGAGCCCCGCGCCGCGCTCGTCGAGGCCGCCGTTCCGGAGCAGCTCAGGGCTGCGGACGCGCGCGCCGCGCAGCTCGATCGACAGGTCGTCGAACCAGGCCGTCCCCGCGCCCACGAGGTAGGCCATCACGAGCAGGCTCTGGCAGCCCTCGGGGACCTGGAAGCTCGTGTCGGCCGCGCGCCAGTCCGTGTCCGCGCGCACCTCGGGCAGGCGCGTGTGGCTAAGCATCTGGCCGCGCGCGTCGAAGCAGTTCACGATCACGCAGGCCTCGCTGCCCTGGACGAGCCCCTCGGCGCGTATGCGGGCGCTCAGGCGGCAGCGAGCCGGCAGCTCGGCCGGCGCCTGCGCGACCTGCCGCCAGTTGTGGGGCGTGGGTTCGCCCGAAGCGGCCCCGTCGATGCGCAGCGACCCGGGCTGCGCGGCCCCGACCGCGCCGTCCACGCGGAACGCGACGCCGGCGGCCCCCGGCGTGTGGTTCCAGCCGGCGGGCAGGTCCGGATCCCCGCGCGCGCTGGCGAGCTCGTAGGTCACGCACAGCGGGACCGTGCGGCGCGCGACGAGGTCGGCGATCTCGGGCGCCGCCAGGACCGCGGCCCGGAAGAGCAGGTCCTTGGCGTACCCGTCCTCGGCGAGCGGGAGGTCGACGGCCTCGATCGAGCGGCGCGCGGACTCGAGTCCCTCCGCATCGTCCGTGCAGCGCACGTAGACGAGCACCGGCTTCGCCTCCTTGCGCGCCCGGGCCCGGGCCGCCTCGCCGGAGAAGAGCCAGGGGATCTGGGAGGCGGCCCGGCGGGCCAGGGCTTCCGTCGCGGGGTCGCCGGCGTTCACCGGGCTGGCGGTGAGGGGCTTCTCCGTCTCCTCGAGGACGAAGTCGTCGAACCACACCGTCCCGGTCCCGGTCAGGTAGGCCAGCACGTTCACGTGGCGCGCTCCCTCGGGAACGTCGAAGACCGCGCGGGTCTCGGTCCAGCCGCCGTCGGTGCGCACCTGGTTCGCCCATGCGTAGGACAGCGGGGGGCCGCTCTCCGGACACACCTGGACCATCGCGCAGGCCTCGGAGCCCGGCGCGAAGCCGCTGGTCAGGAGCTGCACGCAGAGCTCCAGACGCCGCGGCGTCTTGCGCGGCAGCTCGGCGCGCTGGAACCAGTTGTAGGGGGTCGAGTCGGCGCCCGGCGGGCGGCGGATGCGCAGCGCGCCCTGGGCGGCGCACCCGACCGACCGGTCGTGCTCGAAGAGCTCGGCCGGGCCGTTCGGGGTCCAGCCGTTCGCGTTGCGAGCCTCTCCGTTGTGGAGCAGCGACTCGCCGCCGCCCAGGAGGAGCGGCAGAGGGACGAGGGCTCGCAGGCCTGGGACGGTCATGGCACCGGATCCGCCTGCCCGGCGGGACCGGCGAGACGCGTGCGCGGCCCGTCTCTTCCCTCCAGGCGCACGCCGAGTCTAGCCGTCCCGCGTGCAGGCCGCGATCGGCGAGGGTGCCGCGCAGCCGGCGCGCCTCACGGCACCGGCACGCGCGCCCAGAAGATGAAGTCGGTGATCGGCGGCTTCTGGCCCAGGCCCCGCAGGTGCAGGGCGATCTGGCCGCGGTGGTGGCAGGAGTGGCCGTGGAGCTGGGTCAGGACCTCGCCCAGGGTGTTGCGGAAGCGGCCGGCGTCGCTGCTCTGGTACTCGAACGGGCGCTCGACGTCGGCGTCGGTGAGGCCGGCCAGGTAGCGCGTCCAGAGCGCGTGCATCTCGGAGAGGAGCCCGGGGAGCGCGGCGAGCTCGGTGCCCTTCGGGTCGAAGCCGCCCGCCGGGGCCGGCGCGAAGCCGAGGCGCGCGAGCCACATGCGGCGTGCGCCGGCCAGGTGCGCCAGGAGGTCGACGGCCTGCTGGAAGGGGGGGGCGATGCGGCGCTCGGCGGGCACGGCCTCGAGGGCGGCGAGGAGCAGGCCGTGGGCCACCTGCTCGTGCTCGAAGAGCCGCCGGAAGTAGGCGCTCGCGTCGGCCATGACGCCGTTCCTCAGGGCGTGCCGGCCAGGGCCTGGTAGCGCTCGCGCTCGCGCGCGAACTCGGCGCGCGTGACGATCGCTTCGGCATCCACGGCGCGGTCGACGGCCAGGATCCCGTCGAGGTGGTCGAGCTCGTGCTGGAAGAGCTCGGCCTCGGCCGGCCCGAGGTCGCGCCACGTCTGGGTGCGGCCGGCCTCGTCCTCGTACTCGAGCGTGAGCGAGCGCGCGCGGCGCACGCGCACGAGGAGGTCCGGGAAGCACAGGCAGTCGTCCCAGAGCGTGAAGGTCTCCGGGCTGCGGGCGGTGATGCGCGGGTTGATCAGCGCGCGCGGGCCCTCCCCGAGGTCGAAGGCCACCAGGCGCACGCGCCGCCCGAGCTGCGGGGCCGAGATCGCGCGTCCGAAGCCGTGCCGGGCGCGGAAGTCGGCCAGGGTCCGGTGCAGGTGGGCCAGCAGGGCGCGCACGTCGGCGGCGCGGGCGTCCGCCACGGGCTTCGAGGGCCAGCGCAGGCGCGGGTCGCCGAGCTGGAGGATCTCCGAATCGGCAGGGATCGTGGCAGGGCTCGCGGCGGAGGTCACGGCAGGGGTCGTGGACTTCGTCGTCATGGGCAGGGGAACCCGCTACCCTACCGGGGCGATGGAAGGATTGCGCGGGGAAGAGCTGCTGGCGGCCCTGGAGTCCGGCGAGGTGCGCGCGGCCGAGCCCGCCGTGGGGGGCGGCTGGCGGGTCCACGCCTGGGTCAAGGAGGCGATCCTGGCCCTCTTCCGCGAGCGCCCGGCGGTCGAGGTGGGCACGCAGCGCGAGCTGTGGCCCTTCGTCGACAAGCTCGGCGTGCGCGCCTTCGAGCGCGGCGCCCAGGTGCGCTTCGTGCCCGGCGGCTCGGCCGTGCGCCGCGGGGCGCACGTCGGGTCCGGGTGCGTGCTCATGCCGCCCTGCTACCTGAACGTGGGCGCCCACGTCGGCCCCGGCACGATGATCGACAGCCACGCGCTGGTCGGCTCCTGCGCGCAGGTCGGCGCGCGCGTGCACGTCTCGGCCGGCGTGCAGATCGGGGGCGTGCTCGAGCCCGCCGGCGCGCGCCCGGTGATCGTCGAGGACGAGGCCTTCCTCGGCGGCCAGTGCGGCCTGTACGAGGGCGTGCTGGTGCACGCGCGCGCCGTGCTCGCCGCCGGCGTGGTCCTCACGGCCTCGACCCGCGTCTTCGACCTCGTGCACGAGCGCGAGCTCCCGGCCGAGCCCGACGCCCCGCTCGAGATCCCCTCCGGAGCCGTGGTCGTGCCCGGCACGCGCGCCCTGGCCCACGGCTACGCGCGCGAGCAGGGCCTGGCCCTGGCCTGTGCGCTGATCGTCAAGTACCGCGACGCGAAGACCGACGCCCGCACGGCGCTCGAGGACGCGCTGCGCTGAGGCGTACTGTCAGTCGGCAGGCGCGAGCCGGACCTTCGCGCTCCCGCCGGCGGTGACGACGGCCTGGCCGCGCGCCAGCAGGACCTCTTCCTCGCCTGTCGCGGTGGTGAGCCGCAGCTCGTAGGTGCCGGGCAGCACCGTTTCGAAGCGGTGGCTGCCTGCGGGCGTGTCGAAGTAGGGCTGCTCGAGCTGCGCGGGCGCGCCGGAACCGGCGCGGAGCTCGAGGGTCACGAAGCGGCCGCTCGCCCGGCTGGCCTCCACCTCCCAGCCGACCTCGAGCGCGCCCATCTCGGGCACCCAGAGCGCGAGCTCGGGCACGTGCGCCTCGTGCCGTCGGACGAACTCGCCGCCTCCGAGCCGCAGGACGAAGTCGTGCGCTCCGGGGGCGAGCCCGGGCACCGTGAAGCGGCCGGGTGCGACCTCGCGCGGTTCGAGCTCGCAGCCCGACACGTGCAGGCTCCCACGCGCGACCGGCTGGCCGCGCGCGTCGGTCACGAGCACCGCGACCTCCAGCCCGCGCTGGAGGACGAGCTCGACCTCGTCGGTGGGGATGCCGGCGAGCTCGCGGCGCAGCGGCAGATATCCCTCCGCGTGCGCCTCCAGGGCCAAGGGCAGGTCCAGGCGCGTGCAGGCGAAGCGGCCCTCGGCGTCGGTGCTCTCGTGGTCGAAGTGCGTCGAGCCCCCCGAGCGCGTCGAGAAGGTCACGCGCGCACCCGCGAGCGGCGCGTGCCGCTCGTCCAGCACGCGCACCCGCAGCGGGCGGAGCTCCTGCGTCAGCGTCAGCACGAGCTCGCGCCGCTCGGCTGCCCCGAGCGGCTCGATCTCGGCCTCGTGCACGATGGTGCCGTTCCCCGCGACGACGCGCAGGTGGAAGGCGAGCCCGGCCGCCAGCGAGTCGAGCCGCAGCCGACCCGCTCCGTCGGGCCTGGCCTTGGCCACGAAGGGCTCGCGGGTCCAGGTCACCAGGCGCCCCTCGCGCTGCGCGCTCAGGAGCAGCGAGGGTCGCTCCCCGTCGAAGCCCCAGCGCGCGGCGCGCAGCTCGATCAGGAGGTTGCTCACCGGCCGCCCGGCCCGATCGCGGAGCTCGAGCAGGAGCTCCGGGGCCGGCTCGAGGACCACCGTGACCACGCCGGGCGCTGCCGGAAGCTCCACGCGCTGCTCGCGATGGCCGCGCGCGACGACCCGGACGCTCTCGGCCGTGACGTCGACGAGCTCCAGGCGGCCGTCCGCGTCGCTCGCGGGCGAGTCGATGTCGGTGCGCGCGCCTGCCACCGGGCTGCCGTCCGGCCTGCGCACGTCGAGCGTGAGCGTGCGTCCGGCGGCCAGCCGGAGATCACCCAGGAGCCCCTCCGAGCCGACTTCGGCGCGCTCGAAGGAAACGCTCGTCCTGCCGCGCTGGCCCGGTGCGCCGGCGAGGTCGAGCCACAACGCGCGCCAGGGTCCCGACGGTACGAGCTCGAAGAGTCCGTCCTCGCCGGCAGGCGCCGCGCAGTCCGTATGCGTCCCGTCCGTCCAGGTGAAGCGGCCCTGCACCAGTCCGGCCGTGGGCGTGCGCCCGTCGGCCTCGACCAGGCGTCCCCTGAGGCGCGGCAAGCGCTCGACCTCGATCACGAGACCGCGCGTGGGCTCGAGGTCGCGCAGCACGAGCGGCGTGAAGGCGTCCGGCGGCTCGCTCGAGCCCACGCGCGCGTACCCCTCGGGGAAGACGAGGTCGAAGCGTCCGGCCGGAAGGCCCTGGAAGGCGAAGTCGCCACGGGAGCCCGTGCGTAGCTCGGCCCGGGGCGCGCCGAAGGGGTCGTCCGGGGCGAAGGGCGAGCCGTCGGCCCCGGCCGGCACCAGCCGCAGCGGGACGTCCGCGGCCGAGGTCCCGTCGCGGACGAGGATCGTGCCCGCGAGCTCGAGTCCGTCGGAGAGGCGCAGCTCGTGCTCGCCCGGAGTGCACTGGAGCTCGGCCCGATGGGGGAAGGCCGCCGGTCGCTCGATGGCGAGCTCGACGCGGGACCCATCCGGCGCGAGCTCGAGCGCGCCACGCGCGTCCGTCCGCGATCCTGCGGGCGCGTCGCCGGCAGGAGACCGCATCCAGACGCGTCGCAGGGCATGGGGTGAGCCGTCGGGAGCGAGCACGCGCAGGACGCACGCGACCTGCATCGAGGACGCCGCAGCGGCTTCGCTGCGGGCCGCCTCGGCGCGAGATCGTTCCGAGCTCGGCCCCTCGACTCCCGCCTCCGGCCCCGGCGAGGAGAGCTGCAGGCTCGGTGGCGTGGACTCGCCCGCGCGCGGGCTTCCACGCGGTGCCCAGGGTCGCGCGAGCACCAGGAGGGCGAGCCCGAGGGTCGCGGCACCCACCAGGACCTTCGCGAGCGCTGAGAAGAGGAGCGGCCCGCCCCCCACGGCGGCGACGGCCGCGGGAGTCCCGCCCCGCGCCAGCGGCACGAACGCCAGCGCGAAGGCCTCCGAGCCACCCAGCGCGCGCTCGAGCCGCGCCCGCAGATCCTCGAGGCCGCGCTTCACGCGCCAGCGGACCGTGCCCGCGGGCAGACCTTGGCGCCGGGCGATCTCCTCGGCCGTCAGCCCCTCGTGGAAGCGCAGGAGGAGGGTCGTGCGGAACGGTTCGCGCAGGCTGGCTAGCTCGCGCGCCAGGCGCTGCTCGGCATCGAGACGCTCGATCAGCTCGGCCGTCGAGGGCAGGGCCTCCACGCGGGCCACTTGCTCCTCGCGCTCCCGGCTCCGGCCGCGCGCGCGCCGCAGGCCGCGCGCCAGGTTGCGCAGGATGCTCGCGAGCCATGGGCGCGCCTCGAGCGGATCGTGCCCCGAGCGCAGGGCGGCGAGCCAGGTTTCCTGCACCAGGTCATCGGCCTCCTGGGCCCCGACCAGCGCCCCGGCCAGGGCGCGCAGCCACTCGCGGTGCTCGAGCAGCTCACGGCCGAGCGGTGCGGGCGCGGGTTCCATCGCCCTCATCTGACCGCGGGGGCGGTTTCGTTGGCGGGAAAACGCCGGAGCCGGCCGCTCAGGTAGCCGGCTTGCGCCCGAAGCGCTGCTTCAGGCCGAGGAACGGGCGCTCGATCAGGACGAAGGAGAGCGTCGCCACCAGGAACGAGACCGGCCACGGCACGGTCTCCGTCACCCAGCCCGGGCCGAAGCGCATGGCGAACAGCACGTGCACGGGCAGGTGCCACAGGTACAGGCCGTAGGACATGCGCCCGGTGGCGACGAGGGCGCGCGACTCGAGCAGGCGGCGCGCGAGCGGATGGAGAGCGGCCGGGTGGAGCAGCACGAGGATCAGCACGGCCGCCGCCACGCTCGCCGCGGAGAGGCCGCCGAGGTAGATCATGCGCCCGCCGATCTCGGCCACCCAGGAGGCCCAGGCCAGGAAGGCGAGCGACAGCGGGAGCGCGACGCGCACCCAGAGCGCGCGCGGCGAGGAGAGGCGCCCGTGGTGGGCGAGGAGCGCCAGGAGGCAGCCGAGCGCGAGCCCGTCGGCGCGCGTGTCGCTGCCGACGTAGGCGCGCATCTGCAGCCCGGCGCCGCCGAGCAGCACCAGGACGGCGCGCGCGATCCCGGCGTAGGCCACGATCGCGAGCAGGAGCCGCGCCAGGCCCGGGAGGCCGACGCCGCGGCGCAGCAGCCAGCGCAGAGCCAGCGGCCACAGCAGGTAGAACTGCTCCTCGATGGCGAGCGACCAGCAGTGCACGAAGGCGCTCTGGGTCGAGGCGCCGTCCATGGCCCGGAAGGCCATCAGCCAGTTGACGACGTAGAGCAGCGTCGCCACGACCCAGTCCGGCGTGACCAGCCGCGCCGCGCCGGGCACGAGGTGCCCCAGGGCCAGCATCGCCAGCACGAAGACCACCAGGGCCGGCAGGAGCCGCAGCGCGCGGCGCAGGAAGAAGCGCGGCAGGTCGATCGTGCCGCGCGCGCGCCACTCCTCGAGCAAGAGCGAGCTGATCAGGAAGCCCGAGAGCACGAAGAAGAGGTCGACGCCCAGGAACCCGCCGTGCAGCCCGTTGATGTGGTGCGCCATCACCAGCAGGCACGCGATCCCGCGCAGGCCGTCGAGCGCCGGCCGGTGACCGAGGACGAAGGCGGGTGCGGGTGTCCGCGCACCCGCCGGCGCGTGCTGCTCCGGCCCGCTCAAGGCGTCGGCTCCGACCTCGGCTGGGCGCGGCACGGCGGCATGTCGGGCTCGATCGCGCGGATCGTAGACGGCCCCCGTGCGAGCGACAAGCGCGCCGCATGGCGCCGCTCCCGCGCGGGCCTGCGGGCCGACGGCTTCCAGGAGAGTTGCCGGTGGCGTACCGGCGGCACCGGACGCTCAGGGGTCCAGGTCGAGGTCCAGGGCCTTCTCCAGCACCGGATCACGGCCGGCGAAGTGCTCGTGCGCGGACTCGGTCACGAGCACATCGGGCTCGAGCGCGTCCATGTCCGCGTAGCGCGCCCCGCCCTTCTGCCACAGTCGCGTGGACACGCTCACGTCGAGCGTCGAGCGCGGGAGCACCAGGGTGCGCACGTCGCCGGGCGCGTGCGGCCGCCCGCCGGTGGGCTCGCCCACCAGGCGTGCTCCGTGGCGCTCGCGCAGGTCGATCGCGGCCCACAGCCCCGAGGAGAAGGTGGCCGGCCCGATCAGCACCAGGATCCGGCCCGCGAGCCAGGGGCGCGCGTCCAGGGCGCGATCGAGCGCGCGCGTGACGCGCGAGTCGCCTCCCGCGTTCCAGCGCAGGTCCACGATCAGTCGCTCGGGCCGGTCGGCGTCCGCGGCCGCGAAGACGCCGGCGCAGAAGGCGGCGAAGGCGTCTGCGTCGCGGCAGGCGTTGTACTGGAGGTAGAGCGCGCGGCCCTCCGCGAGTCGCGTGCTGGCCCAGGGGCCGGTGCGCAGGCGCTCGGCGAGCGGCGCGGAGCCGCCCTCGCGGTAGGCCACGATGAGCGGGGGGCTCTCGTCGGCGCCCAGCGTGCGGCTCTCGAGCTCCAGCTCGCGTCCGTGCTCGTCCACGACCACGAAGCGCGCGCGCTCGGGCCGCTCGGCGGCTCCGATCGCGACGAGCACCTCGCCGCACGTCAGGTCGGCGCCCTCCACGGAGCGCAGGCCCTGGTCGTTCTCGTGTGGCACCAGGGGCGCGAGCCGCGCACGCACCTCATCGATCGAGAGCGGACCGATGCCCACCACGCGGCCGTTCAGCCCGGCCAGGTGCTCCTCGCGCACACCCTTCACGTAGATCCCGTCGGAGAGGGACATCAGCCACAGCGGATGGCGACGCAGCCCGAGACGCGGTCCGAAGAGGTGGAAGCCGGTGTGGCCGTCGCCGAGCGCCGCACAGAGGCGCGCCAGCTCGACCACCACGGCGCCGTCGTCGAGGGCGGGAATGGCCTGGTCGAGCTCGGCCACCATCGCGCGGAAGTCGGCCTCCGGCAGCACGCGGAAGGGGCGCACGTGGCGCTGCGGCAGCTCGCGCGCGAGGGTCGCGAGGTCCTCGCGCCAGGCCACCACGCGCTCCTCCGGCGCCGGCCGCAGGATGTGCGCAGGCAGAGCGGGCCGCGGAGCACTGCGGCAGGCCAGGCCGAGACCGAAGAGGATCCACGCGATCCCTCCCAGCGCGGGTGGGCATCCGCAGACCAGGGGGCGCCGTCGATCCCGCGGGTGTCTTGCAGGGCCGACGGTTTCCACCAGGGTTGCCGGTGGCGTCCGGCCTCGCTGGACGCGGTGAGGGACCAGCTCCCGCAGGATCGTTGCGGCACGCGACGACTCCTGGGGGCAGTCGCTCAGGCGGCTCCGGAACGTCACGCTCCCATTGTGGGGCTCCGGCGCCCGGCCGCCACGATCGGAGCGCGAACGCCTGCGACCCGCTCAAACCGTCCCGCGCAGCGCCGCGCGCGCGCGCCGCGCGACCAGGGCGCTGGCGACGAGCGCCAGGACGATGCGTGCGACCAGGCCCGCGACGCCCAGCGGATCCGGCGGCAGGTCTCCGGCCAGGACCGGGGCCAGCTCCTTCACGCTGGCCAGGGTCCAGCAGTTCAGCGCCGTGCCCGGCAGCATGCCGAGGAAGGTCCCCAGGGCGTAGGGCGCCAGGCGGATCGGCGTCACGCCGAGCGCGTAGTTGAGCGCGTTGAAGGGCACGAGCGGCGTCAGGCGCAGCAGGAACACCAGGCGGAAGCTCTCGGCCCCGATCGCGCTCTCGACCGCCGCCAGGCGCGGCCGCGCGCGCACCCAGGCGTGCACGCGCGCGCGCAGCAGCGTGCGCCCCAGGACGAAGGCCAGCGCCGCGCCCAGGTTGCTGGCCAGCACGATGGCCGGGAAGGTCGGCCAGAAGCCGAACACGAGGCAGCAGAAGATCGTCACCCACGTGCCCGGCAGGAGCAGCGCGCAGAAGGGCAGGTAGAGCCCCGCGATCGCGAAGACCCAGGCCGGGTGCAGGTCCTGCGCGGCCTCGATCCAGGCGCCGAGCCGGGCCCGCGCCGGCCACACGACCAGCACGAGCACGAGCA
>DASVAP010000280.1:0-16274 GCA_036376275.1 Planctomycetota bacterium | reverse complement strand
GGCCACTCACACAAAAGGCTGCAGCCCCCTCCTCCCCCCCTCACCTCACCCCGTCCCCACGCGCCAGCCGGTGCACCCGGCCAGCAGCGAAGGGCCCGACGAACCGCTCCTCCACCCCGTCGGCCCAGATCACGCGCGCCTCCGCCGGCTCGCTCGCCGCGCCCAGCCCGAGGTGCACGCGCGGGTCGCTGGCCGCGCAGTAGCTGTAGGCGCTGCGCGCCACGCGCACGACCGTCCGTCCCCCCACCTCGACCTCCAGGCGCGCGCCGAGCGCCGGCCGGCCGCTGGTCTCGCGCAGGTCGAAGAGCAACGCACGCCCGCGCCCCGCGACGCGGTTGAGCAGCAAGTACGCCGGTGCGTCACGGTTGACGACCACCACGTCCAGCGCCCCGTCGCCGTCCAGGTCCCCGAAGGCCGCGGCGCGGCTGGCAGCCGAGAGCGGCGCCGCCGTCCCACCCCGCGGCTGCACCTCCTCGAAGCGCCCGCCCTCCAGGCCGCGCCAGAGCAGGTTCGGCTCGTCGAAGGGCCGCGGGCCGGCCACGTCCGGGCGCCGCGTCACGCGCCCGTTGGCCTGGTAGAGGTCGAGCAGCCCGTCCTGGTCGAAGTCGGCGAAGCCCACCCCGAAGCGCGTGAAGGGCCGGCTCGCGCCCGCCAGGCCGACCAGCGGCGTGCGGTCCGCGAAGCGCCCGCCGTCGTTGCGGTAGTAGGAGTCGGTCTCGCCCGACAGGTTCACCACCAGGAGGTCCTCGTCGCCGTCGAAGTCGAGGTCGGCCACGTGCGTGCCCATGCCGGCCTTCTTGCGCCCGTCCTGGTCGACCGCGCACCCGGCGGCCACGGCCACCTCCTCGAAGCTCCCGTCGGCGCGGTTGCGCCACAGCTGGTTGAGCATCCCGTCGTTGGCCACGAAGAGGTCCACCCAGCCGTCGCCGTCGAAGTCCGTGGCCACCACGCCCAGCCCGTTGCCGGAGGCGGCGCGCAGCCCGGCCTCCTGCGAGACGTCGCGGAACACGCCCGCGCCCTCGTTGCGGTAGAGCGTGTCCGGCGCCGGCGCGGCGTAGGAGTTGGGCGAGCAGTAGTCCTCCGGGTGCGGCTTCGTGTAGCAGGTGATCTCGCCGCCCACGGACCAGCGGATGTAGTTCGTCACGAAGAGGTCCAGGTCGCCGTCGCGGTCGACGTCGACGAAGGCGGCGCTCGTGCTCCAGCTCGGCTCGCCCACGCCGGCCGCGTCGGTCACGTCGCGCAGGCCGCCGCCCGCGTTCGCCAGCAGCACGTTCGGCCCGACGTTGGTCACGTAGAGGTCCGTGCGCCCGTCCTCGTCGGCGTCGCCGGCGGCCACGCCCATGCCGTAGCCGCGCCCGCCGGCACCGCTGGCCGCGCTGGCGTCGCGGAAGCGCCCGCCGCCCTCGTTCACGAAGAGCTGGTCGCCCGGCCGCGCGGCCGGCTCGGCCGTGATCGCGCCGGCCTGCACGCAGTAGACGTCCAGGTCGCCGTCCTCCTCGAGGTCGAGGAGCGCGGCGCCTCCGCCCATGATCTCGGGGAAGTAGTGCCGCCCGGCGTGGCCCGATTGCCAGGTGAAGACGAGCCCGCGCGCGGCGGCCTCCTCGACGAACCAGGCGGCCGGCGCCGCGTCCGACCCCGGCGCCTCCGCGCAGCCGGCCAGCGTGACGAGCACGCCGCCGAGCCCCGCCAGCCCGCGCGCGTGCCTCACCGCTCTCCGCCCTGGCCCGCCTTGCGCTCGCGCCGCGCGCGCGCGCCGGCCTGGGAGCGGCGCACGTCCTCGAGCAGCTGCGGCGAGGCGTTGCCGCTGGCCTCGGCCCGCGCCAGGGCCGCCTCGGCCGCCTCGAGCCCCTGGGTGCGCAGGCGCGCGATGGCCAGCGAGAGCCAGGCGTCGCCGTGCTCCGGGCGCTCCTCGACCAGGCGCGCGAAGGCCTGCTCGCCCGCGGGCCAGCGCTGCAGCACGAGCAGGCTCTGCCCGCGCGCGAAGCGCAGCTCGAAGTCGTCGGCGCCGAGCTCGAGAGCACGGTCGAAGGCCTCCAGGGCCGGCTCGTGGAAGCCCAGCGCCTGGTACTTGCGCGCCTTGGCCGCGAAGGCGCCGGCGAAGCTCGGCTGCAGCTCGGTGATGCGCTCCAGCACGCGCACGGCGCCCTGGACGTCGCCGGTGTCGTCCAGCAGGTTGGCCTTCATCAGGAGCGCGGTGGAGTCCTCCGGGTCGCGCGTCAGGGCCAGCTCGAGCTCCGCCAGGGCCTCCGGCTTGCGGCCGAGGCGCACGAGGGCCTGGGCCACCGAGAGCGCGTTCTCGGCCGGCGCCACGCCGCGCGCGCGCTCCTCCATCAGGAGCTGCAGCGCCTCCGCCGCCTGGCCGCCCTCGATCATGCGCGCGGCCGCCAGCATGGCCGGCTTCTGGCGGAAGGCGCGCGCCTCCAGCTCCCACGGATCGTTCCACACGGGCAGCTCCGCGTCGCCCAGCAGGCTCTCGGCCGGCACGGCGCCCGCGGCCCCCGCCTGCTGGCGCGCCACGGCCAGGAGCTGGCGGAAGGTGCGGTCCTCCGGATCCTCCGCCGCGAGGCGCTCCAGGATCTCGAGCGCGGCGCGCGGCTCGTCGCGCTGCAGCGCCACGCGCGCGAGGCCGACCCAGCCGCCCGGGTAGCTCGAGTCGAGCTCGGTCGCGCGCCGGTAGGCGGCCTCGGCCCCCGCCAGGTCCCCCTGCGACAGGCGGTAGTCGCCCATGCGCGCGTGACTCGGCGGATAGCCGTCCTCGAGCGCGAGCGAGCGCTCCATCGCGCGCGCGGCCTCGTCGAAGGAGCCGAGCTGGGCCAGCGTGACCGCCTCGCGATAGGGCCACTTCGGCTGGCGCGGCTCGAGCCGCGCCGCGACGCCGAAGCACTCCAGGGCCAGGGCCTTCAGGCGCTCCGAGGCGTACACGAGCCCGAGCTCGGACCAGGCGGCCCCGCTGCGCGGCTCGGCCTCGACGCGCGCCACGGCCGCGGCGATGCGCTCGGCCGCGCGCGGGTCGAAGTCGGCCAGGTTCGCGGGCCGCGGCACCGGCGGCACGGCCGCCTGGCCCGGGCCGCAGGCGAGCGCCAGGGCCGCGAGGAGGGCGCTCCAGGAAGGGGCGAGGCGCGACATCGGGCGCGCGATTCTACGGATGCGCGGGGCGCGCTGCTGGCGCGGAAACGAGCCGCGCGCCGCGGGCCGCGCTCAGTACGTGCCGGCGGTGGCGTCGATCGCGTTGCAGAGCTCGATGCGCCGGCCGACGATCGCGGCCTGGAAGGAGATGGTCGCGCCCGCCAGCGTCAGGCTGCAGGGCACCGCCACGCGGAAGACGTCGATCCCGCCCGAGCTGGCCTGGACGAGCTGCAGGCGCAGCGGGCTGGCGACGTCCACCAGGATCTCGCTCGGGCCGAGGAAGGTCCCGGCCGAGGGCGTGGCGTAGCCGAAGAGGGCCACCAGGCGCGCCCCGGAGTGCGCCCTGGCGTCGACGCGCGCCTCCCAGGTGCCGCCCAGGATCGGCAGGCTCGTGGCCGTGAAGCAGGTGCGGTTCACGCCGCTGCCGTTGCGCACGACGTTGAGCGCTCCCGGGGCGGCGGCCGGGACCATCTTGAAGACCTCGCCCGCCCCGGTGCCGCTGTGGTCGACGATCAGGAGCTCGCCGAAGCCGTCCTCGCCGAAGGAGGCGATGTTGCGGATCGCGAGCCCGACGCCGGGATCGAGCTCGGCCGTGCGCTCGGTCAGGTTCGTGGCCAGACCGCTGAGCGGGTCCCACACCAGCGAGCGGATCTTGTTGTCGGCGAAGTCGGCGAAGAAGTACTTGCCGTACTCGCCCGGGCACAGGCAGCCGCGGTAGACGCGACCGCCGGTGATGGCGAAGGATCCGTTCGTGTGCAGCAGCTCGACGATCGGCGGCACCAGCACCGGGTCGTTGCAGGCCGGCGTGCCCGGATCGCAGTTGCTGGACGTGTTGCAGGCCGTGCCCTCCATCACCTTCCAGCCGAAGTTGAGGCCCACGCTGCCGGCCGGGGCCACGTCGATCTCCTCGATCGCGTCCTGGCCCACGTCCCCGAGGTAGAGATCGCCGGTCAGGGAGTCGAAGCCGTTGCGCCACGGGTTGCGCAGGCCGTAGTGGAAGATCTCCTGGCGCACGCCGGTCTGCCCGAAGAACGGGTTCGTGGGCGGGATCGCGTAGGGCGTGGCCGAGTCGACGTCGATGCGGATCACCTTGCCCAGCAGGTTGCGCAGCGTCTGCGCGCGGCAGCCCGGGTCGTTGGCCGAGCCGCCGTCGCCGAAGAAGACGTAGAGATAGCCGTCCGGCCCGAAGTGCAGGTCGCCGCCGTTGTGGTTCGCGAAGGGCTGGTTCTGGCGCAGGATCACGAGCTCGCTGGCCGCGTCGGCCACGTCCGGGTCGCTCGAGACCGTGAAGCGCGCCACGACCGTGTCGCCGACCAGGTCGGTGTAGTTGACGTAGAGGTGGCCGTTGCTCGCGTAGCCGGGGTGGAAGGCCAGGCCGAGCAGGCCCTGCTCGCTGCCGGTCGAGACCTTCCCGACCAGGCTCAGGAACGGCGTCGGGAGGAGTTGCCCGCCCGCCACGACGCGCACGAGCCCGCCCTTCTGCGCGATGAAGATGCGCGCGTCCCCGCGCGGCGCCCCGGCCCAGATCGGGCGCGTCAGCCCGCCGGCGACGAGCTTGGTGGTGACCTGAGCACCCGGCAGCGCGCCGAGCGAGGAGCAGACGAGGACCGCCAGCAGGCCGGTGCGCATGGGAGAACCCGGGGGTTGGGTCAGGCGGCGCCCGGAGGGCCGGCCGGAGCACGGCCGAGGAGTCCGGGGCTGCTGCAAGGATCCCCCAGGTCCGCCGGGGCGTCAACCGCTGCGTTCCCGGAGGCGGGCACCACGCCACGGCAGCGCGGCCGGGCATGGGCCCGGGGCTGGCCGAGCCCCACGCCCGGCCGCCCAGCCCGATCTGGCCTACCCGTCGTCCTGCATCGCGTTGATCTGGGCGATCAGCGCGTCGGCCTCGACCTCGACATAGGTGCTGAGGTACTCGCCGCGCAGCTTGCGCAGGTCGGCGATGGCCTCGACCCGGTCCTTGCGTTTCGTGAGGTCGCGCCCGCGGATCTTGGCCAGCTTCTGCTGGCCCTTGATGACCTCGAGCGCCTTCGGGTCGGCCTTGATCGCGGCCGCGATCGCGCTCGCCTCGGCCGCCTCCGGCAGGCCCGCCAGCTCCTTGACGAGCGCGGCGGCGGTGGTCTGCGCAGCGAGGTAATCGCCCTTGGCCTGAGCCGCCTTCAGGGTCTCGACCCTGGCCTTCACCATGCCCTGCACGGCGGCCAGGATCTCCGGCCCGTTGTCGCCCTCACCGAGCTTCTCGGCCTGGGCGAGGGCCGTCTTGAAGTCGCGCTTCAGGAGCGCGGTCTTGACGGCCTTCGCAGCGCCGTTCCACTCCCACAGCGGCTTCGGCAGTGCGCCGGCGGTGGCGGCCAGGATGTGGCGATCCTCCAGCGAGCCGGGGTGCCCGGCCCACGCGACGGTCCCGCTCGCGTCGATCAGGACCGAGTGCGGGATGCCGCGCACGCCGAAGTAGCGCGCGAGCTTGCCGCCCTTGTCGTAGGCGTAGGCATAGCGCATCGACGTCTCCTCGACGAACTTCTCCGTCTCGGAGGCGCCCTCGTCCGTCACGGCGAGGATCGACAGCCCCTTGCCCCCCCACTTCTCCTGCAGCTCGTTCAGGTGCCCGACCTGACCCTTGCAGGGGCCTCACCAGAAGGCGAAGAACTCGATCAGGACCGCGCGCCCCTGGAAGTCCTCGAAGGACTTGGCCGGGGTCTGGGTGAAGTCCGCCAGCTCGACGGCCGGGACCTTGCTGCCCACGCCCTGCGCCAGGGCGGGGGTCGCCAGGAGACCGAGCACCAGGGCCGGGATCCAGGTCTTCGCTCTCATCGCTCTGCTCCTCGGGTGGGGGTTCGGCCGCGCGAGCACGCCGCCGAGAGGCCCGATGCTACTCGCTGGTCGCGTGGGCGGCCATCTCCGGCGGTGAAGCCTCGGTGAAGAGCGCGCGCCAGGCACAGTCCGGCGCGATCGGCGCCTGGCGCACGGGCACGAAGCCCGCGGCGAGGTCGGCCTGCAGCGCGCCCGCCAGGGCCTTGCGGTCGGTGCCCTGGCGCTCCACCGCGGTGACCGCCACGCGCGCCCGCACGCGCGCCAGGCGCGCCAGGCCCCAGGCGTGGCGCCAGAAGCCCATCCCGCCCCACCAGCACACGGTCGCGGCCGGAGCCCAGGGATCGGCCGGCGTCTCGTAGGAAAGCGCCACGGCCCGGCACGGCAGCGCGGCGTGCACGGCGCACTGGAGCAAGGAACTGTGGAGCCGCTCCACGCGGAGGCCACGCGTCGAGCGCCCCTCGGGGAAGAGCAGCACCGGCACGCCGGCCGCCAGCGTGCGCGCCATCTCGCGCTCGACGCGCAGCACGTCGCGCGCGCGGCGCTGCTCGACGAAGATCGTGCCGGCGGCGGCGGCCAGCTGGCCCAGCACCGGCCAGCCGGCGATCTCGCTCTTCGCCACGAAGCGCCCGGGCACCAGCGCCGCGAGCACCGGGACGTCGAGGTAGGAGAGGTGGTTCGCGACGATCAGCGCCGGCCGCCGCGGGAGCTCGCCCGCCAGCTCGAGCTCGACGCCCAGCACCGCGAGGAAGAGCCGCCCCCACCGCCGCTGCGTGCGCGCCGCCAGGCGCAGCGCCGCCTGCTCGCGCCCGGCGAGCGCCAGCAGCCGCGTCAGCACGGCCGGCACGAGACAAAGCCCGCTGACTGCGAAGAGCCCGAGGAGGCGCAGGGCGGGACGCAGCATGCGCCCCGTGATCGTCAGGCGGAGCGCCCGGGGGCAAGGGATTCCGCTCCGGCCCGCTCCAGGGCCACGAGCTCGGCCACGATCGCCTCGAGGGAGCGCGCCGGGCGCGGACCGATCAGCCCCGCCAGGCGCGCCAGGTCCGGCACGCGGCGGCGGAAGTCGCGCATCTCCGTCCCGTAGGCCTCGCGGTAGGGCATGCGCACGAGCTCCGCGGAGCTCCCGGCGGCGGCGCGCACGCGGCGCGCGAGCTCCAGGATCGAGAGCTCCTCGGCGCCGCCGACGTTGACCACCTGGCCGCGCGCGCGCGGCTCGTCCCACAGCGCCAGCAGGCGCTCGACCGCATCGCCGACGTGCAGGAAGGAGCGCGTCTGCGCGCCGTCGCCATACACCTCGAGCGGGACCCCGGCCACGGCCGCGCGCACGAAGCGCGGCAGCACCATGCCGAAGTCCCCGCGCTGGCGCGGGCCGACCACGTTGAAGAAGCGCACCACGATGACCGGCAGGCCGTGCTCGCGCGCGTGGGCGAAGGCCAGGGCCTCGCCCATCGCCTTGGAGAGCGCGTAGCTCCAGCGCGGCTCGCGCGTCGCGCCGGGGAGCAGCGGCGCGTCCTCGGCGAAGGGCGGGGCCTCGTTGCGTCCGTAGACCTCCGAGCTCGAGGCGAACAGGACGCGCGCGCCCTGCCGGGCCGCGGCCGCGAGCACGTTGCGCGTCCCGACCACGTTGGTCTCGAGCGTCGCGCTGGGCTGCTCCAGCACCAGGCGCACGCCGACGCGCGCCGCCAGGTGGAAGACGCCCTCGACGCGCGCCACAAGGCGCGCCACGAGCGCGGCGTCGAGTACCGAGCCGCGCACGAGCTCGCAGCCCGCCTCCTGGCCCGCCAGGTTCGCGGCCCGGCCGGTGGAGAGGTCGTCCAGCACCAGGACCTCGTCCCCGCGCGCCCGCAGGGCCTGCACGAGGTGCGCGCCGATGAACCCCGCCCCGCCGGTGACGAGCACGCGCATGGCGCCTACCGACGCGCGGCCGCCGCGCATCTTCCCGCGCCGCGGCTCACGAGGCGTCCCGCCGGCGCACGAAGCGCACGCTGCGGCCCTCGCGCGCGCGCCAGCGCCAGCCGAAGAGGTGCAGGATCTCGACCGTGAGCCAGCGCGCGATGCGCCGGTCCACGACGAGCTGGTCGGAGCGCGCCGGGTCGCGGCGCACGCCCGGCAGGAACCGGACCCAGCCGGCCATTCCCGCGCGGCGCAGGAGGCCCGAGAGCCGCAGCCAGAAGGGCCGCACCTCGCGCCCGAGGAAGAACCCGTCGTCCCCCAGGCTCTGGTAGCGGGGCATCAGGAGGCGCGCGCCGAGCGGGCTCGCCACCACGCGCGGGCCGTGACCGGCGTCGATCCAGGCCAGCTCCTCGCCGCGCGCGACCGGCTGGAAGTTCTGGTAGCCGGGCTTCATCTCGAAGCGCGTCCCCGGCTGGATGCCGTAGCGGTAGCGCAGCTCGACCACGGCCGGCAGGTGCCCCGCGCTGGTGGCGAGGCGCGCGCGGTGCGCGGCCAGCTCGGGCACGTCGGCCTCGGCCACGCAGCCGGCCGCCGCCAGGATCAGCCACAGGGCCGCGACGTGGTGCTCGACCGTCGAGGGCAGGTCGTTCTGGCCGCCCTCCAGGCACAGCGCGACATGACCGAGGTCGGCGAACCAGGCGAGCAGCGTGCCCTCGATGCGCTCCTCCAGCCCGAGCAGGACCGGCACCGGCAGGGCGAAGGCGAAGGGCCGGTTCTGGAGCGTGTCGGACACGATCGAGAAGGGCGCGCCCCCGGCCGAGGTCGAGTGCAGGTCGAGCAGGACCACGCGCTCGAAGCCCTGGGCCAGGTGCTCGTCGAAGGCCTCCAGCAGCGCGCACTGCTCGAGCGCCTCGGGGTCGCCGAGCGGCGCGGAGGAGGCGCGCAGCGCGCGCAGGCGCTCCTCGGTCCACTGGCGGTTCAGGTCCAGCGTCAGGTAACGGCGCCCCTGGGCCAGGGCGCGCGCGTTGCCGACCAGGCCCACCAGGCGCCCGCGGAAGGGCGGGGCACGCCGCGCCAGCTCGGCCAGCACGGCCTGGATCGCGCGCACCCCGGCGGGCTCGTTGCCGTGCACGCCGCCGACCACCAGCACCAGCGTCCCGCCGCGCGCCGGCCCTGGCGGATGGACGCCCAGGACGCGCGGCAGCGCGCCCAGCTCGTCCGCCGGACCGGCGGCGCGCATGCTCACTCCTCCCGCAGCCATTCGTCCAGCAGGCGCGCCGAGACGTCGATGAAGTCCGACTCGGTGACGATCCCGACCAGCTTGCCGTCCTGCAGCACCGGCAGGCAGCCGACCTTGCTCGAGCGCATGCGCCCGAGGGCCTCGAGCGTGGTCGTCTCGGGCGTCACGGTGATCGGATCGGGCCGCATGATCTCGCGCACGGCCACCGGGCGGTTGCCCTGGCCATGGCTGACCTGACGCAGCAGCATGCGGTGCGTGACCAGGCCCACCAGGTGCCCCTCGTGGTCCTCGACCGGCACGTGCCGCAGGTGCTTCCAGTCCATCACGCTCGCCGCCAGATCGATCAGGTCCTCCGGGTGCACCGTGAAGAGGTCGGTGGTCATGAACTGGCCCACCGTCCGGTAGCTGTCGCGCACGTCGGCCGCGCTCTCGACCGCCGCCAGCGGCCACTCGTGCACCGGCTGCCCGGTCCACTGGTTGGCCAGCATGCACGAGGTGAGCGAGCGGTAGCGCTCGTCGGCGCGGCCCTGGCCCTCCATGGCCTCCAGCGAGTCGAGCATCCACTGCGCACCGGTGCGCCCGCTGGCGACGCGGCGCTCGATCACGCCCAGGTAGCGCTCGATGTCGCTCGCATCGATGCCGCGCGAGGTGAGTCCGCGCCGCGCCAGCGGCAAGAGCTCCTCCAGGATGAGCTGGTCGGCCCCCACCGTGCGCCCGCCGAACCAGTGCAGGCGCGCGTGCAGCCCGTAGCGGGCCGCGGCCATGAAGTTCGCCCTGGCGTCGTCGAACGGCATCTTGTCCTTCGGGTCGCCATACTCGTCGGACAGCACGCACATGAGACCGAAGAAGAAGGCCGCGTTGGCGACCTCGTCCAGCACGCTCGGGCCGGCCGGCAACGCGCGGGCCTCGATGCGCAGGTGCGCGCGCCCATCCACCACCCCGTAGCAGGGGCGGTTCCAGCGGTAGATCGTGCCGTTGTGCAGGCGCAGGGCCTTGAGCTCCGGCGCCTCGCCGCGCGCCAGCTTCTCGAGCGGCGACTCCTCCAGCTCGGTCGCGATCAGGACGCGGTAGCGCGCCACGTCCTCGCGGAAGATCTCCAGGACCGAGTCCTCGATCCAGTGGTCGCCGAAGCTCACGCGCACGCGCCCGCCGCGCTGGGCGTGGGTCTCGGAGCGCGTGTCGACCGACTGCTGGAACAGCGCCACGCGCGTCTCGTGCCACAGGCGGTGGCGCAGCAGCACCGGCGAGTTCACGGCCGCCGCCAGGACCGGCGCGGTGGCCAGCTGGGCCACGTTGTAGAGCATCGGGAACTCGCCCGGCCCCACCTGGAAGTGGAGCTGGAAGCTCGTGTTGCAGGCCTCGAGCATCACGTTGTCGTGCTTGGCCTGCAGCTCGTCGAGGCCCTTGATGTAGGTGCGGAACTCGCCCCCGCGCAGCCCGCGCATGATCTGGTTGAGCTGGTAGTAGCGCGGGATCGGGGTCATCGAGTCGAGCCCGAGGTGGCGCTTCTCGAGCGTCGGCAGGATGCCCGTCAGGAGCACGTGCACGCCGTGGCGCGCGCCCACCTCGCGCACCAGCGCCAGGCGCTCCTCGATCTCGCGCTGCAGGACCGAGAGGCAGTCCTTCTGGAACACGAGCGGGGTCAGGTTCAGCTCCAGGTTGAACTGCCCGAGCTCGGTCGTGAAGGAGCTGCGCGGCAGCTCCTCCAGCAGCGTCAGCGCGCGGTTGGTCGGGTGCAGCCCGCGGTCGACCAGGAACATCTCCTGCTCGGCCCCGATGCGGCGCACGCCGGTCTCGAACCACTCCCCGGCCAGCATCTTCTCGAGCGCGCGCACGTCCTCCAGCAGGGCGCGCATGAAGGCGCGCATGCTCTCCGGGTCGGAACGGTCGCGGATCTCCTGCTTGGCCATCGGGCTCCTGGGAACGCCGGGAAGGGGGGGTGGGCCGGACGCCGGCGGAAAGGGAAAGCCTAGGTGCCCGTGGCGACGAAAGCCATCCGGCCCCCGACGCAGCGGCCCGGGCGGGGCGTAGACTCCGTGCGCACGATGACGGAGCGGGATGGAGCGGGCGCCGAGGATGCCGACGCAGGCGCGCGGCTCGCGGCCGAGGAGCGCCGGCTCCGGCTGGTCGTGGCGCACCTCGCCGGCGCGGCCCTGCGCGCGCGCGTGGAGCTCGACGACCTGGTGCAGGAGGTCTACCTGCGCGCCCTCAAGGACCCGCGCGGCCTGCCGCCGGTCACGCAGGGCCCCGGTGCGCTGTGGGGCCTGCTCACGCGTCTCGCGCGCGAGGTCGTGATCGACGCCGCGCGCGCCTGGCGCACGGCGCGGCGCGACGGGCGGCCGGAGCGCCTGGAGCGTTCCGACTGGAGCCGCGCCGGGGGCGGACACCCGGCCGCGGCCGTGCCCGGGCCGCGCACCCTGGCGGCCGCACGCGACGAGAGCGCGCGCATGCTCGCGGCCTACCTCGCGCTCTCGGCCGAGCACCGGCGCGTGCTCGGGCTGCGCCAGTTCGTTGGCCTCTCGGCCGAGGCGGCCGGGGCGCGCATGGGGCGCTCGGCCAGCGCGGTGCACTCGCTCTACCGGCGCGCGCTGGGCGCCTGGCAGGCCGAGCTCGAGAAAAAAGGCCTGGGCCGCGACGAATCGCGCGAGTCCCGGCGCCCCTAGGGCCCATGGACGACGCCCACGAGCTCGACGACCGCCTGGACGCCCTGGTCTCGGAGTACTCCGACCTGCTGGCGGCCGGGCGCGCCCCGCGCAAGCAGGCCTTCCTCGAGCGCGTGCCGCCGGCCGCGCGTCCGGGGCTCGAGCGCTGCCTGAAGATGATCGAGTCGGGCCTGGCCCAGGTGCCCGTGGCGAGCGTGGCGCTCGTGCCGGGGCTACGCCTCGGTCGCTACGAGCTGGTGCGCGAGCTCGGACGCGGCGGGATGGCGCTGGTGTGGCTCGCGCGCGACACCGAGCTGCGCCGGCCGGTCGCGCTCAAGATCCTGCGCCCGGGCCTGGCGCTCGAGGCGACCCACGTGGACCGCTTCCGGCGCGAGGCCCTGGCGATCGCGAAGCTGCGCCACCCGAGCCTGGTGCAGATCCACGACGTCGGCAGCGAGCGCGGCCTCTCGTACCTGGCGATGGAGTACGTCGAGGGACCGTCGCTGGCGCGCGTGCTCGAGGCCCTCGGGCCGGCGGCCGGGCGGCGCTTCACGGCCGACGAGCTGGCGCGCGCGGCCGGCATCCCGGCCCTGGCGCAGGCGGGCGGCACGCTCGAGCAGGCCCTGGCGCGCCTGTGCGCCCAGGTCGCGACGGCCCTGGCGGTGGCCCACGCCCAGGGCATCGTGCACCGCGACGTCAAGCCCTCCAACGTGCTGCTGCGCAAGGACGGGACGCCGGTGGTGGTCGACTTCGGTCTGGCGAAGTCGGACGGCGACCCGGCCCTCTCGCTGACCGGCGACACGCTCGGCACGCCCTACTACATGTCGCCCGAGCAGGCGTTCCTGGCCGGCGCGAAGGTCGACCACCGCACCGACGTCTACAGCCTGGGCGTGTGCCTGTTCGAGGCCCTGACGGGCCTGCGCCCGTTCGAGGGCGCGAGCGTGCTCGAGGTCTTCGACAAGATCAAGAACGCCCTGCCGCCCGCGGCCGACTCGATCGAGGCGCGCCTCTCGCGCGACGCGTGCGCCGTGCTGCGCCGCGCCATGGCGCGTCACAGCGCGCAGCGCTACGCCGACGCGGCGGCCTTCGCCGCGGACCTCTCGGCGCTGGGCGTGGGCCAGCCGACCCAGGCCCGCACGGCGGAGGGCGGGCGCCTGCGCCGCGCGTGGACGAGCTGGCGCCTGTACGCCTCGGGCCTGCCCTACGAGTACCGCTCGCACCGCACCTGGCTCGGGCTGCCGCTCGTGCACGTGCTCAACGGGCCGCGCCAGCCGGGGCAGCCGAAGCGCGTCGCGCGCGGCTGGCTGGCGATGTCGCCGGAGGTCGCCCAGGGCGTGCTGGCCTTCGGGGCGCGCGCCTACGGGGTCGTCGCCTGCGGTGGGATCGCCTGCGGGCTCTTCTCGTGGGGCGGCGTCTCGCTCGGACTGCTGGGGGCCTTCGGCGGAATGGCGCTGGGCGGGATCAGCTTCGGAGGCATGAGCGCGGGGTACCTCGCCCTGGGGGGCTGCGCCGCCGGCTACGGCGCGATCGGCGGCTTCGCCGTGGGGCGCTACGCGATGGGTGGCGAGGCGCGCGGGACGTACGCGCTGTCCCAGGAGCGCCAGGACTTCACGCAGACGGAGTTCTTCGAGCACGTGCTGGGCTTCGACCTGCCGTGGTTCCGGATGACGGGCTTGCCCTAGCGCAGCCGGTCCGAGCGCGTGCACCTCCACGTGACCCGGCCTACGGACGGGTCACGTAGACGTGCACGTCGAGGTCGCGCGGCGTGAGCGGGATCTCGAAGCTCGCCACGCGCTCGCACTCCTCGTCCAGGATGCGCTCGACCTCGGCCCGGTCGCGGCGCGACTCGGGCCGGCTGGTCCAGTCGTCGAGCTGCGTCGCGTTGACCACGAACCACGTGCGCCGGCCGTAGCGCGCCGCGTCGAGCGCCAGGTGCGAGCGGAAGTCGTCCAGCCAGGTCGTCTCGGTCCAGGTGCGCAGCTTGCGCGCCGCGGGATCGAGGTAGAACTCGGCCACCGGCGCCTCCATGCCGAGCACCAGGTCCTGCGGGCCGCGGTGCTCGAAGACGTAGGCATAGGCCTCGCGCCAGCGCGGCCGGTCGCCGTTGCGCACGCCGAAGTAGAGCGTCGTCTCGATCAGCCCCGGCAGGGCCACGAGCAGCGCCAGGCGCACGAGCCGCCGGCGCGCTACCCCCTCGGCCGGCGGAGCCCCGGGCGGAGCGAGCGCCAGGCCGGCGCAGACCGCGACCCAGGGTTGCAGCACGAACACGTACTGCGCGCTCACGCGCAGGAAGAGCGAGGCCAGCGCCGCCGCGCCGAGGCCCAGCCCGGCCGCGGCCACCGGCAGGAAGGCCGCGCGGTCGCCGAGCCCGCGCGCGAGCCCGACGACGAAGGCCAGGGCCACGGTCGGCGTGAGCCAGTAGCCGACGGTCTTGGCGAAGTGCAGGAAGGCGCCCGTGCCCTGGCGGCTCTCCCATTGCAGCCAGGTCCGCAGGGCCCAGCCCGAGCCCAGCACGAAGAAGAGCAGGCACACCGCGCCGAACACGGCCCAGGCCTTGCTCCGCGTCGAGCGCGGCGGGAGCCACTCGAGCCAGTGCACGACCCACGGCAGCACCAGCAGCGGTCCGATCAGGAAGGCCGCGCTCGGATGCGTCAGCGCCGCCAGGGCGAGCGTCGCGATGCCGAGCACCGTGCGCCGCACCGAGCCCTGCAGCAGCCCGCGCAGCAACCAGCCGCCGCCGAGCAGCCCCAGCGTCTGGGCCAGCGTGTAGAAGCGCGCGTTCTGCGACCAGTAGAGCTGCCAGGAGGAGGCCGCCACGAAGAAGGCCCCCAGGGCCGCGGCGCGCGCGCCGACGAAGGGCCGCAGCGCCCAGGCGCAGGCCAGGATCGCGCTCAGCCCGAAGACCGCGGCCGGGAGCCGCAGCCAGAGCTCGTCCGGACGCTGGCCCGCGAAGCCGTAGAAGAGGTCGAAGAGCCAGTAGCCGACCGGGTTGGCCTCCGTGCCCCCGCTGGCGGTGTCGGCCAGGGTCAGGGCCTCGTCGAGCCACAAGCTCCAGCGCGAGAGGCCCAGGAAGCGCAGCGCGCCGAGGGCCACGGCCGCCAGCAGGAAGGCGCGGGCCAGCGGGTCGGCCGGCTCCGGCGCGCGCCACATGGCTTTCTCCCCGCCAGGGTCAAGGGCTTGGCTCACCGCACCCGAGAGTTCCATAGCCCTCGCGGCTTGTAAACTCTCCGACGCTACCGGACGCGCCCGTCCCGGTTTCCCCCCCCGTGCTCCGCCTCCTCGTCCTGCCCGTCCTCGCGCTGGCCGCCGCCTGCATCTCGACGACCCCGCCGGGCTCCTTCCTGAGCAGCGAGCCGGCCGGCGCGCGCGTCCTGATCGACGGCCGCGACAGTGGCTGGGTCACCCCTTGCCACATCGCGCTCGACAAGGAGCGCGTCCACAGCGTCAGCCTCGAGCTGGCCGGCTACGCGCCGTACCGGGTCGAGCTCCGGCCGAGCCTGCGCTACCACGTGGTCGACTGGGCCCTCGGCGCGACCGGCATCCAGAGCACGATCCACTTCCCGTTCTTCCTGCCGCAGCCGGACTTCTTCGCGCCCTTCCGCTACCAGCGCCCGTTGCAGCCGGTGCGCGTCTTCGCGCGCCTGCGGCCCGAGGCCGGCCCGTGAGCGCGCCGCGCGCGCGCGCGGTCTTCCTGGACCGGGACGGCACCCTGGTCGACGAGCTGGGGTTCCTGCGCCGCGCCGAGGACCTGAGGCTCCTGCCGGGCGCGGCCGAGGGCGTGCGGCTCTTCAACCGCGCGGGCTGGAAGGTCGTGGTCGTCACGAACCAGAGCGGCATCGCGCGCGGCCTCCTGGACGAGCCGACCCTGGCGCGGATCCATGCACGCCTCGAGCAGGAGCTCGCCAGGGGCGGCGCACACGTGGACGCGATCTTGCACTGCCCGCACCACCCCGAGGAGGGCGCGCCCCCGTTCCGCCGGGCCTGCGACTGTCGCAAGCCCGCCCCCGGGCTGATCCTGGCCGCGGCCCGGCGCTTCGCCCTGGACCTGGCGGCGAGCTGGACGATCGGCGACAGCCGGCGCGACCTCGAGGCCGGCGCGCGCGCCGGCCTGGCGGGCGGCGTCCTGGTGCTGACCGGCAAGGGCGTGGCGGAGCGGGAGAGCTTCCCGGCGAATGCGTGGCCGCTCACGGCAGCGGACCTACCGGAGGCGGCGCGGATCGTGCTGGGGGAAGAGAAGAAGGTGCGCGGAGACGCGGAGGGCAGACGCGGAGGACGCGGAGCAGAGGAGGAGGAGTAGCGAGGAGGGGGAGCCGGCGCGCGTTCGGGTGACCGAAGGGACAGGGGCCGCGTCGCCCCTCTCTTCAGGCTTCGGGCTCTCCGATGGGCCCGGGGGGGTCTGGGAGCTTGGCTCGCCCCCTGGGGCCCCGCCCGCGGCCGTGACCCGCTTGTCCGGCCCGCTGGCGCCCGTGCCGCCCTAGCTCTCGAAGGACGCCAGGCGGTCCGGAGCGCGCGCTTCGCGCGCTCGCGGGGCGTCCGGACCGCCTGGCGCCCTTCGAGAGCCCGACCGC